>DATHTV010000117.1:0-10680 GCA_035462845.1 Jiangellales bacterium
CCGGCTGGACCCGGACACCGGGGCGCTGTCCCAGATCTCGCCGCTGGGCCGCCGCTGCACCACCCGGCCGCTGCCGCCGCTGGGTGGCGCGCTGGCCGGTCCGAGCGGCACCACCGGTCGAGATCCGGCGGCGGGCATCGATCCGGACCCCGGACCCTGCGAACGCCGGCTGGGTGCGCTGCTGCGGCGGACCCCCGCCACCGGGCCCCCCGCAGGGCCGCACACAGAACCGGGCAGCGCACCGCCGGTCATCGAGGTCCACCCCCGCCGACACCACCGACCCAGCGGCTGACACCTGCGCCGACCCGCCGGCGGGAGAGGCAAGACAGTCCCTAGCAGGCGATTCGCCTGCCGGCGATTCCCTAACCGGCGATCGCCTCGGCCAGCCGGTCGACGGCCCAGTCCAGCTCGTCGGGCTCGATGACCAGCGGCGGCGCGAGCCGGATCGTCCGGACGTGGGTGTCCTTCGCGAGCGCCCCGAGCGTCATCAGCCGCTCGCACACCTCACGAGCGGGGCCGGCCTCGGGCGCGAGGTCGACGCCGGCCCACAGCCCCCGGACTCGCACGTCCGTGACGAGGTGGCGCGGGAGGACGGACAGCCGATCGGCCAGGCGCTCACCGAGCCGGGCAGCCCGCTCCTGGAGCTCGCCGGTGGCGAGCAGTGCGACGACCTCACGTCCCACGGCGGCGCCCAGCGGGTTGCCGCCGAAGGTCGAGCCGTGCTCGCCCGGCCGGAAGACGCCGAGGACGTCACGCCGGCTGACCACCGCCGAGACGGGCACGATCCCGCCGCCGAGCGCCTTGCCCAGCACGTACAGGTCGGGCACGACGCCCTCCAGGTCACACGCGAACGTGCTCCCCGTACGCCCGAGGCCCGACTGGATCTCGTCGGCGATCATCAGCGCGCCGTGCCGGTCGCAGACGGCACGGACGCCGGCGAGGTAGCCGGGCGGGGGGATGACGACCCCGGCCTCCCCCTGGACGGGTTCGACGAGCACGGCCGCGGTTCGCTCGTCGACGACGGCCTCGAGGGCAGCCACGTCGCCGTACGGGACGCTGACGAATCCGGGCGTGTACGGGCCGAAGTCGGCACGGGCCTCCGGGTCGTCGGAGAAGGAGACGATTGTGATCGTCCGGCCGTGGAAGTTGCCGTGGGCCACGACGACGGTCGCCTGTCCGTCCGGGACCCCCTTGACCTGGTACGCGTACTTACGGGCGGTCTTGATGGCGGTCTCGACGGCCTCCGCACCGGTGTTCATGGGGAGGACCATCTCCCTGCCGCACAGCCGTGCCAGCTCCTGGGAGAACGCCGCGAGCTGGTCGTTGTGGAAGGCGCGGCTGGTGAGGGTGACCCGGTCCAGCTGTCGCTTGGCGGCGGCGACGAGCCGGGGGTGGCGGTGACCGAAGTTGAGGGCGGAGTAGCCGGCGAGCAGGTCGAGGTAGCGCCGACCCTCGACGTCGGTGACCCAGCACCCCTCGGCCTCGGCCACCACCACCGGGAGCGGGTGGTAGTTGTGCGCGCCGTACCGGTCACCGAGGGCGATGACGTCGTCGGTGCGGGACGTGTGGGTCTGGGTCATCCGAAGGTCACGACTCCTACCCAGCCCACGGCCAGGAGAAGGCCGGTGAGCAGCTCGATGAGGATCGACAGGCCGGCGGCCTTGAGGGCGTGCACGGTCGACGGCCACGCCGCGTCGTGGCGGCGTAGCCGCGCGAGCTCGGCCAGGTACACCCCGCCCACGAAGCCCACGAACAGCCCGACGACGGGGACGACGAAGAAGCCGATGATCCCCAGGACGCCCCCGGCCACGATGGCGCGGGACGGGACACCGGCGTCCCGCAGCCGCCGACCCGGGACGAGGTACTTGACCACCTGGCTCAGGGCGAAGAGCACCGTGGCGATCGCGAGGAGCGCCCAGCCCACAGCGCTGGACTCCACGACCGCCCACACAGCGATGGCCCCCCAGACGAGCAGGAGGCCCGGCAGGACCGGGACGACGATGCCGACCAGCCCGACCGCGATCGCGATCCCGACCAGCACCGTCGCCGTGGTGTCCACGGCGGCATCGTGCCAGGTGGCACCGGACCGCGCGCAGACGGCACGGGCCCCGGCCGGTCGGCCGGGGCCCGTGGACATCAGAGGTACGACAGAGGTGTCAGTCGGTCATGGCGTGGGTCGGCATGGCGTCGGCGGCGAGACGGTGCGTCTCGTCGTGCCACTCGGCGGCCTGTTCGCGAAGCTTGTCCTCGTGGCGGCGGCCGTGGTGGCCGCAGAACAGGAGCTCACCGCCGTTGGCGATGCGCACCCTGATGTAGGCCTGGGCACCGCACCGGTCACAGCGGTCGGAGGCCGTGAGCGGACTGGCGACTGCGGTGGTCACGAGGCTCCTCTCGGGGCTTGGGGGTCGTGCACCTGCTCAACATCCTGACAGGCCGTTCTGCTTCCCGCTGCGCCATGGTGTGACGCTTCGCTCACGGCGTAGTCCGATGGCGGCCCAAGGTCCCGGCGTTGCGGGACTGCCCTGTCGGGGCGCGCGGCTACGCTGGCCGGGTCACGTCCGAGGTGCCGAGACCGAGGAGCCCATCGCCCGTGTCCGCCGAGCCGCTGGAGCGTCCGGTCCGCACGCCCCGCGACTACACCGCCCGTCACCTGTCGGTCCTCGAGGGCCTGGAGGCGGTGCGCAAGCGCCCAGGGATGTACGTCGGGTCCACCGACTCGCGCGGACTTATGCATTGCCTCTGGGAGATCATCGACAACGCAGTCGACGAGGCGCTGGACGGCCACTGCACCCGGATCGACGTCATCCTCCACGCCGACGGGTCGGTCGAGGTCCGTGACGACGGGCGCGGCATCCCGGTCGACGCGGAACCGCGGACGGGTTTGCCCGGCGTCGAGGTGGTGTTCACCAAGCTGCACGCCGGCGGAAAGTTCGGCGGCGGCTCGTACGCCGCCTCCGGCGGGCTGCACGGCGTGGGCGCCTCGGTCGTCAACGCCCTGTCCGCGCGGCTGGACGTCGAGGTCGACCGCGGCGGCAAGGTCCACGCGATGAGCTTCCGGCGAGGCGAACCGGGGGTCTTCGACGACTCGGGTGGTCGCTCGCCCGACGCGCCGTTCGCGCCGTTCGTCGAGCGGTCCGAGCTCCGGCTGGCCGGCCGGGTCCGCAAGGGCGTCACCGGCACGCGGGTCCGCTACTGGGCGGACCGGCAGATCTTCCTCCGCGACTCGGCGTTCTCCTACGACGAGCTCGTGACCCGCGCCCGCCAGACGTCCTTCCTGGTCCCCGGCCTCGAGCTGGTGATCCGCGACGAGCGCGGGGACGAGGTCGTGACCGAGTCCTTCCGTCACGACGGCGGCATCACCGAGTTCGTCTCGTTCCTCGCCGCCGACGCGGCGGTCACCGGC
Organism: Jiangellales bacterium; assembly: GCA_035462845.1. Taxonomy (GTDB): domain Bacteria; phylum Actinomycetota; class Actinomycetes; order Jiangellales; family Jiangellaceae; genus DASTQL01. The sequence continues at coordinate 3,404 of DATHTV010000117.1, forward strand.
GTCCTCCGGCTGCGTGGCTCCCGGCGGTTCTCCGAGACCGTGCCCGTCCTCGACGACCGGGGCCACATGGTGTCGCGGGAGGTGGAGCGCGACTGCGAGGTCGATGTCGCCCTGCGGTGGGGCATCGGCTACGAGACCGAGGTCCGCAGCTTCGTCAACGTCATCGCCACGCCGAAGGGCGGGACCCACCTCGCCGGCTTCGAGCAGGGGCTCCTCAAGGTCCTCCGCGACCAGGTCAAGGCCAACTCGCGGCGGCTCAAGGCCGGCGACGACAAGATCGACAAGGACGACGTGCTGGAGGGCCTGACCGCCGTCGTCACGGTGCGGCTCGCCGAGCCCCAGTTCGAGGGACAGACCAAGGAGGTGCTGGGCACCAGCGCGGTGCGCGCCATCGTGTCCGGGGTCGTGGAGTCCGAGCTCAAGCAGCGGCTGACCTCGTCCAGGCGCGACGACAAGGCGCAGGCCGCGGCCATCCTCGAGAAGGTCGTGGCGGCCGCCAAGGCCCGCGTCGCCGCCCGGCTGCACAAGGAGACCGTCCGCCGCAAGAACGCACTGGAGACCAGCGCGCTGCCCACCAAGCTGGTCGACTGCCGCTCGGACGGCCTCGATCGCTCCGAGCTGTTCATCGTCGAGGGCGACTCCGCCCTCGGGACGGCGAAGTCGGCGCGCGACTCGCTGTACCAGGCGCTGCTGCCGATCCGCGGCAAGATCCTCAACGTCCAGAAGGCCTCGGTCGCGGACATGCTGCGCAACTCCGAGTGCGCCTCGATCATCCAGGTGGTCGGGGCCGGATCCGGCCGGACGTTCGACCTCACGCAGGCCCGCTACGGCAAGGTCATCCTGATGACCGACGCCGACGTCGACGGCGCGCACATCCGTACGCTGCTCATCACCCTCTTCTTCCGGTACATGCGCCCGCTGGTCGAGGCGGGCCGCGTCTTCGCCGCCATGCCGCCGCTGCACCGGGTGGAGCTCACCAACCCCCGCAAGGGCCAGGAGCGCTACATCTACGCGTACACCGACGCCGAGCTCGCCCGGGTGCTCCGTGACCTGGAGCGCCGCAACCTGCGCTGGCGCGACCCCGTGCAGCGCTACAAGGGCCTAGGCGAGATGGACGCCGAGCAGCTCGCCGAGACCACGATGGACCCGCGCCACCGCACGCTCCGGCGCATCACCGCCACCGACGCCCACGCGGCCGAGGCCGTCTTCGAGATGCTCATGGGCAACGACGTCGCGCCACGCAAGGAGTTCATCGTCGCTGGCGCCGCCGACCTCGACCGCGGCCGCATCGACGCCTGACGCCTGACGCCTGACGCCCAGCGACGCCGCAGCCGGGTCACGTATCACCGGTGCGTCCGTCGAGTGCCTCGCGCCGGTCGGCGACGGCGTGTGGTTACAGGCCGACGTCCGTGTCGTCGACGTCCTCGACGGTCAGCCGGTCCTCGAGTTCTTCGACGAGGCAGGGGCTCACATCTCCGTCCTCGGCGACCCGCTGACGGACGCCGAGCGGGAGTGGCTGCGGGCGCTCCGCGGCCTGCTGCTCGGGTGGGTGGAGCCGCTCTACTTCGACGCGGCGGCGATCGACGCGGCGACCTTGCGGGCCTGGTCCGCCGACGCCGCCCTGTGCACGGCGGAGCTCGGGCAGGCCGGCCCACCGACCCCCCGACTGGCGGCGGAGGTAGGACCTCGGGCCGCCTATGCCTGCGAGGAGATGGACGCGGCCGCTGCGGCGTTCGAGTCCGCGGCTGCGATGGCGGACAGCACCGACGAGGCCGACGTCCGGACTCGGGCGGAGCAGGTCGCGGACGGGGTGCGCCGGTGGAAGTACGGCAACTACCTCCTCGGGGAGGCGTGGCGCTACGTCGAACGTGCCGCACCGGGGGTCGGCGGCCTCTGACTACGACCGGGTGGTCCGCTCAGACCACGTGCTCGAGGCGGCCGGAACGGACGTCGTACACGAAGCCACCGACCTGGACGCCGGGCGGCAGGAAGGGCCAGTGCTTGATGCGTTCGACGTCGGCGAGGAGGGTGGCCCGCTGGTCGTGCACCACGCCGAAGTCGAGGCTGTGCGCGTCGACCCCCGACGCGTCGCGGATGACCTCGACGATCTGCTCCTGGGTGGCGCTGGCCATCTTGCAGTTGGTGTGCGGCACCACCATGACCCGGTCGACGCCGAGCAGGTGCGTGGCCAGGACCAGGGTGCGGAGCACGTCGTCGGTCACGCGGGCGCCGGCGTTGCGAAGGATCTTCACGTCGCCCGGCCCGAGTCCCACCATGTGCAGCGGGTCGATGCGGGAGTCCATGCACGTGACGATCGCGAGGCCTGCCCGCGCGACAGCGTCGAGGCCGCCGAGCTCGAAGTCCTCCGCGTACCGGGCATTGGCGGCGAGCACGTCGTCGAAGTCGGTCACGGCGGAACGCTAGCCGAGCCCGGCGTGGAGGGCGCGTCGTGCGCCTCGCCGGATCGCCCGCGCAGCAGCAGCAGCGCCAGCACCGCGGCGAGCGCGGCGCAGGCGGCCGCGCCCGCGAGGCTGGCGTGCACCTGCGCCAGCACGGTGCGCTGGAGCGCCTCCGCGTACGGGGGGCAGTCCAGCGGCGTCGTCGGGCACAGCAGGCCCGGGGAGGGCACGTCGGCCTGGGCCCGGTAGAAGGCGCGCAAGCCCAGCGCCGTGAGTGCCGACAGGCCGACCAGCTTGCCGATGGTCCGGGCGAGGACCAGCAGCGCAGTCGCACGGCCGTGGACCGACGACGGGGTTGCGGCGAGCAGGGCCGCGTTGACCGGCGCGATCGCGAGGCCGAAGCCCAGGCCGGCGACGAGGAGGACGAGGTCGTCAGTCCGGCCGTCGATGGTGCCGAGGTCCCACGTGGTGGTGTGCAGGAGCCCGGCAGCCGCCAGGCCCATGCCGGCCCCGGCCAGCGCCGCTCCCGACCGGTGTCGCACCAGCCACCCGCCGAGCAGCGCCCCCACCGGCATGCCGACCAGGAACCGCATCAGCTCCAGGGCGGCGTCCAGCTGGGTCTCACCGGTCAGCGCCGTCCGGGCGTAGACCGGCACCTGCACCATCGTGGCGATCAGCGCGGCGCCCATCAGCAGGCTGACGAGCATCGCTCCCCAAGCGGCCGGATGGCGGAGCCGGTCCAGCGGCAGGACGGGGTCGGCGGCGCGTCGCTGCCGCAGCGCCAGGCCGAGCGCCGCCAGTGCGGCGACGCCGAGGTAGAGCGGGGCGCGCGGCGAGACGAGCTCCACCGTGGCGTCCGCCGTGGCGAAGGCGAGCACGACGCCACCGAGTGCCGTCGCCGCGAGGAGGGCGCCCGGGAGGTCCACGGCTCGGGCCAGCGCCGGGACGCGGCGGAGGTCTACCCCCGGGCGCCTCGCCGTGAGCTCCCGTGCCACCCAGCCCGCGAGCAGGGCGGCGGCGAGAAGCGTCACGGGCGCGGTCGCGGCACGGTCTGGCAGCAGTGGCACCCACAGCACGCCCCACCGCACGCTCGAGTCGAGCGCCTCCGGGCGGACGAGCCCGAGCACCGCCGTCGCGACCGCTCCGGCGAGCAGGACGGCACCGAGCAGGTCGTGCCGCCACGAGCCGGTGGAGCGGCCGGCAGCGCTGGTGCGCGGGCCCCCCCGGCGACCGAGCAGCACCAGCCCGGTGGCGACGACCAGCCCGAGCCCCAGGTTGAGCCAGAAGATCGCCCGCCAGTCGGCGACCGCCAGCACGACCGCGCCGACGAGCGGGCCGACCACGGTGCCGAGCTCCTGCACGGCCCCCACCACGCCCAGCGGCAGGCCACGCCTCCGGACAGGGTAGAGGTCGGCAACCAGTGCCAGCGTCACGGGCAGGATGCCGCCACTGCCGACGCCCTGGAGGAACCGGCCGACCACGACGGTCACCAGGTCACCGGCGACCGCCGTGACCAGTGAGCCGGCCGCGAAGACGACGAGCGAGCCGACCAGCACGGGCGGCCGGCCGACGAGGTCGGCGAGCCGTCCGAGCAACGGGAGCATCGCCACGAACCCGAGCAGGAAGACGGAGATGACCGGTGCGGCCCGCTGCAGCTCGGTGACGTCGAGGCCGACCCCGACCATGATCTCGGGCAGGGCCAGCACCACGACGTACGTGTCGGCCGAGGAGACCAGGACCGCGACCGTGGCCAGTGCCAGGACCGACGTCCCCGCGGCGGCGACGCGGGCCGGCTCGGGGCCGTCAGCCGGTGGGAGCACGGATGTCGGCGTCGGCGCCGTAGCCGTCGAGCAGCAGGGTGTACGTCTGCTCCGCGCCGCCCTCGTAGAAGGGTCCGGTGAGCACGGCGCGGCGCAGCTCGGCCGTCGCGGGGTCGAGGGCGAAGCGCGCCGTCACCGTGGCCGAGGGGTCGGCGATGGTCAGCAGCGCGCCGACGAGCTCGCCGGGCAGCTGCGCCTCGTACTCCTCGAGCACGTCCCCGCCCAGCCGGGTGTCGCCGAGGTCCACCGGGTCGGGATCGGCGGTCAGCAGGGCGGACACCCCGTCCTGGCTGTCGATCAGCTGCCCCGGGTCCCCGACCCCGAACGACCCAGGGTCCACGACGGTGTACGAGGGGGTGAGCGGCAGCTGCGCCCACACCGTGCCGTCGATCGACACCAGCGGCACCGTCACGGCCAGGCCCGCCTGCGAGATCCGCAGCTCACCCTCGAACGACGCGGGGTGGGCGGCCACGCCGCTGCCCGAGACCAGCACGGTGCCGGCCGTGGGCAGGTCCTCCCCGGTCAGCTCCACCGTCACCGAGGGCGTCTCGTCCAGCACGGCCTTGCTCTCCGCCAGCCGGTCGGCCGGCGTCGACTCCTCCGCCGCCGGGGCGTCCGAGCACGCGGTCAGCCCGGCCGCCATCGCCAGTGCCACGGATGCGAGGACCGACGCGGTGGCCGGCGCGCGGCGGGGGAGTGGCACGGACCTCAGCCTGTCACGCCGGCCCGGCCACCGCCGCGACCGGCTGCAGGAGCCGGGTCCCCGAGCCGTCCCGGCGGCCCTCCGCCGGCGGCAGGTCGACCGGCACGCCGGAGGCCGCGGCCGCCATCGCCGGCGCCGGGCCGGCCCAGGCAAGCAGGAGGGTGTCCTCACCGCGGAGCAGGCGGTGGCAGCGGACCCCGCCGGTGGCTCGGCCCTTGGCGGGGTACTCCTCGTACGGCGTGGTCTTGCCGGACCCGGCCTGGGTGCCGGGAAGCGCCTGCGAGCTCCCCGCGACCGTGACGACCACGTTGTCCTGCTGAGGCGAGACGGCACCGAAGAACACCGCCCGGGCGCCGGCCGAGAGCCGGATCCCGGCAACCCCGCCTCCGGCCCGGCCCTGCGGCCGGACGGCGGACGCGGCGAAGCGGAGCAGCTGGGCGTCGGTCGTGACGAACACGAGGTCCTCCGCGCCGGTGCTCAGCTCCACCGCGCCGACCACCCGGTCGTCGTCGTCCAGGCGGACGACCTCCCCCGCCTCCTTGTTGCCCGGGTGGTCGGCGACCACGCGCTTGACCACGCCGCGCTCGGTGCCCAGGGCGAGCCCGGGGGAGGACGGGTCGAGGCTGGTCAGGCACAGCACGCGCTCGTCCGCCCCCAGCTCGAGGAACTCGGTGAGCGGCGCGCCACCCGACAGCGACGGCGCCTGCGCCGTCGGGGGCAGCGCAGGCAGGTCGAGGACGTCGAGCCGGAGCAGCCGTCCGGCGGTCGTCACCGCGCCCACCTGACCGCGGGTCGTGGTGTCCACCTGGGACACGACGACGTCGTGACGTGCCCGCCGCCCCCCCGCCGGGAGAGGAGCCGTGCCGGCCGCCCGGGCGAGCAGCCCGGTGCTGCTCAGCAGCACCCGGCAGGGGTCGTCGCCGACCTCGAGTGCGGACGCGGCAGCCACGGCCGGCACCCCGGCGGACTCCAGCAGCACGGTCCGCCGCGGCGTGGCGTGCGCCGCCGACACCTCGGCGAGCTCGTCGGACACGACCTGCCGGAGCCGCTCCGGGGACCCGAGGATCTCCGAGAGCGCCTCGATCTCTTTCCGCAGCCGCTCGCCCTCCTGCTCCAGCTCCAGGCGGTCGAACCGGGTGAGCCGGCGCAGCGGGGTGTCGAGGATGTACTGCGCCTGGACCTCGGAGAGGTCGAAGACCTGCATGAGCCGTGCCTTGGCCGCCGCGCTGTCGTCGCTCGAGCGGATCACCTGGATGACCTCGTCGATGTCCAGCAAGGCGATGAGCAGGCCGTCGACGAGGTGGAGCCGCTCGGCCCGCCGGCGCCGGCGGTACTCGCTGCGCCGCCGGACGACCTCGAGCCGGTGGTCGAGGAAGACCCGCAGCATGTCCCGGAGACCGAGGGTCTGCGGCTGGCCGTCGACCAGGGCGACGTTGTTGATCGCGAAGCTGTCCTCGAGCGGGGTGTGCTTGTAGAGCTGCTCGAGCACGGCTTCGGGCACGAAGCCGCTCTTGACCTCGACCACCAGGCGCAGCCCGGTGCCGCGGTCGCTGTAGTCCTCGACATCGGTGACCCCCTGCAGCTTCTTGCTGCGCACCAGGTCGGCGATCCGCTCCCTGACCCGCTCCGGGCCGACGTTGTACGGGAGCTCGGTGATCACGATGCCCCGCCGGCGGGGCGTGATGCTCTCGACCCGGGCGGTGGCCCGGGTGCGGAAGGACCCGCGCCCCGTCTCGTACGCCTCGCGGACACCGTCCAGCCCGACGATCTTGCCGCCGGTGGGGAGGTCCGGGCCGGGGACGAAGCGCATCAGGTCGTCGAGCGTGGCGTCGGGGTTCGCGAGCAGGTGCCGGGACGCCTCGACGACCTCCCCGAGGTTGTGGGGCGGCATGTTGGTGGCCATGCCGACGGCGATTCCCGAGGCGCCGTTGACCAGCAGGTTGGGGAAGGCCGAGGGCAGCACCTCGGGCTGCACCTCACGACCGTCGTAGTTGGGCACCATGTCGACGACGTCCTCGTCGAGCGAGCCCGTGAGCAGCAGCGCGGCCGGGTCCAGCCGGCACTCGGTGTAGCGGTAGGCGGCCGGGCCGTCGTCGAGCGAGCCGAAGTTCCCGTGCCCGTCGACGAGGGGCACCCGCATCGCCCAGGGCTGGGCGAGCCGGACGAGGGCGTCGTAGATCGCCGTGTCGCCGTGCGGGTGCAGGCGGCCCATCACCTCGCCGACGACCCGGGCGCACTTGACGTGGCCGCGGTCCGGGCGGAGGCCCATCTCGCTCATCATGTACAGGATGCGCCGCTGCACGGGCTTCAGGCCGTCCCGGGCATCCGGCAGCGCCCGCGAGTAGATCACCGAGT
>DATHTV010000118.1:0-32750 GCA_035462845.1 Jiangellales bacterium
CATGTTGGTCGCCATGCCCACCGCGATGCCGGAGGCGCCGTTGACCAGCAGGTTGGGCAGGGCCGACGGCAGCACGACCGGCTCCAGCTCGCGGCTGTCGTAGTTGGGCCGGAAGTCGACGGTGTCCTCGTCGATGGACTCGGTCATCGACGTCGCTGCCGGCGTCATCCGGCACTCGCTGTACCGCATGGCGGCCGCCGGGTCGTCCGGAGAGCCGAAGTTGCCGTGGCCGTCGACCATGGGCACGCGCATCACCCATGGCTGCACCATCCGCACGAGGGCGTCGTAGATGGCGCCGTCGCCGTGCGGGTGCAGGCGGCCCATGACGTCGCCGACGACCCTGGCGCTCTTGACGTGCCCGCGGTCGTGCCGCAGGCTCATGTCGTCCATCGTGAAGAGCGTGCGGCGCTGCACCGGCTTGAGGCCGTCGCGGGCGTCGGGGATCGCGCGGGAGTAGATGACGGAGTACGCGTACTCGAGGAAGCTGCCCCGCATCTCGGCGGAGACGTCGACGTCGACGATCCTCTCCTCGAGGTCGTCGGGGGGTGGCGTCCTGGTCGTGCGACGGGCCATCGGGCGCGGGCTCCTCGTGGGTGGGCGTCTCGTCGGTCGGCGGTTTCGGGCCCCGCCATTGTCGGGCACCGTGCCGACGGTTCGGCGGAGGCGCCACGGGCCCGGCCCCCCGAGGTGGGGAGCCGGGCCCGGGACGAGAGGTCCGACGCGGTCAGGACGTGACCGTCACACCGGGGCGCCGACCTGCGCCTGCAGCACCTCCTCCTCCTTGAGGGCCCGCTTGGTGCTCTTGAGCGCGATCACCATGGCGCAGGCCACGACGGTCCCGGCCAGGATGGCCAGCAGGTAGAGGAACGGGTTGCCGATCAGCGGCACCACGAAGATCCCGCCGTGCGGGGCGCGCAGGGTGCAGCCGAAGAGCATGGAGAGCCCGCCGGCGACGGCCGAACCGGTCATGATCGAGGGGATCACCCGCAGCGGGTCGCCTGCGGCGAACGGGATTGCCCCCTCGGTGATGAACGACGCCCCGAGGAGCCAGGCGGCCCGCCCGCTCTCCTGCTCCGGCTCGGTGAACAGCCGCTTGCGCACGGTCGAGGCCAGCGCGAGGGCCAACGGCGGCACCATCCCCGCAGCCATGACGGCGGCCATGATCTCCAGAGAGGCCTCGGTGCCGGTGGAGAGCCCGGCGACGGCGAAGGCGTACGCCACCTTGTTGACCGGGCCACCCATGTCGAAGGCCATCATCAGGCCGAGCAGGACCCCGAGCAGCACCGCGTTGGCGCCGGACAGGCCGTTGAGCCACTCGGTGAGACCGTCGGTGAGCGCGGCGATCGGCGCGCCGAGCACGACGAACATGATCACGCCGACCACCAAGGTGGAGATCAGCGGGATCACCACGACCGGCATGACGCCGCGCAGGGCCTTGGGCACGTTCCAGCGCTTGATCAGCATCACCACGGCGCCGGCGAGCAGACCGGCGGCCAGCCCGCCGAGGAAGCCCGCGCCGACCTCGACGGCGATGGCGCCACCGACGAAGCCGGGCACCAGCGCCGGGCGGTCGGCCATCGCGTACGCGATGAAGCCCGCGAGCACCGGGACGAGGAAGCCGAACGCGGTGCCGCCGATCGCCAGCATCAGCGCCGCCCACGAGTCGATGCTGTTCCACTCGAAGACGTCGATGATCGTCTGGCCCTCGGGAACGTAGTCCGTGACCTCGTAGCCGCCGAGGGCGAAGGCGAGTGCGATCAGCAGACCGCCGGCCGCGACGAACGGGATGATGTAGGAGACGCCGGTCATCAGCCACTGCCGGAGCCGGGTGCCGAAGCCCGCGTCGGACGTCACCTTGGTGCCCATGCCGCCCCCGGCCCCGGCCGCGGCGGCACTCGGCGACACCGAGCCCGCGGGCGGCCCGGCGGCCACGGCGGCCTCGGCCTGGGAGATCAGGCCCGGACCGTCGTTGATGGCGGCCTTGACCCCGGTCTGGACGAGCGGCTTGCCCGCGAACCGGTCCCGGTCCCGGACCTCCACGTCCGCCGCGAAGATCACGGCGTCGGCCTCGGCGATGACGGCCGGGTCGAGCGGGTCGGAGCCGGCCGAGCCCTGCGTCTCGACCTGGATCTCGTGGCCGGCGGCCCGGGCGGACTGCTCGAGCGACTCGGCGGCCATGTAGGTGTGCGCGATGCCCGTCGGGCACGACGTCACGGCGACGATCTTCACTGCGGGGTCACCTCCTGGCTGATGTAGTCGGCCACCTCGGCGGGGTCGGTGGCCTGGTGCAAGTGGTCCTTGAACTCCTGCCGGATCAGCCGGCGGGCGAGGGCGGCGAGGATCTTCATGTGCTCGCTGCCGCCGCCCTCCGGCGCGGCGATGAGGAACACGAGGGTCGCCGGACCGTCGGCCGCGCCCCAGTCGATGCCGTGCGCGGCCCGGCCGAAGCCGAGGGTGGGCGCGGTGACGTGGGCCGAGCGGCAGTGCGGGATGCCGATGCCGCCCTCGATCCCGGTCGGCATCTGCGCCTCCCGGGCCGCGACGTCGGCGAGGAAGCCCTCGAGGTCGGTGACCCGGCCGGCCGCGGCCAGCCGCTCGGCCAGGCTGCGGGTGGCGGCGTTGCGGTCGGTGGCGGCGAGGTCGAGGTCGACGAGGTCTGCGGTGATGAGGCTCTGGTCGCTCATGCGGCGTCTCCGGTCAGTGGTCGGGACAGGTCGGGGGACTGGTCGAGGTGGACGAGGTCGGTGCGCAGGTCGTCGGGGCCGGGCAGGGCGCTGCCGGGCAGGGTGACCGCCGCGGTCCCGAAGGCCACGGCGGCGCGGAGGGCGAGCGCACCGGCGCCGCCGGCCGCGAGGAAGCCCGCCAGGGTCGAGTCACCGGCCCCGACGGTGCTGCGGACGGTGACAGCCGGGCCGCGGGCGTGCAGCGTGCCGTCGGCGTCGACCAGCAGCGCACCCGCGGCACCGAGGCTCACGAGGACCGCACCCACGCCCCCGGCGACGAGATCCGCCGCGGCCCGGGCCGCGTCCCCCACGGTGAGGAGGTCGCGCCCCACGAGCTCGGCGAGCTCCTCGTGGTTGGGCTTGAGCAGGTCGGGAGCGGACGCGACCACGGCGGCGAGTGCGGCGCCGCTGGTGTCGACAGCGGTCCGCGCACCCGCACCGTGGGCCCGCTCCACGAGCTGGGCGTAGAAGTCGGCGTCGACGCCCCGCGGCAGGCTGCCGCAGCCGACCACCCAGCTCGCGCGGGCCGCGAGCTCCACGACCCGCTGCTCGAGCGCGGACACCTCGGGCGGGGTGAGCGCTGCCCCGGGCTCGTTGATCTTGGTTGTGGTTCCGTCGGGCTCGACCAGCGTCACGTTGCTCCGGGTGGCGCCGGCGACCGGCACCGACACCGTGGGCACGAGCTGAGGAGCGAGCAGGGCGGCCAGCTGAGCCCCCTCGGCCCCTCCGGAGGGCAGCACGGCCACGGTCGGCCGGCCGTGCTGGGCGAGGGCGCGCGAGACGTTGACCCCCTTGCCGCCGGGGTCCACCCGGACCGCCCGGGCCCGGATGACGGCGCCTCGTTCCAGCCGGTCGATCTCGATCGTGCGGTCCAGGCTCGGGTTCGGCGTGACGGTGACGATCATGCGAGGACCACCTCGGGACCGGCCGCCTCGAGGGCCCGGACGTCGCCGGCGGCCAGCCGCGCGTCGGTGACGAGGACGTCGATCTCGGCGAGTCCCGCGAAGCGGGCGAACTGGTCGGCGCCGTGCTTGCCGGCGTCGGCCAGGACGACACGCTGCCGGCCCGCGTGCAGCATCGCCCGCTTGACCGCAGCCTCGGCCCGGTCCGGGGTCGTCAGCCCGCGATCGACCGAGAAGCCGTTCGCGCCGAGGAAGCTCACGTCGACGTGGACGTCGGCGAGCGACTGCAGCGCCCAGGAGTCGACGGTGGCGAGCGTGGTGCCGCGGACCCGCCCGCCGAGCAGGTGCACGGTGATCCCGGGAGCCGTGGCCAGCAGGCTCGCGAGCGGGACGGCGTTGGTGACGACGTCGAGCTCCCGATCGCCGAGCAACCGGGCCAGCCGCGCCGTGGTCGTCCCGGCGTCGAGGAGCACGCTGCCGCGGTCGGGCACCAGGTCCAGGGCCGCCTTGGCGATGCGGTCCTTCTCCGCGGCATGGGTGACATCGCGCTGGGCCAGTCCCGGCTCGAAGTCGAGCCGTTCCACCGGGATGGCCCCGCCGTGGACCCGACGGAGGAGTCCCTGACGCTCGAGCGCCGAGAGGTCACGCCGGACCGTCTCGGGCGTGACCCCGAGCAGGGTCGCCAGGGAGGTCACCTCGACGCGCCCCTCCGACCGTGCGGTGGTGAGGATCGCCTGCTGACGTTCTGCGCCGTACATGCCGGTTCTCACCTCCGATCCATCTTTGATTGGCCCCGAGTGTGCCCGAGTCTGTGGGAACCGTCAAGAGGGTCGCCGAGATGGATCTTCGGCGGCGCTACCCTTCGCGTCGTGACGGCGCCCGGGACGACCCCGCAGGGACAGCGGCCGGAGTACCCCGCGCACTGGGAGGCGGACGTCGTGCTGTCCGACGGCGCGACCGCGCACCTGCGCCCGATCAGCCCGGACGACTCCGCGCGGCTCGTCGCGTTCTACGCCCGGGTGAGCGACGAGTCGAAGTACTACCGCTTCTTCGCGCCGTACCCGACCCTGTCCGAGACCGACGTGCGGAACTACACACACGTCGACCACGACGAGCGGGTGGCGTTCATCCTGCTCGTGGGTGACGAGATGATCGCGGTCGGCCGGTACGACAAGGTCGACGACCGGGAGGCGGAGGTCGCCTTCCTCGTGGAGGACGCCCACCAGGGCCGGGGCGTCGGCAGCGTGCTGCTGGAGCACCTCGCACAGGCGGCACGCGAGCGCGGCATCCGCCGCTTCGTGGCCGACGTGCTCCCGCGCAACCGCCGGATGATCACCGTCTTCCGGGACGCCGGCTACACGGTGGACAACACCATCGAGGACGGGGTGATCCACCTCCAGTTCGAGATCCGGCCGACCGAGCACAGCCTCGAGGTCAGCGCGGCCCGCGAGCATCGGGCGGAGGCACGCTCCATCCAGCGGCTGCTCACGCCGCGGTCGGTGGCCGTGGTCGGCGCCAGCCGGACCCGCGACACCGTCGGTCAGGCGCTGGTCCGCAACCTCGTGCTGGGAGGCTTCACCGGGCCGGTCTACGCCGTCAACCCCGCGGCGCCCGCGGTGGCGGGTGTCCCAGCGTTCGCCTCGGTGGGTGAGATCCCGGCGGACATCGACCTCGCGGTGGTCGCCGTGCCGGCGGACGCCGTCGCCGACGTCGTGCTCGACTGCGCGCGCAAGGGCGTCAAGGGCCTGGTCGTCGTGTCCGCCGGCTTCGCGGAGACCGGCGAGGAGGGCCGGGCGCGGCAGCGCGCCCTCGTCCGGCTGGCCCGCGCCAACGGCATGCGGGTCGTCGGCCCGAACTGCCTCGGTATCGTCAACACCGACGCCGAGATCGCACTCAACGCGTCGCTCGCCGCCGAGGTCCCGCCGCCGGGGCGGGTGGGCTTCTTCTCCCAGTCGGGGGCCCTGGGCTCGGCCCTGCTCGCGCAGATGGCAGGGCGCGGGCTCGGGCTGTCCACCTTCGTCTCCGCCGGCAACCGCGCGGACGTGTCCGGCAACGACCTGCTGCAGTATTGGGAGGAGGACCCCGCGACCGAGGTGGTGCTGCTCTACCTCGAGTCCATCGGCAACCCGCGCAAGTTCGCCCGGCTCGCCCGGCGGGTCGCCCGGTCCAAGCCGGTCGTCGCGGTGCGGACGGGGCTCTCCACGCAGGGCGTCCCGCTGGGGCACGCCGTCCGGGTCTCCACGGCTCCCGCGGCCGCGCACGAGGCCATGTTCCGCCAGGCCGGGGTCATCCGAGTCGGCACCCTGGCGGAGATGTTCGACGTGGCCCAGGTCCTCGCCTTCCAGCCGCTGCCGGGCGGCCCGCGGGTGGCCGTGGTCGGCAACTCCGACGCCCTGGGCCTGCTCGCCGCCGACGCGGCCGAGACGGCGGGGCTCGAGATCGTCGGCGAGGCACAGGACCTGGGCCCCCGGGCCGGCGGAGCGGAGTTCGAGCGGGCGCTGGCCGCGCTGATGGAGGACCCGGTCGTGGACTCGGTGCTCGTGGTCTTCGCGCCCACCATCAGGTCCACCGGCGGTGACGAGGTCGCCCGGGTGCTCGCCGCCGTCGCGGGCCGGTCGCGCAAACCGGTCGTCACCACGTTCCTCGGCAGCGGTGGCGTCCCCGGGTCGCTCCGCCGGCTGGACGAGCGCGGCGTGCCGCAGCGGGGGTCGGTCCCGTCCTACCCCTCGCCGGAGGAGGCCGCCCGCGCGCTGGCCCACGTCACCGCGTACGCCCGGTGGCGCGACGTCCCCGCCGGCCGCGTCCCGGAGGTGGCGGGCTGCGACCTCGGCGCGGCCCGGCGGGTCGTCCGGGAGGCCCTGCTCGCCGAGCCGGACGGCGGCGCCCTCGAAGGGGCGGCGCTGCGCGAACTGCTCGCGTGCTACGGCATCCGCCTGCTCGAGATGGTGCCGGCACCCGACGTGGACGCGGCCGTCGCCGCCGGGGAGCGGCTGGGCTGGGACGTCGTCCTCAAGGCGACCGCTCCGCACCTGCGGCACCGACCCGACCTGGCCGACGTCTGGCGCAACATCGACACCGAGGCCGAGATGCGCGACGCGTGGGACACGATGCGCCACACGCTGGCCGACCCGGCCGAGGCCGGCTTCGTGGTGCAGAAGATGGCGCCCGGCGGTGTCCCGGTCGTGGTGTTCGCCCGCGAGGACGACCTGTTCGGCCCGATCATCTCCTTCGGGGTCTCCGGCGTCACCACCGAGCTCATGGGGGACCGCTCCTACCGGATCCCGCCGCTGACCGACCGGGACGCGGCCGGGATGGTGGCCGAGATCAAGGCCGCGCCGCTCCTCAGCGGCTACCGGGGCGGTGAGGTCGCCGACGTGGCGGCGCTCGAGGATGTGCTGCACCGGGTCTCGCGGCTCATCGACGACCTGCCGGAGGTGTCCCACCTGGAGCTCGACCCGGTCCTGGTCGGGCCGCGGAGCCTGTCGGTCGTCAACGCCGTCGCCCACGTGGCCCCGCCCCCGCAGCGCTCGGACTGGTACACGCGCCGACTCGGCTGAGCCGCCCGCACCGCGGGTGGAAGGATGCGCGCATGCCCGACATCAGTCCCCGCAGCATGCTCCGCCTGGAGATCCAGCGGGCCGGCTACTACCCCGACCTGGTCGCCGACACGCTGGAGACGGCGCTGGCAGGCGAGCCGGTGACGGCGTACGTGGTCCACCACGAGCCGCACTTCGACGGCGACGAGCTGCGTCGACACGTGAGCGTCCTCGTGCTGACGCCCACCCGGCTCGTGGTCGGGCACACCGACGAGTACCCCGCCGACGAGGACCACGCGCTCCCGTACGCGTCGACGTCGACCGAGGCGGTCCCGCTCGACCGGATCGGGTCGGTCGTGGTGAGCCGCACGGTGAGCTCGCCGGCCACGTACGAGGCCGGTGGGGCAGTCCGGGAGGTCGTCGTGACCGTCGGGTGGGGGGCGATCAGCCGGGTGGACATCGAGCCCGCCACGTGCGGCGACCCGCAGTGCGAGGCCGACCACGGCTACACGGGCACGGTCACGGCCGACGACTTCTCGCTCCGCGTCAGCGAGGCCGCGGAGGGCCGGGCCCGGGTCGACGCCCTGCTGGGCTTCGCCCGGGCGTTGTCGGCCGCCACGGCCCGGTCGCGGTGACCCCGTCCTCCGGGGTGCTGCGCACGGACCAGGTGTTGCCGCGGTACGGCGAGGCGTCGCTGGCCGACCTGCTCCCGTCCGCGCTCGGGGCCCTGGGCGTGGCGGGCGAGCAGGACGTCCTCGGCCTGCCGCAGTGCCGGTCGCTGTGCCTGCTGGTCGTCGACGGGCTCGGCGGTACGCTGCTGCGATCGCATCCGGCGGAGGCGCCCTTCCTCACGTCCTTGCCCGACCGCCGGCTCACCTCCGGGGTCCCGTCCACGACGGCGGCCAGCCTCGTCAGCATCGGCACCGGGCTGCCGCCCGGCCGGCACGGGCTGGTCGGCTACACCTCCCGCGTCCCGGGCACCGACCTGCTGCTCAACGCGCTCCGCTGGGACCAGCCGGTCGACCCGCTCGAGTACCAGCCCCACCCGACCGTCCTCGAGCGCGCGGCGCAGGCCGGCGTCGCCGTGACGGCGGTCAGCCAGCGCCGCTTCCGCACCTCCGGGCTCACCCGCGCCGGCCTGCGCGGGGGCACGTTCGTGGGCGCGGACACCCTGGGGGAGCGCGTCGCGTCGGCCGCCTCGGCCGCGGTCTCGCCTGCGGGCACCCCGGCCCTGGTGTACGTCTACGAGGGAGACCTCGACCTCACCGGGCACCGCCTCGGCTGCGGGTCGGCCGCGTGGCGCCACCAGCTCGCCATGGTCGACCGCTTCGCCGAGGAGCTGTACGAGGCCCTGCCCCGCGGCTGCGTGCTGGTGGTGACCGGCGACCACGGGATGCTCGACGTGCCCTTCGAGGGGCGGCTGGACGTCGACGACGTGCCCGCCCTCCGCGAGGGTGTCGCCCTGGTCGGCGGGGAGGCGCGGCTGCGCCACGTGTACGCGCGGGACGGAGCCGGCGACGACGTCCTCGCGGCGTGGCAGGAGTCGCTGGGCACGCGCGCCGCCGTCCTCACCCGGGAGGCCGCGATCGCCGCCGGCTGGTTCGGCGCCGTCGAGGCCCGGGTGGCGCCGCGGATCGGTGACGTCGTCGTCGCCTGCGGGGCGGATCTCGCCGTCGAGCTGCGCAGCGTCTTCCCGGCCGAGGCCACGCTGCTGGGGCTGCACGGGTCGCTCAGCGAGGACGAGATGGTCATACCCCTGCTCGTCGCCGAGGCGTGATTCGTGGCCGAGCTCGTGTTCTTCACCGGGACGATGGACTGCGGCAAGTCGACGCTGGCCCTGCAGATGGACCACAACCACCGGCAGCGCGGCCGGGCCGGCCTGATCCTGTCCTCGCACGACCGGGCCGGTGAGTCGCGGCTGTCCAGCCGGCTCGGCCTGGAGGTCCCCGCGCTCGAGGTGCGGCCCGACGTCGACCTCTGGGCCCTGGTCGTGGACCGGCTGACCGGGGGAGCCCAGCTGGACTACCTGATCTGCGACGAGGCGCAGTTCTACACCGAGCGCCAGGTCGAGGACCTGGCGCGGGTGGCCGACGAGCTCGACCGGGACGTCTTCGCCTTCGGCATCCTGACCGACTTCCGCACACGCCTGTTCCCGGGAGCCGCCCGCTTGGTGGAGCTCGCGGACCGCGTGCAGACGCTGCAGGTGGAGGCGCTGTGCTGGTGCGGTGAGCGGGCCACCCACAACGCCCGGACGGTCGGCGGCGTCATGGTGGTCGAGGGAGAGCAGGTCGTGGTCGGCGACACCGACGGCGAGCCCACCGGATCGGTGGGCTACGAGGTGCTCTGCCGGCGCCACCACCGCCGCCGGATGACCGCGGCCTCGGCGCGGACGCGGTCGACGACGCCGGCGGCTCTGCCGTTCGAGGCCGGTCCAGGCGTCTAGACCGTCACCCAGCTGGTGACGACCGGCTGCTCCCCGGCCTCGGGGAAGCGGCAGGACAGGCTCAGCGGACCCGCAGGCACCGTGTCGACCCGGAAGCGACCGAGGTCATCGGCGGCCACGCTGACCGTGCCGCCCGCGTGCCGGACCTCGACCTCGGCGCGGCGCGGCCGCACGATCTGGCCGAGCAGCCGCCGCCCGGCGCCGGAGGCGTCGACCTCGACCACCAGCGTGGTCGGACCGGCGGCGAAGGTGAGCAGGCGGGGGCCGCCCTGCCCTCGTACCGCCCTCGCCTCGAGTGCCGTGTCGGCCACCAGCTCCGCGAGCTCGGCGTCCACGGTGCGCCACGTGAAGGAGGCCTTGGCGGCCTCGACCAGCACCTCGGGGACCGGATCCGCCTCCGCGAGGCCGGCCCGCAGCGCGTCCAGCAGCCGGCGCTCCTCGGTGCTCAGCTCACGGTCAGCCACGTCGGCCTCCTTCAGTCGGGCCCCACGGGCGCGCCGTGCTGCCTCTCGAGCAGTCGGCGGAGGTGCTCGAGGCACCGGCCGCGGGTCGGGCCGATGGATCCCACCGGCATGTCCAGGGTCGTCGAGACCTCGGTGTAGCTGGGTGCGGGGTCGGCCGCCAGCATGCGCAGCAGGACCTGGCACCGGTCGGGGAGGTGACCGAACGCGGCGACGACGGCGGCCCGTTCCTCCCGGGCGAGGAGGGCGGCCTCCGGTCCGGGCACCGGAGGGTCGTCCCGGGGCCCGGTGTCGCGCCCGAAGGCGACGTCCTCGTCCGGGAGCTCCCGGCCGCGCAGCCGCAGGACGCGCAGGCACTCCCGCCGCGCGGTGGAGGACAGCCACCCGCCGAGGTGCTCCGGCTCGCGCAGCCGGTCGAGGTGCTCGACCAGGCGCAGCCAGGTGGTCTGGAAGACGTCGGAGGCGTCGGCGTGGCCCATCCGGTGTCCGCGGGCCACCGCCCACACCAGACCGGAGTACCGCTCGACCAGCTCGTCCCACGCCGACTGGTCGCCGGAGGCGGCGTCACGCACGAGCTCGGCCGTCGTGCGCTCGCCCACGCGCCCCTCCGTCCCCACACACCGGTGGCGTCGTCAGCCCCCGCACGCCGTGCCGGGACGATACCGCTCCGGTCGGCGCCCGGCGGCATCCGCCGCGCACCCACCGGGTCGGTCGTCGTCCTGCTCATGCTGTCCACCTCCTCTCCTGCCGTGTCCCGGTCTGCCATGTCCCGATCTGCCGGCCGCCCCCCTGGTGCCCCGTGGCGGAGCGCCGCCCCCGCGTCCCCCCGGCGCTCCACCACCTCATGGGCCCGGTCCCACCCCCCGGTCACAGCGGGCGCACGAGACGTCGCCGCCCCGCGCGCCGAGCCCTGACGGCGTGGACCGTGACGATGCGGGCCCGTCTCCGGGACCGCTCGCTGCCCGCCTCGGACACCGCGCCCGTCCAGGTCGGGTCGGCGACGTGGTGCGGGACCTGCGTCACCGGGCACCCCCTGCCTCGACCTGCGGCGCGGCCTCCGAGGGGGCCACGGGACGCGGGTGCGTCCACAGGGAGGAGCAGCGAGGTCCGGCGGTGATACGTCGGACTCGCGCGAGCTTTCCCGAGTCCGCGCGGAGTCGGCGGTCAGTCGCCCTTGCGGCGGCGGCCGAACATGATCTCGTCCCAGCTGGGGACGCTGGGCCGTCGGCCGCGTCCCGCGGCGGCCGCGGCCTGGCCTCGGTGCGGGTCGTCGCCCGGGTCGCTGTCGTCGCCCAGGTCGTGGCCGGGCTCGTCCAGGTCGGCCCGCTCGTCGTCCTCGACGTTGCGGGCGATGTCGGAGAGGCGCAGCCGCGGCTCGTCGACCGGCCGCGCCGGCGGCGCCAGTGGGACGGGTCCGGTCGGGTCGTCGTCCTCGACTGGGCCGCTGTGAGCCTCGAGGTCGTCTCCTGCCGGGTCCTGCCCGGCACCCTCCTGCTCGATCGCGTCGTCCGCGTCGTCATCCGCGGCATGGTCGTCCGCGGCGAGGTCGGCCCCGAAGGCCAGCGCCGTGGACACCGGGTCCGGGTCCGCACCCGGGACGACCTGGAGCCGGCCCGGGCGCGAGGGCACCGCTCGCGGCGGCGCCGGCGGCTTCTCCCCGGCGACCCACCTGGCCTCGTCGTCGTCGGGGTGCACCGAGCGCCCCGCCGCGTCGAAGACGAACCGGGCGGAGCGGGACTTGCTGCCGGCCCGCCAGCCCGCCGTCACCGCCCACCGGCCGTCACCGCGCCGCCATGCGTCCCACACGACGTCGTCCGGGTCGTGGCCCTGGTCGGCGACCCGCCGCAGGACGCTGTCCTCGAGCAGGGGCGCCGGGCCGTCCGCTCCGGGGCGACGCAGTGCCGCCCTCCGGGCCCGGGCCGCGACGTGCTGGCGCTCGTCGAGGACGGGGCCGGCGAACCGCATGATCCGGTCGAGGGAGACGCCGGCGGCCTGCGCGACGGACTCGACGCTCTCGCCACCGCGAACCCTGGCCTGGATGTCGCGGGGCCGCAGCTGGCTCTCCAAGGTGATCTCCAGCTGGCCCAGCCTCGCCCGGTCCCCTCGGAGGGCTGCGTGCAGCCGCTCGTCGATGGGGAGTCGCAGGTCGTCCTCACCGTCCCCGCCGGCGAGGACGAGGTGGGTGCCGTCCTCGTCGACGGCGACGAGTCGCAGCTTGCGCATCCTCGACCTCCCGGGTCCGCCAGTCGGGTGTCATCCTCACCCGCGGGTGACCGCGGACCAAGCCGCCATGCCGGGCGGCACCGGGATTCCTCGGGGCCGACCGGCTAGCGTTCGCGCACTGTGGTCGTCACCAGCCCGCTGCTCCAGGCACTCCTCGACGCGCTCGGGACCCTCGTGTTCGCGATCACCGGCGGCATCGTCGGGGTGCGCAAGGGCCTCGACGTGTTCGGGGTCCTCGTCCTGGCCGCGGCCACGGGGCTGGGCGGCGGGTACGTCCGCGACCTGTCGATCGGGGCGATCCCGCCGGCCGCCCTGGACAGCCCGCTGCTGCTCGGGGCGGCCCTCCTCGGCGGCCTGGTGGCGTTCCTCCTGCACGTGCCGATCGGCCGGGTCGAACCGTGGGTGGGTGTGCTCGACGCGCTCGGGCTGGGCCTGTTCGCCGTGGTCGGGGCCGTGAAGGCGGCGGACTTCGGGGTCGACCCCGTCCCCGCCGCCCTGCTCGGGATGCTCAGCGGCGTGGGCGGCGGCGTCATCAGGGACGTCCTGGCGGGGCGCGTCCCGGTCGTCCTGCGTCAGGAGATCTACGCCGTGCCGGCACTGCTCGGTGCGTCCCTCGCCGTCCTGGCGTACGAGACGGGGACGTACGGGACGGTCACGGCTCTCGGTGCCGTGGGGGCGGCGTCGGCGCTGCGCGTGCTCGCGATGATGCGCGGGTGGAACGCCTGGCGGGCGCCGGGGGCCGATCAGGGCCCCAGCACCCGGTCGACGTAACCGCCGCCCAGCAGCCGGTCCGGGTCCACCGCGTCACGCACGGCGCGCAGGTCCGCCATCCGCGGGTAGGCCGGCGCCAGGTCGTCCACCGTGCGGGTGTGCAGCTTCCCCCAGTGCGGGCGTCCTCCGTACGCGACGAAGAGCTCCTCGCAGGCGGTGAACCAGGCCTCGTGGTGGGTGCGCGGGTAGGCGTGGCAGGCCAGGTACACGGTGTCCCTGCCTTACGCCGTGGAGAGCCAGACGTCGTCGGCGGGGGCGGTCCGCACCTCGACGGGGAACGACGGGTGCCACGGCCCACCCTCGGTCAGCGTGCGGAGCGCCCGCAGCACGGGGACGGCAGCGGCCCGTGGCAGCGCGTACTTGGACCCGCAGGCCCCGCCGGGCGGCGGTCACCAGCGCGTCCGCCACCGCCGGGGCATCGGCCGGTGTCTCCACCCTGGCCGGACGGCAGGACGCGGTCCCGGCCCAGCTGCGCCACGGGCGGTCACGCGAGCGCACCGCCGCACTCCAGCGACCTGCGGGAGCCAGGTGGTCAGACCCGGACGGTGACGGGCCGCGGGACGGCCGGACGCACGGCGGCGCCCACGGCGGCGGCCAGCGTGGCCAGCACGCCGCCCGCGACCGCGACGCCGAAGCCCGCCGACGGACCGGCCAGGTCGACGACCCGACCGGACACCGCGGCCCCGAGGGCGACCCCGGCCCCCAGCGCGGTGGAGACCCAGGCGAGGCCCTCGGTGAGGCGGCTGGGTGGCACCGTGCCCTCGACGAGCGAGAACCCCGCGATCAGCGTGGGAGAGATGGTGAGCCCGCACAGCAGGGCCGCGAGCGCCAGCATCGGCACGGTGCCCACGAGGACCAGCAGGACCGAGGACGTCATGAGCGCTGCGAGGCCGACGACGAACCGGCGCTGGGCCGTGGAGCGGAGGGACATGGCGCCCACCACGACGCCGGCGACGAGGCTGCCGACGGCGAACACGGCCAGCACGGGACCGGCCGCGGAGCGGCTGGACACCTGCTCGGTGAAGGCCACCGTCGCGACGTCGATGGTGCCGAAGAGGGACCCCATCCCGACGAACGCCGCCACGACCCACACCAGGGTGCCGACCGGCATCGGCTCGCGCGCCGTCCCCGGTGCGCGCGGGTGCGGCGCCGGCTCGGTTGCCCGCTGCGCGGCGAACAGCAGCCCGCCCCCGAGCGTGAGCGCGACCGTCGAGCCCAGGCCGGCCAGCGGGTCGACCTGCACCGCCAGCACCGTGACCATGACCGGCCCCACGACGAAGACGACCTCGTCCAGGACGGACTCCAGCGAGTAGGCGGTGTGCAGCCGCTGTGTCCCTCCGTGCAGCCGGGCCCAGCGCGCCCGCACGAGCGCGCCGAACTGGGGGAGGCTGGCCCCCGCCACCGCCGCGGCGGTGGACAGCAACCACACCGAGGCGCCCGCGACGACCTCGACCAGGAAGGTGCTCAGGCCGACGGTGTGGACGGCCAGCAGGGGGAGCAGCACCCGGCGCTGACCCCAGCGGTCGACGAGGCGCGCCTGCAGCGGCGAGGCCGCGGCCTGCGCGAGCACGCCGACCGCGGCGAGGAGCCCAGCCAGGCCGTAGGACCCGGTCCGTGCCGAGACGAGCAGGACGATGCCGAGGCCCCACATGGACATGGGCAGCCGGGCCAGCAGGCCGGTCGACGAGAACGCCAGCGCCCCGGGGGTGCGCAGGACGTCGACGTACGGGCGCAGCACGACAGCAGCCTTTCCGGCAGAGGGTGATGACGGCTTCCCACGGTACGACCGGGGACCGACAGCGCGCACGTGAGTTCCGGCACCCTCGGCACGGGCACGCGGCGCCCTCGAGGCGCGCGTCCGCGCCGGCCTTGACAGGATCGGCCCATGACCGCGCCGTACGACGCCCTGCTCCTCGTCTCGTTCGGGGGGCCGGAGCAGCCCGCCGACGTGATGCCCTTCCTGGAGAACGTCACGCGCGGTCGCGGCATCCCGCGGGAGCGGCTCGAGGCCGTGGCGGAGCACTACCTGCACTTCGGCGGTCGCAGCCCCATCAACGACCAGAACCGTGACCTGATCGGGCACGTCGAGAAGGACCTCGCCGCGCACGGGGTCGACCTCCCCGTGTACTGGGGCAACCGCAACTGGGACCCGTACCTGGCCGACACCCTCGCCCGGATGCGTTCCGACGGGGTGCGCCGGGCGGCTGCCTTCGTGACCTCCGCGTACTCCTCGTACTCCGGCTGCCGGCAGTACCGCGAGGACCTCGCCGCGGCCGTCGACGCGGTGGGTGCGGGGGCGCCGCACGTCGACAAGCTGCGCCACTACTTCAACCACCCCGGGTTCGTCGCCGCCAACGTCGACGCCGCCGTGGACGCCCTGGGCCGGGTGCCGGCAAGGTCCCGGCTGGTCTTCGTCACCCACTCGATCCCCACGGCGATGGCCGAGACGGCCGGCCCGACCGGGGGCGCGTACGAGCGCCAGCACCGCGCCACCGCAGCCGCGGTGGTGGCCGGGGTCGCCGGCCGCACGGGCCTCGCGGCGGCCTGGGACCTCGTGTACTGCTCGCGCAGCGGGTCGCCGCAGGTGCCGTGGCTGGAGCCGGACGTCAACGACCACCTGGAGGCGCTCGCGGCTGACGGCGTCCCGGGCGTGGTCCTGGCCCCGATCGGCTTCGTCTCCGACCACATGGAGGTCGTCTACGACCTCGACACCGAGGCGGCGGAGACCGCCGAGCGCCTCGGGCTGCCCCTGGCCCGGGCCGCCACGGCCGGCACCCACCCGGCCTTCGTCGCGACCGTGCGGGAGCTCCTCGTGGAGCGTGCGGCGGTCGAACGGGGGGAGGCGGTCGACCGGCCGGTGGCGGGCGACCTCCCGGCCTCGCACGACGTCTGCCCCGCCGGGTGCTGTCGGAACCTCCGCGGGCCCCGCCCCGCTCTCTGCGGGCTGGACTGACGGTGAGCGCCGGACCCGCGTCCGACGAGCTGCTCGGTCTGGCCGTCGAGGCCGCGACGGAGGCCGGCCGGATGGTCCGGGAGCGCCGCGAGGCGGTGGGCGCGATGGACGTGGCGGCCACCAAGTCGAGCCCCACGGACGTGGTGACGGAGTCGGACACGGCGGCCGAGCACCTGCTGCGGGAGCGGCTGCTCGGCGCCCGCCCCGGCGACGCCTTCCTGGGCGAGGAGGGCGGGGCCGATGCCGGCACGTCCGGCGTCCGATGGGTGGTCGACCCGATCGACGGCACCGTCAACTACCTCTACGACATCCCCTCGTACGCGGTGTCCGTGGCAGCGGTGGTTGCCGGGCGGACCGTGGCGGGGGTCGTCCACAACCCGGTCTCGGGGGAGACCTGGACCGCCACCGCCGGCGGTGGTGCGTTCCTGGACGGGCGCCCCCTCCGGGTGTCGCCGTGCGACCGGCTGGACCGGGCCCTGGTGGCCACCGGCTTCGGCTACGACGCCGCTCGCCGGGCGCACCAGGCCGACGTCCTGCGCCAGGTGCTGCCGCGGGTCCGGGACATCCGCCGGGCCGGTGCGGCCTCGCTCGACCTGTGCGCCCTGGCGAGCGCGCGGGTGGACGCCTACTACGAGCGCGGACTGAAGCCGTGGGACCTGGCCGCGGGCGGACTGGTGGCGGCCGAGGCCGGCGCCGTCGTCGGCGGCCTGCGCGGGGCTCCGGCGGGGGAGGAGCTGGTCCTCGCGGCCGGCCCCGCGCTCTTCTCACAGCTGCACGACCTGCTGGAGCCGCTCGGCGCCGACGGCGACGGCTGACCGAGCCGGCGGCCCGGTCAGCGGCCGCGCCGCCCGGCGCGCCACGCGTCGGCGAGCGGCACCTTCCGGCCCGTC
This sequence comes from Jiangellales bacterium, assembly GCA_035462845.1. GTDB lineage: Bacteria > Actinomycetota > Actinomycetes > Jiangellales > Jiangellaceae > DASTQL01. The sequence goes on from DATHTV010000118.1 coordinate 16,903, forward strand.
CGCAGCACCGCCCCCTCGTACACCCGGCCGGCGACCACGACGAGCAGCACGATCAGCCCCAGCATCAGCCCGACCGCGAGCGGCACCTCCCAGGCCGCCGCGTCCCCTCGCGCGGAGCGCACCGGCATGGTCAGCGCCGAGATCGGCGGGGTCACCGCCAGCACCCTCGAGAGGACCGCGTCCGGGTTCGCGGCGACGTAGAAGGTCGCGAGGAAGGAGACGATCGCCAGCGTCGACACGGGTGTGGTCGCGTTCTGGAGCTCCTCCTGGCGGGACACCCGTGCCGCGGCGGCGGCCATCAGGCAGGCGTACGCGGTGTAGCCCAGCACGAACCACGCCAGGACGATGAGGACCGGCTCCACGACGGCCGCGTCGATCGTGAGCGCCCCGGTCGCGGCGGCGACCCCGACGCCGCCGACCGCCACGACCAGGAGCTGGAAGAGCCCGAGCAGGCCGATCCCCACGACCTTTCCGGCCAGCAGGGCGCGAGCCGGGATCGCCGACAGCAACAGCTCGACGACCCGGCTGGACTTCTCCTCGACCACGCCGAGCGCCACCCAGAAGCCGTAGCCGAGAAGCTGCCCGTACAGGATGAGCGCCCCGACGAAGGCGACCTGACCGCGGGTGCGCGCCGCCTCGGCGTCCGGGTCGAGTGCCTCCACCTGCAAGGGGGGAACGGCCAGCGCCTGGCCCACCTGCGCCGGGTCCAGCCCGGCCGCCACCAGCGCGGCGTCGCCGGCGGCCGCGCGGTAGGCGTTGTCGAGGACCACCCGCAGCTGCGCGGGGAGCTCCTGCCGCACCACCACCGACGTGCCGTCCAGGAGGGCGTCCAGGTCTCCGTCCTCGACCAGCTGGCGCGCCTCGGTCACGTCGGGCGCGCCGAGCACCTCGACCGTCACGTCGGCCAGATCGGCCTGGGTCCGGGCGGCCGCCTCCACCGTGGGTGCGGACTCGCCGGCGACCGCCACGCGGTAGCTGGTGTCATCCAGGCCGATCAGCTGGGGGAGTGCGATGACGGCCCCGATGATGGCGAGCGTGACGCCGGTGGAGACGAGGAAGGACCGGTCCCGTGCCCGCTCCACGAACTCCCGGCGCGCCACGGTGGTCACCGCCTCGCGGGTGCTGAGCGGGCGGGTCATGCCGCCGCCTCGGTGGTGGTGTCGGTGGCCTCGGAGACCACCTCACGGAAGAGCTCGGCCAGGCTGGGGGCGACCGGGGTGAGCTCCCGCACCGTTCCCAGACCTTGGGCCGCGTGCAGCAGGGGCTGCTCGTCCACACCTGCGGGCAGTCCCAGCACCGCGCTGCCGTCCCGTTCCGACTCCACCCGGCTGCCCGGCACGAGTGCCCGCAGCCGCTCCGGCCAGCCCGGCGCCGCGTCGACGCGCAGCCGCCACCGGGAGTCGCGCCCGGCGCCGCGCAGCTCGGTCACCGTCCCGGTCGCGACCATCCGGCCCGCCCGGACGATCCCCACCGCGTCGCACAGCCGCTCGACGAGGTCCAGCTGGTGGCTGGAGAAGACCACGGCGGCACCCTCGGCGACCCGGGCCCTCAGCACCGTGGCGAGGGCGTCGACGCCGACGGGGTCCAGGCCGCTGAACGGCTCGTCGAGCACGAGCAGGTCAGGGTCGTGCACGAGGGCCGCCGCCAGCTGCACGCGCTGCTGGTTGCCGAGCGAGAGCGCCTCGACCCGGTCCCCCGCACGGGCCGCCAGGCCGAGCACGTCCAGCCAGCGTCCGGCCGCGGCCTCGGCGTCGGAGCGCGCGACCCCGCGCAGCCGGGCCAGGTAGACCAGCTGCTCGACGACGCGCATCTTCGGGTAGAGCCCGCGTTCCTCCGGCATGTAGCCGAACTGGCGGCGGTCGTCCGGTCCGGTCGGGTGGCCGCGCCACCGCACCTCGCCCGCGTCGGCCTCGAGCACGCCGAGGACGATGCGCATCGCGGTCGTCTTGCCGGCGCCGTTCGTGCCCACGAAGCCGAACATCTGCCCCGGCCGGACGGTGAAGGACAGGTCGTCCAGCGCCACCACGTCGCCGTACCGCTTTGCCAGGCCACGCAGCTCCAGCACCCCGAGCACCTCCTGCGGGCACCCGCCGGCACCCGGTCGCCTCCGTCAGGTCCCAGCCTCGACCCTCCCGCACGGCCGCGTCGTCGTCCTCCGGGAGGGGTGCCGGATGGGCCCTGCGGAGGAGACCTCCGTCACCTCTCCGACCGTACGACGGGATGTCGCCCCATCGTCGGCCCAGATGAGGCACAATTCCGCGCTCGGACGGGCACAAGGCGGGTTGCCCGTGCGTTACGAGGGGCACGTCACCCTGACGATCACCTGCAGGACTCCCGACCGAGGGGGATGAGATGGCCACCGACTACGACGCTCCACGCAAGACCGACGAAGAGCTCAACGAGGACAGCATCGAGGAGCTGAAGAACCGCCGGGTCGACAAGTCCTCCGGCATCGTCGACGTCGACGAGACCGAGCTGGCGGAGTCCCTCGAGCTGCCGGGGGCAGACCTGTCCAACGAGGAGCTCTCCGTCCGGGTGCTCCCGCGGCAGGCCGACGAGTTCACCTGCTCCCGGTGCTTCCTCGTGCACCACCGCAGCCAGCTGGCGACGACCAAGGGCGACCAGTTCGTCTGCCGGGACTGCGCCGCCTGAGCTGAGCGAGTCAGGTCGACGCGCCGCCACGAGCGGCGACCAGCGCGGCGGCCAGGTCCTCGGGCCGGCGGCTGGAGACGATCCAGCGCTCGACGGGGTCGTCCGGGTCGGAGACGACGACCCGGACGACCCCGTCGACGTACCCGCGCAGCACCAGGTGGTCCATCGGGCCGGCCTCCGGTCCCCGGGCCGCCCTGGCACGCTCACCCCGCAGCGCCTCGACGTCTCCGACAGCCCAGAGCGGCAGGACCGCGGGCCCGGCGCGGAACCCGGCCGCGTCCACGCCGACCGTCAGCGCCCCGTAGCGCACGAGTGCTGCGCCGACCAGCACTGCGGTCAGTCCGGCGGCAGCGCCCGCCACCAGCGCCCCGAGCGCCCCGGCGAGTGCCAGCCACACCGTGGCCACGGCCCCCGCAGCGAGCAGCCACCACCACGGCGGCACCCACAACCGCTCGACGTGACGCGCTCCCGGCATGACCCGCAGGGTCCCACCCGAGGGCGCCGGCCGCGGGGGCGGGGGCCGCACCGCCGGCCGGTAGGGTCCGACCTCGTGAGCCAGCGCGCCCACCCTCCCGCCGACGCGGTCCTGCCGGACCGCCACCCCGACGCGCCCGCGCCCGGGGAGCAGATCGACTCGCACTACCACCGGTGCTTCGGGTGCGGAGGCGACCATCCCACCGGCCTGCACCTGCACGTGGTAGCAGGCGAGGGGCTCACGCTGACCGGCCGGTTCACCGTCACCGAGGACCACCAGGGGGCGCCCGGTCTCGCGCACGGCGGCCTGCTGTCGCTGGCCTTCGACGAGGCGTTGGGCGCGCTCGCGTGGCTGGTGCGGCTCCCGGCGGTCACCGCCCGCCTCGAGACCGACTACCGCCGCCCGGTCCCGGTGGGGACGACCCTGCACATCTCGGCCCGGGTGGACGGGATGAAGGGCCGCCGCCTGTACGTCAGCGCCGAGGGCCGCGCCGGTGCCGTGGACGGACCGGTGGCTCTGCGTGCGCGGGCGGTCTTCGCGGTCGTGCCCCTCGAGCACTTCCGGACCTTCGGGCGCGCGGAGGACGTGGCGGCCGCGCTGGCCCGTGCCGAGGTCCGCGACCGCGCCTCGGCGTTCGAGGTCAACCCGTGACCGAGCCCGTGGACGTCCTCGTCACGCGTCTCGACCCCGGCGTGCCGCTGCCGGCGTACGCGCACCCGGGCGACGCCGGGGCCGACCTCGTGACCACGAGCGACCTGGACCTCGCGCCGGGGGAGCGCGCCCTCGTCGGGACGGGCGTCGCGATGGCGCTGCCCGCCGGCTACGCCGCCTTCGTCCACCCGCGGTCCGGGCTCGCGCACCGGCTCGGCGTGAGTATCGTCAACGCGCCCGGCACGGTCGACGCGGGCTACCGCGGCGAGGTCAAGGTGCTGCTGGTCAACCTCGACCCGAGGGAACCGGCGGTCTTCCGCCGCGGCGACCGGATCGCCCAGCTGGTGCTCCAGCGGGTCGAGCAGGCCCGCTTCCACGAGGTCCTCCGGCTGCCCGGTTCCGACCGGGGCGAGGGGGGGTACGGCTCGACGGGCACCGGGGGCCGGGCCGGCCCGGCACCGGCGGGCGCGGCGAACCCGGCCGACCACACCGACCAGGAAGGGGCGTGACCGTGTTCCGACGACGCCGGCGAGAGGCCGACGGCGCTGCGGACGAGACCGGTACGGAGACCATCGCCACCGAACCGGACGCCACCGAACCGGACGCCACCGCATCGGACGAGGACGCACGTCAGAGCTCGGACGTCGAGGCAGAGCCCGAGGCAGCCCCGAAGTCCGAGCGCGCCGACGGTCCCTGGGACGCCGCCGAGGTCGACGTCGCGGAGCCGTCGCCGGTGGGCCCCCGGGTCGACCTGGGCGGGCTGCTGGTGCCGCGGCCGGAGGGCGGCGCGCTCCAGGTCCAGGTCGAGGAGCGGACCGGGCGGGCCACCAGCGTGATGGTGGTCTTCCCGGACGCGGCGGTCCAGCTGCTGGCCGTCGCGGCGCCGCGCAGCTCGGGGCTGTGGCCGCAGACCCGGGTGCAGATCGCCGCCGACGCCACCCGCCGCGGCGGCAGCGCCACCGAGGCGCACGGGCCCCTCGGCACCGAGGTCCGCGTCGTCGTCCCCGCCACCTTGCCGGACGGCACCCAGGGGCGGCAGCCCTCGCGCGTGGTCGGGATCGACGGGCCGCGCTGGATGCTGCGCGCCACGTTCCTCGGCAAGGCCGTGAACGACGCCGCGGTGTTCGGCCGGCTGGCCGCCCTGGTCAAGGCCGTCGTGGTGGTCCGCGGCGACGGGCCGATGGCGCCGGGGGACCTGCTCCCGCTCACCGTCCCGCCGGGAGCGGTGCCCCAGGCCGGCCGTGGCGCAGCGCCACCGCAGCCGCCGGCCCGCGGGTAGGCTCGAGGCATGAGCGAGCAGCCCGGCGGTCCCGGCCGGTTCCGTCGCGCCCTGTCCAGGCTCACCTCTCCCGAGTCGGAGATGGACGCGGCAGCGCTGCGCGACCGTTCCCGCACGGCCGGCTGCGTGTCGCTCGCCGACTGCTCCGAGCGGCAGCGGGCGCGGGTCCGCGGCACCTTGCGCACGGTGACCCTGCAGCCCCGCGCCGGGACGCCCGCGCTCGAGGCCGAGCTGTACGACGGGAGCGGCACCCTCACCCTGGTGTGGCTGGGGCGGCGGCGCATCGCCGGGATCGACTGCGGGCGGCGCCTGGTCGCCGAGGGCCGCATCGCCACGGTCGACGGACGACCGGTGATCTTCAACCCGGCGTACGACCTGCTGCCGACGGGGCAGGAGTGACCGACCGCCCCGGGAGCCCGCTCGAGCGACTGGGCAACGGGCCGGACGCCGCCGGCTCCCCGGGTAGTGGGTCCGGCCCCCGGTTCAGGGCGTCGGACGTCGTCACCAAGGAGGCGGTCCTCGACTCCGGGCTGCCGGCGATCGTCTTCGTCACCGCGTACGCGCTCACCGGCCAGAACCTCTCCGTGGCGGTGTGGGCCGCGGTGGTCTCGGGAGCGCTGCTCGCCGTCTGGCGGCTGGCCCGGCGCCAGACGCTGCAGAACGTGCTGGCGGGCTTCTTCGGGGTCGCCATCGCCGCGTTCTTCGCCTCGCGGACGGGTCGGGCCGAGGACTTCTTCCTGCCCGGCCTGCTCATCAACGCCGGCTACGCCGTGGCCTACGTCGTGTCCATCCTGGTGCGCTGGCCGCTGCTCGGCGTGCTCGTCGCGGCGGTGACCGGCGAGGGGATGTCGTGGCGGCGGGACCCGGCGCGCCTGCGCGCCTACTCGCTCGCGTCGTGGATCTGGGTCGGCATGTTCAGCGTCCGGCTGGCGGTGCAGCTGCCGCTCTACCTGGCCGGGGAGTCGGGGCTGTTCGCTCTGGGCATCGCCCGGGTCGCGATGGGCTGGCCGCTGTTCTTCCTGTGCCTGTACCTCTCCTGGCTGATCATCCGCCCGACGCTGGGATCGGGCACCACGGCGGGCGAGGCCCCCGAGCGGACCTGACCGTGGCCTGACCGGTCACGCGGCGCCGTGCGGGGACAGCAGGTCCTCGAGCTGCTCCTCGCGTTCGGGCGCCGCGACGAAGAGCAGCTCGTCGCCGGCCTCGAGCGGCAGGTCCGGCAGCGGGACGTGCACGTGCGCGCCGCGGATCACCGACACCAGGGTCGTGTCGACGGGCCAGGCGACGTCGGCGATGGCCGTCCCCACCATGGGCGAATCCTCGGGCAGCGTGAGCTCGACCAGGTTGGCTTCGCCCTGCCGGAAGGTGAAGAGCCGGACCAGGTCCCCGACGCTGACCGCCTCCTCCACGAGCGCGCTCATGATGCGCGGGGTGGAGACGGCGACGTCGACGCCCCAGGACTCGTTGAACAGCCACTCGTTCTTCGGGTGGTTCACCCGCGCCACGACCCTCGGGACGCCGAACTCGGTCTTCGCGAGGAGGGAGACGACGAGGTTGACCTTGTCGTCCCCGGTGGCCGCGATCACGACGTTGCACCGGTCGAGGGCCGCCTCCTCGAGCATGGACAGCTCGCAGGCGTCGGCGAGCAGCCACTCCGCCTGGGGGACCGTCGCCGCCTTGATGGCCCGTGGCTCCTTGTCCACGAGCAGCACCTCGTGGCCGTTCTGCAGCAGCTCGCCGGCGATCGACCGCCCGACGTTGCCGGCTCCGGCGATGGCGACCCGCATCAGCGCTGCACCTCCGGCGCCGCCTCGAACACCTCGGCGACCCGGGCCGAGTCCTCCACCCGCATCACCACGTGCACCAGGTCTCCCTCCTGCAGGACGGAGTCCGGAGCCGGCAGGAGCCCCTCGCCGTACCGGGTCAGGAACGCGACCCGCACGCCCGCCGCCTGCTCGAGCTCGCCCACGGTGCGGCCCACCCACGCCCGCGCCAGGTGCATCTCGGCCAGCCGGACCGTCCCCGAAGGGTCGACCCACTCGGTCTGCGAGCCCTCCGGGAGCAGGCGACGGGTGATCTGGTCGGCAGCCCACCGGACGGTCGCCACGGTGGGGATCCCGAGACGCTGGTAGACCTCGGCGCGCCCGGGGTCGTAGATGCGGGCCGCGACGTTCTCGACGCCGAAGGTCTCGCGCGCCACCCGGGCCGCGATGATGTTGGAGTTGTCCCCGCTGCTGACGGCCGCGAACGCCCCGGCGTCGTCGATGCCGGCCTCCCGGAGGACCTCACGGTCGAAGCCGACTCCGGTGACCGTCCGTCCCTCGAAGGTCGTCCCCAGCCGACGGAAGGCGTCGGCGCTCTGGTCGACGACGGCGACCGTGTGGCCGCGCGCCTCGAGGATGTGCGCCAGGTTGGCGCCGACCCGGCCGCAGCCCATGATCACGACGTGCACGGTGGTCCTTCCCCTGGGCGTCCGCGAGACCGCCGGCGGGAGCGGCGACCCCGTCAGGACGCTACACGTCCCGGGCTCGGGGGCGAGGCGGGGACGTGCGCCCTAGCATCGACGCGTGCCGAACCTCGGAGACGTCTCGAGGCGTGTCCTCATCGGCCGGAAGCTCCGAAGCGACCGGCTCGACCAGACGTTGCTCTCCAAGCGGCTCGCGCTCCCCGTCTTCGCGAGCGACCCGCTCTCCTCGATCGCGTACGCCACGCAGGAGATCCTCGTCATCCTGTCGCTCGCGGGCGTCGCCTTCCTGTACACGACGCCGTGGATCGCCGCGGGCGTCGTGGTCCTGCTGGTGGTGGTCGTCGCCTCCTACCGGCAGATGGTGTACGCGTTCCCCAACGGCGGCGGCGACTTCGAGGCCGCCACCACGCACCTCGGACCCGTGCCCGGCCTGGTCGTGGCGGGGGCACTCCTCGTCGACTACGTGCTCGTCGTCGCGGTGTCGATCGCGGCAGGCGTCGACAACCTCGTGTCCACGTTCCCGGGTCTCGACTCCCTCCGGGTCCCGCTGGCCGTCGGCTTCGTCGGGGTGCTGGCCGCGCTGAACCTGCGCGGTGTGCGCTCCAGCGGACGGGCCTTCGCCGCACCCACCTACCTGTTCGTCGCCGGCATCCTCGGCATGGTCGTGTGGGGCGGGGTCAGGACGGCGTTCGGCTCCGAGCCGGTGGCGGAGAGCGCCGCGTACGAGATCGACGCCGAGGTGGTCGGGCTGGGCGGCCTGGCCCTGGTGCTCCTGCTCCTGCGTGCCTTCGCCGCGGGGTGCACGGCACTCACGGGGGTGGAGGCGATCGCCAACGGCGTCCCCGCCTTCAAGAAGCCGAAGAGCCGCAACGCGGCGTCCACGCTGCTGGTGATGGGACTGCTCTCCATCGCGATGTTCGCCGGTGTCACCTGGCTCGCCATGGCCAGCGGCGTCCGCTACGCCGACGATCCCTGCGCGCTCGTCGGCTTCGACTGCGAGACGCAGCCGCAGCGCACCGTGATCGCCCAGGTGGCGGCCGCCGTGTTCGGCGACGGGAACGTGCTGTTCTTCTTCGTCCAGGCCTCCGCGGTGCTGATCCTCCTGCTCGCCGCCAACACCGCGTTCAGCGGCTTCCCGCTGCTGGGCTCGGTCCTGGCCCAGCACAGCTACGTCCCCCGGCAGCTGCACAACCGTGGGGACCGCCTGGTGCACAGCAACGGGATCCTGCTGCTCGCGGTCTTCGCGATCCTGCTGCTCGTCGCCCTCGACGCCTCGGTGACGCAGCTCATCCAGCTCTACCTGGTCGGCGTCTTCACGTCGTTCACGCTCGGCCAGTCGGGGCTGGTCCGGCACTGGAACGAGCGGCTCCGGTCACCGCTGCGCGACGAGGAGCACGCGCGCATCGTCCGGGCCCGGATCGTGAACGTCGTCGGTGCGGTCTTCACCGGGCTGGTGCTCGCCATCGTCACGGTGACGAAGTTCACGCACGGGGCTTGGATCGTCTTCCTGGCGATCCCGCTCCTGGCGGTGCTGATGCGCGGCATCCGCGTTCACTACGACGCCGTCGGGCGCGAGCTGGACCCGGGGGAGGACGGCGAGGTGACCTTGCCGTCCCGGGTGCACGCCATCGTGCTGGTCAGCAAGGCGCACAAGCCGACGCTGCGCGCTCTGGTGTACGCGAGGGCGGCGCGGCCCGACGTCCTGGAGGCGGTGACGGTCAGCGTCGACCTGGAGGAGACCCGGGCGCTCACCGACGAGTGGGACCGGCGGGGTATCCCCGTGCCGCTCAAGGTCCTCGAGTCCCCCTACCGCGAGGTGACCCGCCCCGTCATCGACTACGTGCGCAGCATCCGGCGGGCCTCGCCGCGTGACGTCGTCACGGTCTACATCCCGGAGTACGTGCTGGGGCGCTGGTGGGAGCAGATCCTGCACAACCAGAGCGCCCTGCGGCTCAAGAGCCGGCTGCTCTTCCTGCCGGGCGTGATGGTCACCAGCGTGCCCTGGCAGCTGCGGTCCTCGCGCGCCGCGGCGGTCAAGGCGCAGGAGACCGACGGCTCGCCGAGCCGGCGCCGGGCGGACGTCCCGCCGCGCCCCGAGCGCCCGCGCCGCCCGGGCCCGCCGCCCGACCGGGTCGGCCCGCGGGGCCGGCGCTGACCGGGCCGACGCTCGATCTCGTCGTGGGCGCGGTCGCCCACGGCGGTCACTGCGTCGCCCGCCACGAGGGCCGGGTGGTGTTCGTGCGGCACGCGCTGCCCGGCGAGCGCGTCCGCGCGACGGTCACCTCCGGCGAGCCCGGCGACCCGTACTGGCGGGCGGACGCCGTCGAGGTGTTGGAGGCCTCGCCGGACCGGGTCGTGGCCCCCTGCCCGTACGCCGGACCCGGCAGGTGCGGCGGCTGCGACTGGCAGCACGCCACTCCCGCAGCCCAGCGCCGGCTCAAGGCGGCCGTGGTGGCCGAGCAGATGCGGCGCCTCGCGGGCCTCGACGTCGATCCCGAGGTCGAGGAGCTCCCCGGCGCCCCCCAGGGGCTGGGGTGGCGCACCCGGGTCACGTACGCGGTCGACGGGGCCGGTCGGCCGGGCCTGCGCCGCCACCGCTCCCACGACGTGGTGCCGGTCGAGCACTGCCTCATCGCCCACCCGCAGGTGGCCGCGGTCGGCGTGGAACGCCACCGCTGGCCGGGTGCCGCCTCGGTCGAGGTCGTCGCGTCCTCCGGGGGCGACCGGACGGTGGTCGTGCGGCCCGCGGACACCGGTGCGCGGTTGCGCCTGCCGCGGCTCGACCCGGAGGTGTCGGTGCTCGTCGACACCGGCGACGGCGGGCTGCGCCGAGTCCGCGGGAGGACGCGGGTCCGCGAGGAGGGGGCGGGCCGCTCCTACCGCGTCACCGGAGGCGGCTTCTGGCAGGTGCACCCGGCGGCCGCGGACACGCTCGTCGCGGCCGTGCTCGACGGCCTGCGCCCGGTGACGGGTGAGGCGGCGGTCGACCTGTACAGCGGGGTGGGGCTCTTCGCCGGGGCGATCGCCGAACGGGTGGGACCGGGCGGGTCGGTGCTGGCCGTCGAGGGTGACGGCCGTGCGGCTGCCGACGCCCGCCGCAACCTGCACGACCTGCCCCAGGTGCGACTGGTCGCCGGCCGGGTGGACCGAACGCTGCGGGCAGCCGGCATGGACCCGGTCGACCTCGTCGTCCTCGACCCGCCGCGGACCGGAGCGGGCCGGCACGTCGTCCACGAGGTGTCCCGGCTGCGGCCTCGCTCCGTGGCCTACGTGGCCTGCGACCCGGCGGCGCTGGCCCGCGACGTGGCGACGTTCGGCCGGCTCGGCTACCGACTCGACGCCTTGCGGGCTCTCGACCTGTTCCCGATGACGCACCACGTCGAGTGCGTGGCCCTGCTCGCCCCCGACGCCGGTCGACCGTGACCACCTCGGCATGTATCTTGACGTCAAGAGAGTTGGTGTGGGGTAGCCGGTGACCGATGAGGGCACCCTCACCTGACAGGGCCCGTCCGGCGTGGGCAGGATGGGCGAGCGCCGGGCCGCGCCAGCGGCCGGCCAACGACGACGGAGGACGGTCGCAGTGAGCAGCAGCACTCCGGACAGCTTCGGCGCCAAGGGCACGTTCGAGGTCGGCGGGACGGCGTACGAGATCCACCGCATCGCCGCCGCCGGCGAGGTGACCCGGCTGCCGTACAGCCTGAAGATCCTGCTGGAGAACCTGCTGCGCACGGAGGACGGCGCCAACGTCACCGCCGATCACGTCCGCGCGCTGGTCGACTGGGACCCGGCCGGCGAGCCCAGCCAGGAGATCCAGTTCACCCCCGCTCGCGTGATCATGCAGGACTTCACCGGCGTCCCGGCCGTGGTCGACCTGGCGACGATGCGCGAGGCCATGGTCGCCCTGGGCGGCGACCCGGGCCGCATCAACCCGCTCGCGCCGGCCGAGCTGGTCATCGACCACTCGGTCATCGCCGACGTCTTCGGTGCCCCGGACTCCTTCAGCCGCAACGTCGACCTGGAGTACGAGCGCAACGGCGAGCGTTACCAGTTCCTGCGCTGGGGCCAGGGCGCCTTCGACGACTTCAAGGTCGTGCCCCCCGGCACGGGCATCGTCCACCAGGTCAACATCGAGCACCTCGCGCGCGTCGTCATGGTGCGCGACGGTGCGGACGGGCCGGTCGCCTACCCGGACACCTGCGTGGGCACCGACAGCCACACGACCATGGTCAACGGCCTCGGTGTCGTCGGCTGGGGAGTCGGCGGCATCGAAGCCGAGGCCGCGATGCTCGGGCAGCCGGTCTCGATGCTCATCCCGCGGGTCGTGGGCTTCAAGCTCTCCGGCGAGCTGCCCGAGGGCGCCACGGCCACGGACCTCGTGCTCACCATCACCGAGCAGCTGCGCCGGCACGGCGTCGTCGGCAAGTTCGTCGAGTTCTACGGCCCCGGCGTCTCGGCCGTGCCGCTCGCCAACCGGGCCACCATCGGCAACATGAGCCCGGAGTACGGCTCGACGATCGCGGTCTTCCCGATCGACGAGGAGACGACCCGCTACCTGCGCCTCACCGGGCGTTCCGAGCAGCTGGTCGCACTCGTCGAGGCGTACGCCAAGGAGCAGGGGCTCTGGCACGACGCCGGCGTCGAGCCGTCGTACTCCGAGTCCCTCGAGCTCGACCTGTCCACGGTCGTGCCGTCGATCGCGGGGCCCAAGCGGCCGCAGGACCGGATCTCGCTGACGGAGTCCAAGCCCGCCTTCCGCTCCGCGCTGCGCGACTACGTCGCCCACGACGTCGAGGCGACGTCGCCGCTGGACGAGGGCGTCGAGGAGACCTTCCCCGCGAGCGACCCGGTCGCGGTCGGCACCAGCGACGGCGACGGGGCGCCGCGCGAGGCGGTCCACACGGCCGCGGCCGGCGCCGACGGCCGCCCGTCCGCGCCCAGCCGGGTCGTCCTCGACGACGGGACGGAGTGCGAGATCGACCACGGAGCGGTGGTCATCGCCGCGATCACGTCGTGCACCAACACCTCGAACCCCTCGGTGATGGTGGGTGCCGCCCTGCTCGCCAAGAAGGCGGTCGACCGGGGGCTGACCCGCAAGCCGTGGGTCAAGACCACGCTGGCCCCCGGGTCCAAGGTCGTCATGGACTACTACGAGCGCACCGGGCTCACCCCGTACCTCGAGAAGCTCGGCTTCCACCTCGTGGGCTACGGCTGCACCACGTGCATCGGCAACTCCGGCCCGCTGCCCGAGGCGGTGTCCGCCGCGGTGAACGAGTTCGACCTGGCCGTGGTCTCGGTGCTGTCGGGCAACCGCAACTTCGAGGGCCGGATCAACCCGGACGTCAAGATGAACTACCTCGCCTCGCCGCCGCTGTGCGTCGCGTACGCGCTGGCCGGGACGATGGACCTGGACATCGTCACCGAGCCGCTGGGCACCGGCGCCGACGGCGAGCCGGTGTACCTGCGCGACATCTGGCCGACGCCGCACGAGATCGAGGAGGTGGTCGAGTCCGCGATCGCCAGCGAGATGTTCACCCGCGACTACGCCGACGTGTTCGCCGGCGACGAGCGCTGGCAGTCGCTGCCGACCCCCGCGGGGGACACGTTCGCCTGGGACGAGGGCTCCACCTACGTGCGCAAGCCCCCATACTTCGACGGCATGCGGGCGGAGCCGTCGCCGGTGACCGACATCCACGGCGCGCGGGTGCTGGCCCGTCTCGGAGACTCCGTCACCACGGACCACATCTCCCCGGCGGGTGCGATCAAGCCGGACTCCCCGGCGGGGGAGTACCTCCGCTCGCACGGTGTCGAGCGGCGCGACTTCAACTCCTACGGCTCGCGCCGGGGCAACCACGAGGTCATGATCCGCGGCACCTTCGCCAACATCCGGCTGCGCAACCAGCTGGCCCCCGGCACCGAGGGAGGCTTCACCCGCAGCTTCCTGGCGGGCGGCGAGGTCACCACCATCTACGACGCCTCGCGGGCCTACCAGGAGGCCGGTGTCCCGCTGGTGGTCCTGGCGGGCAAGGAGTACGGCTCGGGCTCCTCGCGTGACTGGGCGGCCAAGGGTACGGCGCTGCTCGGCGTGCGCGCCGTGGTCGCCGAGTCCTACGAGCGCATCCACCGCTCCATCCTCATCGGCATGGGCGTCCTCCCCCTGCAGTTCCCGCCCGGTGAGAACGCCGAGTCGCTGGGGCTCACGGGCGAGGAGACGTACGACATCACCGGTGTCGAGGCGTTGAACGACGGCACCACCCCTCGTACGGTCACGGTCCGGGCCGGCGACGTGGAGTTCCAGGCCGTGGTCCGCATCGACACCCCCGGCGAGGCGGACTACTACCGCAACGGCGGGATCATGCCGTACGTCCTGCGCAGCCTGCTGCCCCGCTGACCGGGCGGTCCGGGCGCACTCCGAACACACGTTCGATACCATGGTGAGGTGCCGAGCGCAGTGGTCCCGCCGGGGTGGCCGGCCGAGGTCCGGCCCCCCGGCGCCCCCGACTGGGTGCGCAGCGCGGTGGCCTGGCTGCTCGACCTCTGTCCGCCCGACTACCGCGCGCACACGGTCCTGACCCGGCACCCGCTCGTGCTGGCCCGGTTCGCGTCCTGGCACGTCGAGGCGGCGGCCGGAGCGGCGCGCCACGGCTTGTCCCGGATACGGGTCGAGCTGGGCGGGCTGGTCACCCCGGAGACCCGCGACGCAGCCGTCGTCGCGCTCGAGCGCGAGGGGGCGCGGCTGGCCGCGGCCGGCCGCGCCGTGGTGCTGGTCGAGCGAGCGCTCCGGGGCGAGGAGTACGTCCCGCGAATGTGACCCGGCTTGCCCGCGTTGATGTCGCTCTGGTGTCCCGGGCGTTTCCGAATTGTTATCTGGCACAACAAAGGATCGCCCCCGAGGGGCTGCCGATCCGTGCGTCGCCCGATAGGTTGTCGCCAACAACATTCAGGTGACCGGCGTCACCCGGCGACCGGCAGACCAGGAGGGACCGGCCCATGCGACACAAGCGTCTGGGGATCCTCGCAGGCCTCGCGGCCGCCAGCCTCGTGCTGGCTGCCTGCGGGGGCGAGGACTCGAACGAGACCGCCGGCGGCGGCAGCACCACCGGCGGCTCGGACTCCGGCGGCGGCGGGAAGGTCGGCGTCATCCTTCCCGACTCCGCCTCCTCGGCGCGCTGGGAGACGGCGGACCGGCAGTTCCTCCAGGAGGCCTTCGACGCTGCCGGCGTCGAGGCCGACATCCAGAACGCCGAGGGCGACACGGCCAAGTTCCAGACCATCGCCGACGGCATGATCGCCTCGGGCGTCAACGTCCTGCTCATCGTCAACCTCGACTCCGAGACCGGGTCGGCGGTCATCAGCAAGGCGGCCGACGCGGGCATCCCGACCATCGACTACGACCGGCTCACCCTGGGCGGCGGGGCGTCCTACTACGTCTCGTTCGACAACGTGGCCGTGGGCACCGCGATCGGCGAGGGCCTGGTGACCTGCCTGCAGGACGCCGGGACGACCACGGGCAGCGTCGTCCTGCTGAACGGCTCGCCCACGGACAACAACGCCACCCTCTTCAAGGAAGGCTACGAGACGGCCATCACGGCGGCGGGCTACACCATCGCCGACGACCAGTCGGTGCCGGAGTGGGACAATACGACCGCCGGCACGATCTTCGAGCAGATCTTCACCTCGACCGGCGGCAGCTTCGTCGGCGTTGCCGCGGCCAACGACGGTCTCGGCGGGGCGGTCATCTCGGTCCTCGACCGCAACGGTCTCGCCGGGACGATCCCGGTGACCGGCCAGGACGCCACCGACGAGGGGCTCCAGCGGGTCCTCCTCGGGACGCAGTGCATGACGGTCTACAAGGCGATCAAGAAGGAGGCCGACGCGGCCGCCGAGCTCGCCATCGCGCTGGCCGGCGGCGACACCGAGGCGGCCGACGCGCTGGCGACCGACACCACGGAGGACAGCGAGTCCGGAGAGCAGGTTCCCTCGGTGCTGCTCGAGCCGCAGGCCATCTTCAAGGCCAACGTGAAGGACGTCGTCGCCGACGGCTTCACCACGGCGGACAAGATCTGCACGACGCCCGAGCTGCAGACCGCCTGCACGGAGAACGGCGTCCAGTGACCCTCCCGCGGCGGGGAGCGGGGCGTCCTCGCCCGGCTCCCCGCCGCAACCCGTCCGTCTCCCGACCCCAGGAGGACCGAGCATGACCACCGCCTCGACGGAGGCGCAGCCGCTGCTGCGCCTACGCGGCATCAACAAGAGCTTCGGCGCCGTCCACGTCCTCAAGGACGTGGACCTCGACGTCTACCCCGGTGAGGTCACGGCGCTGGTCG
>DATHTV010000119.1:0-48360 GCA_035462845.1 Jiangellales bacterium
GTCGGCCACCGTGCCCGCCCGGGGGTCGACGTAGACGATCGTGGTCCCGTTGCGCCGAGCCTGCTTGAAGAACGACGAGGCCACCGGGTGGTTCGCCGTCGCGTTGCTGCCGGTGATGATCGCGACGTCGGCGTTGGCCACATCGCCGTACGTCGTCGAGACCGCGCCGGACCCGATGCCCTCGAACAGGGCCGCAACGCTGGAGGCGTGGCAGAGCCTGGTGCAGTGGTCGACGTTGTTGCTGCCGAACGCGGTGCGGATGAGCTTCTGGAAGAGGTAGGCCTCCTCGTTGGAGCACTTGGCCGAGCCGAACCCCGCGATGCCGGCGGGGCCGCTCTCCCGGTGTATCCCCTCGAGCCGCCGGGCGACGAGGTCCAGCGCCTCGTCCCACGTCGCCTCCCGGAAGTGCGGCAGGACCTCCTCGTACGGGACGAGGCTGCCGGCCCGGCGACCCCGCCGCCCTGACCGGCCGTGCCCGCCGCCCTCGCCGTCGCCACGCACGTCGGCCGACAGGGGACCCTTGGGGTAGGCCTCCCCCCGGCGGATCAGCGGGACGGTCAGCCGCTGCGGGGACGCGGCGTAGTCCCACCCGTACCGGCCCTTGACGCAGAGGCGGCGCTGCGAGCCCGGCTGGTCGCGTCCCTCGGCGAAGGCGATCGCGCCGCGCTCCCGGTCGACGTAGTAGGTGAGCGCGCAGCCCACGCCGCAGTACGGGCAGACCGTGTCGACCGCGTCGAGCTCGAACCGGGGGCGGATGGGGACGCCGTTGATCGCCTTGTTGGTGAGGGCCCCGGTCGGGCAGGCCGCCACGCACTCCCCGCACGTCACGCAGGAGGACGAGCCCATCGGGTCGTCGAGGTCGAAACCGATCCTCGTCGCGTAGCCCTTGCCGGTGCGGCCGATGACGTCGTTGCCCTGCACGTCGTCGCAGGCACGGACACAGCGGTCGCACAGGATGCAGGCGTCGTGGTCGACCGCGATGACCGGGTTCGACAGGTCACCGCCCCGGACCGGTCCGGGCGGGAGATGCGGGGTGTCCGGCACGCCGAGGTCCTGGGCGAGCTCGATGAGGGCGTTGTCCGCGGTAGTCGTCTGCTTGGGGTCGCGGTCGCGCGAGGGCTGGTCTGCGACGAGCAGCTCGGTGAGCACCCGTCGGCTGCGCAGCACCTCCTCGGTGGCCGTGGCCACCTCCATCCCCTCCTCGCAGGGACGCACGCAGGCGGCGGCGAGCGCCCGCCCGCCCACGTCCACGACGCACATCCGGCACACGCCGACCGGGTCGAGGCGCTCGTCGTGGCAGAGCACCGGGATGTCGATGCCGAGCTCGCGGGCCGCGGCCCAGATCGTCGTGCCCTCCGGAACCGTGGCCTTGCGGCCGTCGACGGAGAGCGTCACGGTGCGGGTCGCCGCCGGGGCGTCGGGCGTGGCCGTCATCGGGCGGGCTCCTTCTTGGCGGGCTCCTTCTTGGCGGGCTCGGTCAGGGCGGGCTCGGTCGGGGCGAGTGCCACAGCCGGCGCCGGCCGGCCGTCCTGGTCGAGCCCGCGGGCCCGGTAGTAGCCGTCGATCATGGCACGCAGCCCGTCGGCGGACAGGGACGCCGTGCGGCCGGAGGCCAGCTCGAGCGGCGTGTCGAGGAAGCGCTGCGGCAGCCAGTCGTCGCTCGGCGTCCAGCCCTCCCGCAGGTTGAAGGCGCGCTTGGTGAGGACGATCCGCCGGGCGGTGGCCCGCAGCTCGTCGCCGTCGGCGTCCCAGCCGGTGACCAGGCGCAGCAACCGGGCCCAGTCCTCGAAGGGCTCGTCGAAGGCCCGACGGAGGAACTTGCACAGGATGAGCGAGTCCATGACCGCTGCCCGGTCCTCCGACTCGACGGCCGCTGCCACGTGGGCCGCTCCGCCGGCGGTGCGGTCGAGGTCGCCGGACAGGTCCGCCTCGTAGGCGCCGGACCGGTTGTGGTCGGCACCTCGGGCGTTGACCGCGAGGCCGAGGGCCATCGCCGGCATGGTCCGCGGCTCGTAGCCGGGCAGCTCCATCCCCTTCACGTGCGGGGCGAAGTCCTGCGACCCTCCCCCGACCGCCTGGGCCGCGCGCCGCGACCCCTCGGCCAGCAGGTCGCCCAGCCCACGTCTGGCGCCGATCTCGTCGACGGCTCGCAGCAGGGCAGTTCCGTCACCGAGCCGCAGCCACGGCGCGTCGATGAGGCCACGCTCGGCGCACTCCATCGCCCAGGCGACGGTGCCGCCGGCCGAGATCGTGTCGATGCCGAGCTCGTCGCACCGGCGGCTCGCCTCCAGGACGGTGTCCGGGTCGTCGACGCCGCACAGTGGGCCGAGGGCGAAGACGTTCTCGTACTCCACCCGGACCCGGTCACCGCCACCCGTGGCGTAGATGTGCTCGCAGCCGATGGTGCACGACGCGCAGCTGCTGCGGGCCACGGTGCGCAGCTCCGCCAGCTCCTCCGCAGCCAGCCGGGGCGCGCCTTCGAAGGTGGCGGCGGTGAAGTTGCGGGTCGGCAGGGTGCTGATGGCGTTGAACGCCAGCAGGTTGGCCAGCGTGCCGAGCTCCCGGTACTTGGCCGTGGCCGGGCCGAAGGAGCGGGCCCGCAGCTCGCGGGCCGCCGCCATGACCCCGGCCGGGTCGGCGGAGGTGACCTTGGTGGCGGCGCGGACGGCGACGGCCTTGACGTTCTTGGCACCCAGCACCGCGCCCAGGCCGCCCCGGCCGGCGTGCCGGCCGTCGTGGGAGATCGTGGCGTAGCGCACGAGCCGCTCCCCCGCCGATCCGATGGCCGCCACCCGCCAGCCCCTCCCCAGCCGGTCCCGTACGGACGCCTCGGCGTCGGCGGCCGAAAGGCCCCACTCGGCGCCCGCGTCGAGCATGCGCGCCCCGTCCCCGTCGACCGCCAGCACCGACGGTGCGGGAGCCCGGCCCACGACGACGATGGCATCGTGACCGGTCAGCTTGCCGGCGATCGCGAAGTGGCTCGACGCCAACGCGTCGGTCAGGAACCCGGTGAGCGGGGACTTGGCGACGACGGCGAACTTCGCGCTCGTCGTGAGCGGGGTCCCGACCAGCGGGGAGAACACGAACGCCAGCGGCGCCTCCGCCGCGAGGGGATCCGCACCGGCCGGTGCCAGGCGGTGCATCAGCCAGGCGCCGAGGCCGGCTCCGCCGAGGTGGGCGCGCAGCACGTCGTCGGCCAGGGGCAGCACGGTCGCCGACCCGTCGCCCACGTCGACGACCAGGGCCTGGCCGAAGTACCCGCCGGGAGGCACCCGCCTCAGCCGCCGGCGTCCGCGGAGATGAAGGACACGGTGTCCCCGGCCACCAGCGGCAGCGCGCCGTCGCGAGCGATCTGGTCCCCGTTGACCGCCGCGACGACGTGCGGGCCGAGCTCCAGTCCGGCGGCTGCGGCTGCCCCACCCAGCGTCGCCGCGCGGGCCGGGCGAGCCCCGCGCCCTCCCACGCCGACGAGCACCCCGAAGCACTCCAGGATGATCTCTGGGGCCGGCCGCGCCCGGGCCGTGGCGTACTCCGCCGGGTCGTTGACGTTGACGACCGAGGCCAGGTCGGGGTCGAGCTCCGCCAGGTCCCGGTACGCGAGCAGCGCTGCCTCGTCGAGCTGCTGCACGCGGCACTCCTGGAGCAGGTGCGCCGGACGGCGCAGCCCTGCGGCCAGCAGCCGCTCCACCGTGCCGACGAGGTCGGTGCGGTACGCGGCGGCCAGCGGCTGGCGGTAGCCCCCGACCACCGGCAGCGCGACGTCGACGGCCGAGCCCTCCTCGAGCAGTGGCCGCACGACCCTGCGCACGAAGCTCACGTGCAGGAACGGCAGGTCGGTCGAGCAGACGAAGGCGACGACGGCCCGGTCCGCGACAGCGGCCAGCCCGGCCGCCAGCCCCTGCAGCGGGCCCTGGCCCTCGCGGGCGTCCCGTACGGTCTCCACCCGCGGGTCGGTCTCCGGGAGCACCTGCCCCGGGGCCGCGACCACCACCGTCGGGCCGTCCACGGAGCGCTGGACCACGCCGGTCACGCGGCGCAGCAGCGTGGATCCGTGCCAGTCGAGAGCCGCCTTGGGCGTGCCCATGCGCGAGGAGCGACCCCCCGCGAGCACGACGCCGGCCGCCTTCATCCGGCGATGCTAACCCCGGATCCCGAGACCCGACATAGCGGACACGACTCGACTACCGCGACCGCCGCCGCCCGAGCCGACGCTACGGTCGGAGGCATGGAGCCGCGGAGCGGGGCGGGCGCTCCGCCGGGGGACGTGCTCCGTGCCCGCCGGCGCCGACGGGTGCGCGGGCGAGGACTCCGGACGTATGCCGCGATCTTCGCCGGCGGTGTGGTGGGGGGGACGCTGCGGTACCTGCTCGAGGAGGCCTTCCCAGAGCCGGAGCGCGGCTTCCCGGTGACCACCTTCGTGATCAATGTGAGCGGCGCGTTCCTGCTGGCGCTGCTGCTCGTGCTCATCGCCGAGGCGCTCGACCCGGGCCCGTACGTCCGTCCGGCCCTGGGGACTGGCCTGCTCGGCTCGTTCACCACGTTCTCGACGTTCGTGGTCGCTGCCGACCGGCTGGTCCTGCTCGACCGGTGGTGGGTGGCACTCGGGTACGTGCTGGGGAGCGCCGTCGCGGGCCTGGCCGCGGCGGCGTTCGGCCTGGTCCTCGGCAGGGGCGTGGTGGCGCTCCGCGACACGGAAGTGGGATGACCATGCACCTGCAGGGCTCCGCGCAACGGCTGACCATCTTCTGCGGCGAGTCGGACAAGGCGTCGCACTCGCACAAGCCGCTGCACGTGGAGATCGTCCACCGGGCCCGCAAGGCCGGCCTGGCGGGCACGACCGTGCTCCGCGGCGTCGAGGGCTTCGGCGCGTCCAGCGTCGTGCACACCACGCGGTTCCTGTCGATGTCCGAGGACCTGCCGATGGTCCTCGTCATCGTCGACACCCCGGAGCGGATCCAGGCCTTCCTCCCCCAGCTCGACGACCTCATCGAGGAAGGGCTGGTCATCATCGAGGACGTCACCGTCCTCAAGTACGTGGGCCGTCCCGACGACCGCCGATGACACTCTCCCTCGCGCTCGCCGTGGCGGTGGCCTCGGGGCTCGGCGCCCAGGCCCGGTACGCGCTCGACCAGCTCGTGCAGCGCCGGCTCGGGGGCGCCACGCTGCCGTGGGGAACCATGACGGTCAACGTGGTCGGGTCCGCCGCGCTCGGCGCCATGGTGCCTGTGGCGCAGGTGGGCCGGCTCGACGAGACCGTCGAGGTGGTCCTCGCCGTGGGTCTGTGCGGCGCCTTCACCACGTTCTCCACCTGGACCTACGAGTCGGTCCGCCTCCTCGAGGACGGTGCCGTGTGGGAGGCGGCGGTCAACGTCGGCCTGAGCCTCGTCCTCGGTCTCGCCGCGGCGCTGCTGGCCTACGGTGCTGTCCACGCCGTGATCTGAGGCCTGCCGTGCCCGACCCCGACAGCCGCCCCGTCAGGCCATCCGCGAGCAAGGAGCCGAACGCGCCGTCCGAGCGGTGGCCCGCGCCGGGGTCGGCGTGATCGGGATACGACAGGCCATCCAGTCCTTCGGCGACCTGGGCGCGTCGGTGGTCGTGGGGATCCTGTGGAGCCTGGTGTCCCCCACCGTGGCCTTCGGCCACGCCGAGGCGGGACTGGCCATGCCTGCGGAGGACGGCGGCGCGACCTGGTGCCGGCAGCCGAGCTGACTGCGCTCGGCGTGCCTCCTCAGCCGAAGCTGAGCCCGGGGATAGCGTGAGCCGCCCAGTGGGACCGAACCGTTGCGGACGTCGACCGAGGTGAGTGATGGCCGGACCGTCCTGGGCCCGCGTCGCCGTCGTCGCGCTCGTCGTCGGGCTGCTCGTCGGGGTCGCCCGCGCGCCGGAGCCGGGCCAGGCCGAGGCCTCCTCCGCCGCCCCCGTACCTCCGGTGTCGCCGGCGACCGAGCTCCCTCCGGGCCTGCCGACGGTCGCCGTCGAGGGGCCGCTGCCGGGCACCCCGACCGGAGTGCTCGGCACGACCCGCACCGAGGGCCTCAACGTCGCCCTGACCTTCGACGACGGGCCGAACCCGGGCGTCACACCGGCGCTGCTGGACGAGCTCGGAGCGCTGGAGGTCGCGGCCACCTTCTGCGTCGTCGGGAGCCTGGTCGAGCGCCACCCCGAGATCGTCGCCCGGATCGCCGCCGAGGGGCACGCACTCTGCGACCACAGCGCCACCCACGACCTCCGCCTTCCCGGCCGCGACGCCGAGACCGTGCAGCGAGAGGTCGTCGGCACACTGGAGAGGATCGGGCAGGCGGCGCCCGGCGCGCCGGTCCCGTACTGGCGGGCGCCGGGAGGCAACTGGAGCGCGGCCGTCGACGACGTCGCCCGCGCCCACGGGATGACGCCGCTCGGCTGGACCGTGGACCCGCGCGACTGGGAGGGGCCCGGGACGGACGCCGTGGTCGACCGCATCCTCACCCAGGTGCGCCCTGGCGCGGTCGTCCTGCTCCACGACGGCGGCGGGGACGGGCCGGACATGGTCGCCGCGCTGCCGGTGGTCGTGCAGGCACTTCGGGAGGCTGGGTACACGTTCGTGCTCCCCTAGGGTTGGCCGCGTGCCCGAGCCGTACGCGGTGATCGACCTCGACGGCGTGGTCGCCGACGTGGCCCACCGCATCCACCACCTCCGGCGGCGTCCGAAGGACTGGGACGCGTTCTTCGCGGCCCTGTCCACCGACCCGGTGCTCCCCGAGGGTCTGGCCGTCGCCCGCAGGCTCGCCGAGGACCACCGGCTGGTGTACCTGAGCGGCCGACCCGAGCGCACCCGGCCGGAGACCGAGGAGTGGCTGCGCCGCCACGGGCTCCCACCCGGGCGCCTGGTGCTCCGCCGCGACGGCGACCGCCGCCCGGCCCGGCTGGTGAAGGTCGAGACCCTGCGGCGACTGTCCCGGGAGGCCGCGGTGAGCGTGCTCGTCGACGACGACCCCCAGGTGTGCAGCGCTGCCCGGGCCGCCGGGTTCACCGTCCTGGAGGCCACCTGGGCCCGGGAGCAGCCCACGCTCCTCGACGCCCAGGAGCGGGAGGGCCGCACGTGAGCGGGGTGGCCGGGCGGAGATGGCCGGCAGGACGTGACTAGGGTCGTCGGGTGCCGGAGCAGATCGACCCGGAGTTCCTCGCCCTGCCGATGCGGGCGGTCGCCGACGCGGCGCTGCAGCGGGCCCGCGACCTCGGCGTCGACCACGCGGACGTCCGGGTGGAGCGCATCCGCACCCAGCGCCTGTCCCTGCGCGACGGCCGGCTGGAGGGCAGCCACGACGGCGAGGACGTCGGTGTCGCGGTCCGCGTCGTCCACGACGGCTCCTGGGGCTTCGCCTCCGGAGTCGACCTGACGCCCGAGGAGGCGGTCCGGCTCGCGTCGGGAGCCGTCGACGTGGCGCGGGTGGCCCGCTCGATGAGCGCCGAGCGCGTGGAGCTGGCTGCCGAGCCCGTGCACCCCGACGTCACGTGGGTGTCCGCCTACGAGGCCGACCCGTTCGCCGTCCCGGACACCGACAAGGTCGAGCTGCTCGCCGACCGATCCCGGGCGGTGCTCGCCGACCCCCGGGTCGACCACGTGACCGCCTCGCTCGAGGCGGTCAGCGAGGGGAAGTTCTATGCCGACCTCGCCGGCACCACGACCACCCAGCAGCGGGTCAGGGTGCACCCGGTGCTCGAGGCGCTGGGTGTGGACAGCGCGCGGGGCCGGTTCGACACGATGCGGACGCTGGCCGCACCCGCCGGCCGCGGGTGGGAGTACGTCACCGGCGCAGACCGTGTCGTCGACTGGGACGCCGAGCTGGCGCCGCTGCCGGAGCTGCTGGCCGAGAAGCTCGCCGCGCCCGGCCTGCCGGCCGGGGACTACGACCTGGTCGTCGACCCGTCCAACCTGTGGCTGACGATCCACGAGTCGGTCGGGCACGCGACCGAGCTCGACCGCGCCCTCGGGTACGAGGCCAACTACGCCGGCACGTCCTTCGCGACGCCCGACCGGCTCGGGAGCCTGCGCTACGGGTCCGGCGTCATGCAGGTGACCGGGGACCGGACCACCCCCCACGGGCTGGCCACCATCGGGTACGACGACGAGGGCGTCGCGGCGCAACGCTGGGACCTCGTCCGAGACGGCGTGCTCGTCGGGTACCAGCTCGACCGCCGGATGGCCCGCATGATGTCGGGCCCGCTGGGCAGCGGCCGCTCCAACGGCTGCGCGTTCGCCGACTCCGCCCGCCACGTCCCCGTACAGCGGATGGCCAACGTGTCGCTGGCGCCCGCCGACGGAGGACCCGCCACCGAGGAGCTGGTGTCCCGGGTGGACGACGGGCTCTACGTCGTCGGGGACCGCTCGTGGTCCATCGACATGCAGCGCTACAACTTCCAGTTCACCGCCCAGCGCTTCTACCGCATCCGCGACGGCCGGCTCGCCGGCCAGGTCCGCGACGTGGCGTACCAGGGCAACACGCTGGAGTTCTGGGGGTCCATGGAGGCGGTCGGCGGTCCGCAGACGTGGGTGCTCGGCGGCGCCTTCAACTGCGGCAAGGCCGAACCCGGCCAGGTGGCACCGGTGTCGCACGGGTGCCCGACCGCCCTCTTCCGCGGCATCCGCGTCCTCGACACCTCCGGGGAGGCCTCGTGACCACGCGGCGCGCCCTGACCTCTCAGGAGGTCGTGGAGCGGGCGCTCGAGCTGTCCCGCACCGACGGGTGCGTCGTGCTGGTGGACGACGGCTCCTCGGCGAACCTGCGGTGGGCCGCCAACAACCTCACCACCAACGGCGTGATGCGGTCCCGGTCGGTGACGGTCGTCGCGGTCGACGGCGCCGGCACGGGGGCGGCCGCAGGTGTCGTGTCCCGGAGCACCGTCACCGCGGACGGCCTCGAGCCACTGGTGCGGGCCGCCGAGCGCGCCGCCCGGGACAACGGCCCGGCCGAGGACGCCCGGCCGCTGGTGCCGGCCCGGGCGGACGACGGCTGGGCCGATCCGCCGGGCGAGACGTCGATCCGGGCCTTCGCGGAGCTCGCGCCGGCCCTCGGTGACCGCTTCGGGGTCGCCGCCGCCGGGGACCGGTTGCTCTACGGCTTCGTGCAGCACGCCGTCACCACGACCTACCTCGGCTCGTCCGAGGGGCTGCGACTGCGGCACGAGCAGCCAAGCGGCTTCATCGGCATGACCGGCAAGTCGCGGGACCTCTCCCGGTCCTCCTGGGTCGGCCGTCACTCGCGGGACATGACCGACGTGGACGTCACCGAGCTCGACGCCGAGCTGGCCCGCCGGCTCGGCTGGGCTCGCCGGACGGTCGACCTGCCCGCGGGACGGTACGACACCGTGCTGCCTCCGTCCGCGGTCGCCGACATCATGGTCTACGCCTACTGGGCCATGGGCGCCCGTGACGCCCACGACGGCCGCACCGTCTACTCCCGCCCGGGCGCCGGCACCCGCGTGGGCGAGCGGCTGTCCCGCCGGCCGGTGACGCTGTCGTCCGACCCGGCGCAGCCGGGGCTGTCCTGTGCGCCGTTCGTCGTCGCCCACTCCTCGAGCAGCCACGGCAGCGTCTTCGACAACGGGTTGCCGCTGGGTCCGGTGACCTGGGTACGCGACGGCGAGCTGTCCGCGCTCGTCCAGACCCGGCACTCCGCCGACCTGACCGGCCTGGCGGTCACCCCGGCCGTCGACAACCTCACCCTCGAGGTGCAGGGCGCGACGGGGACCACCGACGACCTGGCCGCCGAGCTCGGGCGAGGGCTGCTGCTGACCAGCCTCTGGTACATCCGCGAGGTGGACCCGCAGACCCTGCTGCTCACCGGACTGACCCGGGACGGGGTCTACCTGGTGGAGGGCGGGGAGGTCGTCGGGGCGGTCAACAACTTCCGCTTCAACGAGAGCCCGGTGTCGCTGCTCGACCGCGTGGTGGCGGCCGGGTCCACCGGGCCGGCGCTCGGCCGCAGCTGGGGCGACTACTTCCCGCGGACCCGGATGCCACCGCTGCGGGTCGCCGACTTCGCCATGTCGTCGGTCAGCCGGGCGTCGTGAGCGAGGCCTCCGCCGCCCGGGCGGCGGCCAGCTCGGCCGCCGCCTCCTCCCGGGCGCGACGGGACGTACGGGCGTCGCCGTCGGCCTCGACACGGGCCGAGCGGGCCTCCGCCAGCTCCCGCTCCGCGACGTCGACGGCGTCCCGCGCATCTGCGAGTCGGACCTCCAGAGCGGCCACCTCCTCGGCCGCCGCCCGCACGGCCGCCTCCGCGACGCGGGCGGCCTCGGCGGCCTCGGCGACCCGCCCGGCCACCTCGTCGTACTCCGCGGCGGCGGCCTCGGCGGCCTCCTCCGCCTCCTCGCGGCGGCGGCGCGCGGCAGCCAGCTCCTCCTGCTGACGGCGGGTACGGCGCCGGGCGAGGTCGTCATCGCTGGGCCTCGGACGAGCCGGCGCGGTCGCCCCGACCGCTGGAGAGCCCGAGTCCACGAACGCCGCCTGGACGTCGGCCGCCGCCGCCGCGCCCTGCCGCGTGACACTGACCAGACGGCCGGTCCGCAGCGCGGCGGCGGCCCGGTCGTCGGTGAGGGCGACCGTGAGGGTGGCCTCGAGGTCCCAGCCGACGCCCTCGCCGACCGGCTGGCCGGCGGCCCGCGCGGCCGCGCGGGCCCTCCGCACCAGCGAGGCGACGACGGCCCGCCGCTGAGTCGTCAGCGTGCGCAGCTCCTCGCCGGAGAGCCGCTCCTCCGCGTCGCGCAGTGCGGTCCCCAGCTCCAGCAGCGCGTCCACCTGCTCCCGCTCCGTACGCACGAGGAGGTTGGCCAGCCAGGCGGCCGTCGTCGGCTTGCGCAGCCCGCGGACCGCCTCCGCCAGCTCCCGGTCGCCGTCCTGACGAGCCTGCTTCGCACGCGCGTCGCGCGCCGCGACGAAGTCACCGGGCCGCAGCCCGTACAGCTCGTCGGCCACCGCGAGCGCGGCGCTGCCGGCCACGTCAGGACTCGAAGGCCTCGGGCGCCGGGCACGAGCAGACCAGGTGGCGGTCACCGTACGCACCGTCGATGCGCCGGACGGGTGCCCAGTACTTGTCCTGCCGGAGCGCGGGGACGGGGTAGGCCGCGGTGTCCCGGTCGTACGGGTGGTCCCAGGCCCCGGCCAGCGAGGCGGCGGTGTGCGGGGCGTGCCGCAACGGGCTGTCCGCCACCGCCCACTCCCCCGCCTCGATCCGGCCGATCTCGGCGCGGATCGCCAGCATCGCGTCGCAGAAGCGGTCGAGCTCGGCGAGGTCCTCGGACTCGGTCGGCTCGATCATCAGGGTGCCGGCGACCGGGAAGCTCATCGTCGGTGCGTGGAAGCCGTAGTCGATCAGCCGCTTGGCCACGTCGTCGACGGTCACGCCGGTGGCCTTGGTCAGCGGCCGCAGGTCGACGATGCACTCGTGCGCGACCAGCCCGCCGCGCCCCGTGTACAGCACCGGGAAGGCGTCCCGGAGACGGGCGGCGACGTAGTTGGCCGACAGCACAGCGACCTCGGTCGCCCGGCGCAGCCCGTCCGGCCCCATCATCCGGACGTACGCCCAGGAGATCGGCAGCACCGAGGCGGACCCGAACGGGGCGGCGGAGACCGGGCCCACCCCCGTGGCCGGCCCGGCCTCCGGGAGCAGAGGGTGGTTGGGCAGGAAGGGTGCGAGGTGCGCTCGCACGCCCACCGGGCCCACCCCCGGCCCGCCGCCCCCGTGCGGGATGCAGAACGTCTTGTGCAGGTTGAGGTGGCTGACGTCGGCGCCGAACTCCCCCGGCCGGGCCAGCCCGACGAGGGCGTTGAGGTTCGCGCCGTCGACGTAGACCTGCCCGCCGGCTTCGTGGACGACGCGGCAGAGGTCGGTGATGCCCTCCTCGTACACCCCGTGCGTCGAGGGGTAGGTGACCATGATCGCCGCCAGCCGCTCGCCGTGCTCGGTCACCTTCGCACGCAGGTCGTCGAGGTCCACGGTGCCGTCGGGCGCCGCACCCACCACGACGACCCGCATGCCCGCCATCACGGCGGAGGCGGCGTTCGTGCCGTGCGCGCTCGACGGGATGAGGCAGACGTCCCGCTCGGCGTCGCCCCGCGAGCGGTGGTACGCACGGATCGCGAGCAGGCCGGTGAGCTCGCCCTGCGACCCGGCGTTGGGCTGGACGGAGACCGCGTCGTAGCCGGTGATCGTGGCCAGCCACCGCTCCAGCTGGCGGATCAGCTGGAGGTAGCCCTCGGCCTGCTCGACCGGCGCGAACGGGTGGATGCCGGCGAAACCTGGCCACGTGATGGGCTCCATCTCGGTCGTGGCGTTGAGCTTCATGGTGCACGAGCCGAGCGGGATCATGCCGCGGTCGAGCGCGTAGTCCTTGTCCGACAGCCGCCGCAGGTAGCGCAGCATCGCGGTCTCCGACCGGTGCGTCCGGAAGACCGGGTGGGTGAGGAAGTCGGAGCTGCGGCGGAGGTCATCCGGGAGGGCGTCGGCGGTCTCGGCGTCGAGGGTGGCCAGATCGCTCCCGGCGACTCCGAAGGCCTTCCAGACCGCCTCCAGGTGCGAGCCTGCCGTCACCTCGTCGCAGGCGACCCGGACGTGGTCGCCGTCGTGCCGGCCCAGGTTGACGCCCAGCTCCGCCGCTGCCGCCACCACCGCCTCGGCCCGACCGGGGACCCGGGCCAGCACGGTGTCGAAGAACGACTCGTGCACCACTTCGACCCCGCCGGCCCGCAGCCCGGCGGCCAGCACCGCCGCGTACCGGTGGGCCCGCCCGGCGATCTCGCGCAGCCCGTCGGGCCCGTGCCACACCGCGTACATCCCGGCCACCACGGCGAGCAGGACCTGCGCGGTGCAGATGTTCGAGGTGGCCTTCTCTCGCCGGATGTGCTGCTCCCGGGTCTGCAGCGCGAGACGGTACGCGGGGGCGCCGTCGGCGTCGACCGAGACGCCGACGAGCCGGCCGGGGAGGCTGCGCTCGAGCCCGGCCCGGACCGCGATGTAGCCGGCGTGCGGGCCCCCGTAGCCCAGCGGCACGCCGAAGCGCTGGGTCGTGCCGACCACGACGTCGGCGCCCTGCTCCCCGGGCGGCGTCAGCAGGACCAGGGAGAGCAGGTCGGCCGCGACGGCCACCAGAGCTCCCCGCTCGTGCGCCGCCGCGACGAGAGGAGCGAGGTCGCGGACCCGGCCGCTGCGCCCCGGCGTCTGCAGGAGGACGCCGTAGAACTCGCCGTCGGGCAGCCCGTCGGTGAGGTCGGCGACGACCACCTCGATGCCCAGCGGCTCGGCGCGGGTCGCGACGACCGCGAGCGTCTGCGGCAGGCACTCGGCGTCCACGAGGAAGCGGTCCGGCCGGCCGCGCGCGGAACGCCGCAGCAGGGTCATCGCCTCGGCGGCTGCGGTGGCCTCGTCGAGCAGGCTGGCGTTCGCGGTCGGGAGGCCGGTGAGGTCGGCGACCACCGTCTGGAAGTTGAGCAGCGCCTCCAGCCGGCCCTGGGAGATCTCCGGCTGGTACGGCGTGTAGGCCGTGTACCAGGCCGGGCTCTCCAGGACCCGGCGGACGACGACGGGCGGGGTCACGGTGTCGCTGTAGCCCTGGCCGATCATCTGCACCATGCGGCGGTTGCGTCGGGCCATCGCCCGGAGCTCCTCCAGGGCCTCCAGCTCCGTCGCGGGGTCCGGGAGGTCCAGCCGGTCCGCGGAGCGGATGCCGGCCGGCACCGCCTCCGACACCAGAGCCTCCAGGGAGGGCTGCCCGACCACCTCGAGCATGCGGGCGACCTCGTCGTCGTCGGGTCCGACGTGGCGACGCAGGAAGGGCGCCCCAGGGGGGTCGGCCAGGCGGGGCAGCGCGGGCGGCGTGCGGTCGGTCATCGGGGCTCCTGAGGCAGCGTGCACCGGTGCGGATCCCCCACTGTCGGGACGGTCGCGCACGACCGTGCCTCCAGAGTGGCCTCGCCCGGTCGGTCCTGCTGCCTGAGAGGTTGCGGGGATGCTTGCCCCTTCGGCGCCCCGGCCGGCTGCGCGGGGTCTCTCCCGTCCGGGATCGACGGCTCGGTGCCAGCCTAACGCCGGGAGCGGGTCAGGCGCCCGCGACCCGCGTGCGGCGACGCTGCGCCAGCTCGTCGCCCGGGTGCGCCTCGTCCGCGCCCTGGTCCGGACGCTCCCCGGGGAGCTGGACGAGCGTGGCCTCGACCTCGCGCCACACCCGCCCGACCGCGATGCCGAACACCCCCTGCCCGCCCTGGACCAGGTCGACGACCTCGTCCGCGGACGTGCACTCGTACACGCTCGCGCCGTCGCTCATCAGGGTGATGCCCGCCAGGTCCTCGACCCCTCGGTCACGCAGGTGCTGGACCGCCTGGCGGATCTGCGCCAACGACACCCCGGTGTCGAGGAGACGCTTGACGATCTTGAGCACGAGCACGTCGCGGAAGGAGTAGAGCCGCTGGGTCCCCGAGCCGGAGGCCGGCCGCACGGTCGGCTCGACCAGGCCGGTCCGGGCCCAGTAGTCGAGCTGGCGGTAGGTGATGCCGGCGGCGGCGCACGCCGTCGGGCCGCGGAAGCCGACGTCGTCGGGAAGCGGGGTCACCGGCTCCTCGAACAGCAGACCCTGCCGGCCGGCGTCGGCGACGGCGTCCAGCGACGGCGCGCCGATGGTCCCGGCGCCCATCGACCCGGCACCGGGGACCCCGCCACGGGGAGTGTCACCGTTCACGCCTTGCCTCCGTCCGGCCCGGCCCTGCGCGGCGCCTCCAGGCTGCCGCTGGGGCGACAGCCGTCGAGTTACACCGGGGGCGTTACACCCGCGACGGTATGACCCGGCCCGGTCGGGGTCAACGCAACACGCGGCGGCCCTCGACCTCGACTCGAGGTGGAGACGTACGGGTGGAGTCAGCCCTCGGAGCTGCCGAAGTCCTCGGGAGAGACCTGGTCGAGGAACTCCCGGAACTTCTCCACCTCGTCCTCCTGCTCGTCCGGGATGGTGATCCCGGCCTCCTCGAGGACCGGCTCCGCGCCGAAGATCGGTGTGGACGTCCGCAGCGCCAGCGCGATCGCGTCCGAGGGGCGGGCGCTCACCTCGACGCCGTCACCGAAGATCAGCTCGGCGTAGAACACCCCGTCGCGGAGCTCGGTGATGCGCACCTGCTCCAGCTGGCGACCCAGCGCGTCGAGCACGTCGCGCAGCAGGTCGTGGGTCAGCGGACGCGCGGGGACGACCCCCTGCTGCGCGAAGGCGATCGCCGTGGCCTCGACCGCCCCGATCCAGATCGGCAGGTAGCGCTCCCCGTCGACCTCCCTGAGGAGGACGATCGGCTGGTTGGACGGCATCTCGACCCGGACACCGACGACGTCGAGCTGGCGCACGGGCTCACACTACCTCCCCGGCGTCAGCGACCGCCGAGCCCGCGCAGGCCGCTCGTGACCAGCGCGGTGTGCAGTCGCACGGCGACCCCGGCGATCTCCCGCGCGGCCTCCTCGGCCCGGTCGCGGGAGCCCGCGCCGCGCTGGCGCAGCAACGGGGTCACCACCTGCTCGACCAGTCCGAGCTGGCGGTCCGCGGTCGTCCGGAACGCCCGCAGGTGCCGGGCCTCCAGCCCGTAGGACGCCAGCTCCCCGGCCGCCCTCGCCACGGCGACCGCATCGGCGTCGAACCAGCCGCCGGCGCGCGGCGACACCAGGCCGTAGGACTCGAGCTGGTCCAGCAGGTCCCCGTCGACCCCCGCGGCCGACGCCAGCTCCTCCCGGGTGAGCCGCACGTCGGAGGGGTCACGCCGCAAGGTCGGGACACCTCTCTCGCCGCCGTCGACGACGGCGCGGGGCACACCCGGCCGGCCACCGGGGACGATCGGCTCGAGCCCGCGGTCGAGGGCGTCGAGATGCTCCTTGATGACGCGCAGCGGGAGGTAGTGGTCCCGCTGGCTGGTCAGGACGTAGCGCAGCCGGCCCACGTCGTCGTGGGTGAACCGCCGGTACCCCGAGGGCGCCCGCTCGGGCTCGACCAGGCCCTCGGCCTCGAGGAACCTGATCTTGGAGATGGTCACGTCGGGGAAGTCCCCCCGCAGCTCCGCCAGCACCTCGCCGATGCTCATCGACCGGCGATCGGGCAGCGCCTGGCTCACCGCAGGCCGCCCCCGAACCCGTGCTGGCTCGCGTAGTAGACCAGGCGGTACTTGCCGACCTGAACCTCGTCGCCGTTGCCCAGCAGGACCTCGTCGATCCGGTCGCGGTTCACGTAGGTGCCGTTGAGGCTCCCCACGTCGTGGACCCGGAAGCCGTCGGGGCCGCGGCGGAACTCGGCGTGCCGGCGGGACACGGTGACGTCGTCCAGGAAGATGTCGGAGTCGGGGTGGCGCCCGGCCGTGACGGCGTCGGTGTCGAGCAGGAACCGGCTCCCCGCATTGGGGCCGCGAAGCACGACGAGCAGGGCGCTGCCGGCCGGCAGGGCGTCCACCGCCGCCTGGTCGGCCGGTGCCAGGTCACCCCCCTCGTCGCGGTCGCCGTCCGCCGCGACCGCCGCCATCGTGCTGGTCGCGTCGGCCGGGGCCTCGGCCGCGGCCGCCGGCGTCAGTCGTGCCCCGCACTGGGAGCAGAACTTGGCGTCGGCAGGGTTCTCGTGACCGCACTGGGTGCAGAACGGCATCGGCTGGGCCTCCCACCGCGGAGGACCGCGGGAGTCGCGGTGGAGCTGTCGGGCCTCGACGACCCTCGACCACCACCTGAGGTTGACGGTGGCTGCAACCTACGGTCCGGTCACCGGGAGGGTCAACCGGGTCCTCAGCCCTCGACCTGCGCGCGGTAGGCGTCGGCGTCCAGCAGCGCCTCGAGGGCCGCCGGGTCGTCCGGCACGACCTCGAGCATCCACCCCTCGCCGTACGGGTCCGCGTTGACCAGCTCGGGGCTGGACTCGAGGGCGTCGTTGCGTGCGACGACCCGACCGCTGACGGGCACGTACAGGTCGCTCACGCTCTTGGTCGACTCCAGCTCACCGCAGGACTCCCCGGCGGCGAGCTCCTGTCCCACGTCGGGCAGCTGGACGAAGACGATGTCCCCGAGCTGCTCCTGGGCGTAGGACGTGATCCCGATCCGGACGCTCCCCTCGGCGTCGCCCGGGGAGCGCACCCACTCGTGCTCGGCGGTGTACTTCAGCTCGGGGGGGTACACGCGTGCGGCCTCCTCGGCCTGTCGGGTCGGCCTGGTCGTCAGCCCGTCGCCAGCAGTGGTCGTCAGCCCTGGTCGTCGGGCTCTGGGGCCGGGCGAGCGTACTGAGGCTCCGAGGGGACGTGCAAGACGTCGACGGTCACCGAGTCCTCCTGCCGGATGGTGGCCCGTCCGTCGGACCCGGCGACCTCCTCGACCACCCCTCCCGGGATGTTCAGGGCGGTGTCGAGCGTGGGCGGGTCACCGATCGCGGTGACGGTGTACGGCGGCTCGAGTCGCACCCCCGACACCTCGACCCCCCGCGCGGTGTCGAGGAAGTAGGTGCTGGCGACGACGCGGACGGCCTCGTCGTTGCTGCCCTCGACCTGGATGGCCTCGGCGCCCGCGTCCCGAAGCTCCTGGACCGTGGACAGCAGCACGGAGGCCGGCACCGCACGCGACGGGTCGGAGACGGAGAGCACGATGCCCGGACCGGTCGCCGCGGCGGTCCCGGTGAGCACGGCCAGCTGCCGGGCCCGGGCGTTGGCCTGCTCGATCGCCGTGGCCTGCGTGTCGGCCCCGGACAGCAGGTCACGGCGGGTCTGCTCGAGCTCCCTCACCTGCCCCTCCAGCCGCTCGGACCGCTGGGTGAGGCCGTCGAGGATCTGCACGAGATCGGCCCGCCGGGCCCGTGAGAGCAGGTCCTCCTCGCTCGCCCGGACCTGCACCACCGCGGCGAAGCCCATGACGCCGACGAGGACCGCGACCACGGCCTGGCCCCGGGAGGGCTTGGCCCGCATCGCGTCGCGGAGCCTGCCCAACCCCGAGGGACGCTCGGGGACGAAGGCGTGCGGAGCGTCCCGGTCGGGGGCGGACGCCCGAGGCGGCGGGGCGGTGGGAGGGGGCCCGGTGTCGTCGACCACTCGAGCCTCAGGCGTGGAAGACGTGCCGGCGGATGGCGGCGACGTTGGTGAAGAGCCGGATCCCCAGCACCACGATCACGGCGGTCGAGAGCTGAGCCCCGACGCCGAGCTGGTCACCGAGGAAGACGATGAACGCGGCGATGAGCACGTTGGCCACGAAGGACACGACGAACACCTTGTCGTCGAAGATCCCGTCCAGCAGCGCCCGGAGGCCGCCGAACACCGCGTCGAGGGCAGCGACGACCGCGATCGGCAGGTACGGCTGCAGCGACAGCGGGATCTCCACGTCGATGAGCACCCCCGCCAGGATCCCCAGCAGCAGCCCCAGGGCGGGGATCACGGCGCCCCCTCCGGGATGGCGTGTCGCAACGTCGCTCCCCCGCTGGCCGGCACGGTCAGCTCCTCCTCGGTCCGGATGTCGAAGGTGATCCCGTGCGCACCGGAGATCGCCTGGAGCCACCCGCCGCCCGGGCCGTCGACGAAGCGCGACGGCAGCGTACGTGGGTCGCCCACCGCGACGACCTCGTAGGGAGGTCGCAGCGGCCGGTAGTTCACGAGCACGACGTCGTTGGCCGACCGGATGGCGGTCAGGCCGGTGACGCGCTGGCCGTTGATGCTGATCGCCTCGGCACCGGCGGCCCACAGCCCGTTGACCACCCGCTGCAGGTCGACGTCGAGCACCCGGCCGAAGTCGACCGCGCCGGCGCCGTTGGCGGAGTCGTCCGCGGGCGCGTCCACGATGTCGACCACGACCCCGGGTCCGGTCACCGGTCCGGTGCCCGCCGCCGCCTGGAGCGACCTCAGCCGGTCCTGCAGCGCCGCCCCTTCCGCGGTGCTGGCCAGCTGCGCGTCCTCGATCGCGGCAAGCTCGTCCTGGAGCCCCGCGACCTGGGCCTCCAGCGCGTCCGTCCGCTGGTCCCGATCGACGATGCGGGTGACCAGCGACTCCCGCTCCGCGGAGGTCACGCCTGCGGTGCGCTGGGCCTGCATGGCCGCTGTCGTGAGCACCAGGCCGACGCCGAGCAGCCCTGCGA
Source organism: Jiangellales bacterium (assembly GCA_035462845.1). Lineage (GTDB taxonomy): Bacteria > Actinomycetota > Actinomycetes > Jiangellales > Jiangellaceae > DASTQL01. The sequence goes on from DATHTV010000119.1 coordinate 19,090, forward strand.
GCAGCACCCAGGAGGTCCCGCGGCGGGCCGGCGGGCTCGCCGCCTGGCGGCGGGCCGTCGCCACGGCGTAGTCCTCGTCGAGCGGGTGGTCGAACAGGTCGGTGAGCAACGACATCGACGCGTCCGGCCGCGGATGCGCCCGGACGCGCTCGTCGGACCGCGTCACCACTGCCTCATCGTCGCACGCCGCTCACGCGTGGGACTCCGCGACGACCTGCACCCAGCGATCGAGGAGCCCTCGCACCGAGCGGTCGTCCGGCGCCTCGGCCCACAGCCGGGTGACCGCACCGCTGGGGTCGGGGAGGACGAGGCACCAGCTGCCGTCCGCCTCGACGACGCGCAGCCCGTCCGTGGTGTCCACGTCCCGATCCCCGGCAGCCTCGGCAACCCTGCGCATGACCGCTCCCTTGGCCGCCCAGGGAGTGGGGACGTCGGCCCGCAGCACGTACGTCTGCGGGATCCGCGCGTCGATCTCGCTGAGCGTGAGCCGGGTGCGGGCGACCAGGCCGGCGAGCCGTACCAAGGCGGCCAGGCCGTCGACCGACGGGCCCGCCTCGGGCACGACGAACCCGCCCCGGCCGTCGCCGGCGAGCAGCCAGTGCTCGTCGAGACCCGCCTCGGCCCGGTGCGTCCCGGTCGGCGTCCAGCGCACGTCGACGCCGTGGAACCGGGTGACCTGCTCGGCCACCCGGGTGGTCGTGACCGGGACCGCGACGGTTCCTCCCCGCGCCTCGGCCGCGACGAGGTCGATCAGCACGAGCAACGCCCGTTCGTCGGCGACCGGCCGGCCCTGGTCGTCGACGAGCGCGATGCGCTCGCCGACCCGGTCGAACCGCACCCCGAAGGCCGCGCGGGAGGACGCCACGATGTCCCCGAGCCTGGCCAGGTCGGATTCCCTCTCCTGGTCCGACTCCGCCGGTCTGGCCTCGTCCAGCCCGGTGTTGAGGGTGAAGGCGTCCACCCCCATCCGGCCGAGCAGCCGGGGCAGGACGAGTGCGGCCGAGCCGTGCCCGGCATCGACCACGATCCGCAGCCCCCGCGCCACCGGCCCGTCCGCGCCCAGCGCCAGCAGCAGGTCCTCGACGTAGTCGTCGACGACGCGCGGCGGGAAGGACAGCTCGCCGATCTCGCCGGGAAACGCCCGGCGCAGCTCCTGCCGCCCGTAGAGCCGGTCCACGTGCCGCTGCGCGTCGCCGGGCAGGTCACCGCCGTCCGGGCCGAGCAGCACGATGTCGACGCTCTCCGGCGCGCCCGGGGTCGTCCGGACCACGAAGCCGCCGTCGGCGCCGCGCGCCGTCGTGTGCCGGGCCACGGGCAGCGGGATGTGCTCCAGGTCGCGGACGTCGATGGCCCCGGCGTTGAGGGCGGAGATGGCGGCGCGCTTGAGCGCCCGCGCGGCCCGGGAGCCGTCCCGCGCCGTGACGACGGTGGCGCCCTTGCGCAGCGTCGTCGCGAACGCCCCGGCGAGCCGCACCACGAGCTCGGGCGTGATCTCGACGTTGACGATGCCCGAGACGCCGCGCGGCCCGAACAGCGACCGCTGCCCGCGCGACTCCCACATGACGGACGAGCGAACGACGGCGCCCGCCTCGATGGTCTTCGCCGGGTAGACCGTGACGTCGTGGCCGACGATCGCCTCCTCCCCCACGACGCAGTCGTCGCCCAGGACCGCACCCTCCTCGAGCCGCGCCGCGCGCATGACGTCACTGCCGCGGCCGACAACGCACCCCCGGAGGTTGGTGGATGGCCCCACGTACACGTTGTCGTGCACGACCGCGCGGTGCAGGAAGGCGTGCTCGCGGACCACCACGTTGTCCCCGAGGACCGTGTGCTCCCGCAGCGTCGCGCCCGCCTCGACCTTCGAGTACCTCCCCACGTAGAGCGGCCCGACGAGCAGGGCCGCCGGGTCGACGTCGGCCCCCTCGCCGATCCACACCCCGGGGGCGACCTCGAAGCCGTCGATCTCAGTCCGGACCTTGCGGTCGAGCACGTCCGCCTGTGCCTGCAGGTAGCGCGCGACGGTCCCCACGTCCTGCCAGTAGCCGTCGGCGACGTAGCCGTGCACCGGGACCCCGGCGGCGAGCAGCCGCGGGAACACGTCGGCGGACCAGTCGACCGACCGACCCTCGGGTACCCACTGGAGCACCTCGGGCTCCATGACGTAGATGCCGGTGTTCACGGTGTCGGAGATCACCTGGCCCCACCCCGGCTTCTCCACGAAGCGCTCGATCCGCCCGTCTCCCGCGAGGACGACGACGCCGAACTCCACCGGGTCCTCGACCCGGGCCAGGCAGACGGTGACCACGGCCGTGCTCGTCCGGTGGTGCGCGACCAGGGCGGCGATGTCGACGTCGGTCAGAGCGTCGCCGCTGATCACGACGAAGGTGTCGTCGGCGAGGGCGGAGCGGGCGTTGCGGACGCTTCCCGCCGTGCCGAGGGGTGCCTGCTCCGTGGCGTACGTGAGGCGCATGCCGAGCTCCTCGCCGTCGCCGAAGTAGGACCGGACGAGCGCGGCGAGGAACTGCACGGTGACCACGGCCTCGGAGAACCCGTGCCGTCGGAGCAGGAGGAGCGTGTGCTCCATGATCGGGCGGTTGACGACCGGCAGCAGGGGCTTGGGCAGGCTGGCCGTCATCGGGCGCAGCCGCGTCCCCACGCCTCCCGCCATCACCACCGCCCGCACGACGGCGACTACCCGGGCGTGGTCGTACGGATCAGGCGGCGGACCTGCTCGGCGTACAGGAGCCCCGCCCACCAGTAGAGCGCGGTGCCCCAGATCGCGAACGCCCACCCGAAGACCCGTGCCAGGAGGGCGAGCGTCCCGTCGCCGTCGCCGAGCAGCAGCAGCGGGAAGGCGTACAGCAAGTTGAACGTGGCGGCCTTGCCGAGGAAGTGCACGGGCAGCGCCCGGTCGCCGTGACGGCGGAGGAACGGCAGCAGGCAGGCCATGAACACGTCCCGGCTGAGCAGGAGGACGGCGAACCAGATTGGGATGATGTCCCGGATCGTGAGCGCGACGACGGTCGCGAGGATGTACAGGCGGTCCGCCAGCGGGTCCAGCAGCTGACCCAGCTTCGTCGCCTGGTTCCAGCGACGGGCGAGCTGGCCGTCGAGCCAGTCGGTGAAGCCGGACACCATCAGCACGACGATCGCCCAGCCGTCGGCCTCCGGGCCCAGCACCAGCCACAGGAACAGCGGGACGCCGAGCAGCCGCAACGCGCTCAGCGCGTTGGGGACCGTGAGGACCCGGTCGGAGACGGCCGGTGCACCGACGGCCTCGGGCACGGCCCCTCCCGGTCTGCGGCGTGGTGTCGTCCGGACGCGACGACACTAGCCGAAAGGCCCCGGCTCACAGGCCTGGCTCACAGGGGCAGGCTCACGGCCCCGGCCGACACCTCAGGGGCCGGGGGGACCGCGGCAGACGGCGCCCAGGCCGAGCCGGGACGTAGGGAGCGTCCACCCGCCAAGATGGGGAGTTCTCCCGACGAACTCCGGGCGCCCGATCCATACCGTCGCTGTCATGGCAGGTCGCCACCCCGGCGGCCACGACAGCGAAAGGGCCACGATGCCTACCTACCTGATCGAGCGCAACGTCCCCGGCGCGCGCAACCTCACCAGCGAGGAGCTCAAGGGGATCGCCCAGACGTCCAACGCCGTGGTGGACGGGCTCGGGGTCCCGTACACCTGGCACCAGAGCTTCGTCGCGGGGGACAAGATCTACTGTGTCCACGAGGCGGAGTCGGCGGACGTCGTCTACGAGCACGCCCGCCGCGGCGGGTTCCCCGCCGACCTCGTCGTCGAGGTGCCGGCCGTGATCGGCCCGCAGACCGCGGAGGGATGACTCGTCCCCGCCGGTCACCGGGGGGCCTGCGCCTCATACCGAGGGGTGCGGGCCCTCCGGCACGTCCGGGGTCACCGCGTCCCGGGCACCTCGGGGCTGAGCTGTGATGCCGAGCCGCCGGCTCGCGTGGGCAGCCTCGGTGCGCGAGCGCACCCCGAGCTTCTGCAGGATCGCCGACACGTGGTGGTCCACGGTCTTCGGCGAGATGACCAGGCGCTCCGCCACGTCGGCGTTGCTCGCGCCCTCGCCGATCAGCGCCAGCACCTCGAGCTGACGTCCGGTGAGGCCGCTCGGGTTGGCTCGGGTGCTCCGCCGCCGCCGCGGGGGGACGCCGGTGAGCCCGCGCCGGCGCAGCGACCGCCGGGCGCTGGCCGCGACGGCGTCGGCGCCGAGGTCGTCGAGGATCTGGACGGCCCGGAACGCCGACCGCGGCTCCGCGGACTCGAGCAGGGCCAGCGCCTCGTCGTACCGCGCACCCAACCGGTGCCACTCCGCGGCCGCCTCGGCAGCCGCCCCGCCGAGCAGCAGCCGGTACGGCAGCGCGACCCCACCGTCCTCCGGGACGGGGAGCTCGACCCGCGTCATCCAGACGAGCAGGTCGCCCACGGCCCACTCGAGCCCCTCGGACCGTGGGGCGAGCTCCTCGGCCACGTCGGTGATCAGAGCCGTGCGTGGCTCGACCACGCCGGTCACCCAGCTTCGCTCCAGCAGTGCCGAGCAGGCAGGCAGCAGCCGCAGCGGATCGCCGATCCGCCGTGCCTGCTCGAACGCGTCGTCGAGCAGGTGCTGGCGGTCGACGTCACCGGTGCGGACCCCGACGAGGCCCTTGGTGATCATCGGCCAGGTCCTGCTCAGCGGTGCACTCGCACTCCCCAGGACCCTGTCCGCGTCCTCCACGCTGGCCGACCAGTCCCCGCGCAGCAGGTTCAGCCGGCTGCGCGCGCCGGTCTGCCAGTTGATGCAGATCCGCTGCTCGTGGTCCCGGGCGAAGCGCAGGCTGGTGGCCATGAGCTCCTCCGCCTCGGCGAACCTGCGCTGCTCGACGTCGAGGTAGGTGACGTTGCTGTACGCCTGCGACGTCGGCTCCTCCAGGCCGTGCCGCAGGCCGGTCGCGGCGTGTCGGAGGATGGTCTCCCGCGCCGTGACGTCACCTCCGGCCAGGGCCAGTGCCCCGCCGATCACCCCCAGACGCACCCGGACCTCCGCGTCGGGCGCGTCTCCGGCAGTGGCCGTGGCCAGGTCCACGAGTCGACCGGCCCTGGCCAGGTCGCCCAGCTGGTAGGCCAGGTAGGCATCCGTCGCGTACGCGAGGGCGAGTCCCGCCTCGCCCGTGTCGCGCAGCATCCGCACTGCGCTGGAGGCGTGCCGCTCCGCGTTCTCGCGGTCGGCGTTGTACCACTCGTACAGGGACAGCAGGCAGGCGTCGGCCCCCGCGCGCTCCCGGTCACCCTCCGACTCCCGCCGCGCCCTGGCCTCGGAGCAGGCGGCGACCGCCTCGTCCAGCTGGTCGGTCAGGTAGAGCTCCACGCTCAGCCGCTCGAGGAGCTCCGCCTGCCGGGCCGGTGACTCGCCCCCCGAGCGCTCCAGCGCGATCCGGAAGAACTCCGCGGCGCTGAGGTGGGAGGAGGACCGGGAGGCCAGCATCCCGGCCTGCGTGGCGTGACGCCTGGCCCGCTCGTCGTCCCCAGCCGCCACCGCGTGGTGGGTCAGCACCGCTGCGTCGGACTCGCCGGCAGCCTCCATGGCATCGAGGAGCCGTCGGTGCAGCGATGCCTGCGCCCCGGGCGGGATGGTCGCCTCGATCGCCAGCCGACCAAGCTCGTGCCGGAACCGCAGTCCCCGTCCGCTCCTGTCGACCAGGCCGCATCCTGCGAACGCCCGCAGCGTCTGCAGGTCGACCCCGAGCTCGTGCAGCACCCGGTCGGAGATGGTCTCGGGGGCCACCGCGAGCAGCATGAGGATGCTCCGCTGGTCGGCCGACAGGTGCTCTGTCCGGGCGACCACCGCGTCCCTGACCGTGCTCGGGAGCCGGTCACGTGAGCCGGCGGCGATCTCCGCGACGAAGAAGCAGTTGCCGCCCGTGAGACGGTGCACGTCCCGGGCGTCGAGATCGCTCTCCGCGAGCATGGCGGCCACCCCGGCACGGGTCAGCGGCTTCAGGTGCACGACGGTCGCCGAGGGCGATCGCGCCGCATCGCCCAGCAGCGGCACGAGGGGGTGGTCCGCGTCGACCTCGTCGTCGCGGTAGGTGGCGACGACGAGTGATCGGGTCCGGTCGATGCGGCGCAGCAGGAAGCGCAGCAGCTCGAGGCTCGCCTCGTCGGCCCACTGGACGTCGTCGATGACCAGGACGTACGGCGAGTCGCACAGCGCGCGGTAGACCTCGGGGAACACCTGGTAGCCGTGCTCGGCCGCCTCCATGGCGGCGGGGACCTCGGGAGGCAGCCGGTCGGCCACGTCGTGGAGCGGTCCGAGAGGCCGGGGCGTCGTCAGCGGGTCGCAGATGCCCCACAGGAGGTGGCCGTCGGGCACGTGCTCGCGGACGAAGGAAGCCGTCAGCCACGACTTGCCGATCCCGGACTCCCCGGCCACGAGCAGGAAGGCTCCCGGCCCGCCCGTACGCGCCTGCTGCCACGCCGTCGACAACGCGCCCAGCTCGGCCTCCCGCTCGAGCAGCGCCATCCTCGGAGCGTACGGCGGCCGACGCCGAGCGTCAGCCGTCGCCGTACGGTCCGGCCGAGGGCAGATGTCGCCGAGCCGCCTACGATCCGAACGTGCCGACACCGGTGCTCGCCACCAAGCTGTTCGCGCCGCCGCTCCGACGGCAGCTCGTCGCGCGCCCGCGGCTCGTCGAGCAGCTCGACGCCACCCTCGAGGCCGGCCACCGACTCACCGTGGTGTCCGCGCCGCCCGGGTTCGGCAAGACCACCCTCCTCAGCGACTGGCTGAGGCGACACGACCCTTCTCGTACCGACGTCCGCGTCGCGTGGCTCTCCCTGGACGACGACGACAACGACCTCCCGCGCTTCCTGAGGCACGTGGTGGCCGCCCTGCGCGACATGGGGCTCGACGTCGCCCAGGGGGTCGCCGAGTCCACCGACACCACAGCCGTCTCCGCGACGCTGACCACGCTCGTCAACGACGTCGCCGCCGCCGCCGAGGACGTACCTGGCAGGCGATGGATCCTGGTGCTCGACGACTACCACACCATCGGCTCCGCCGCGGTGCACCAGGCGGTGACCTTCCTCCTCGACCACCTCCCCGCCGGACTGCACCTCGTGATGGCGACCCGATCCGACCCACCGCTCCCGCTGGCCAGGCTCCGCGCGCGCGGGCAGCTCGCCGAGGTCCGCGCCGCCGACCTCCGCTTCACCCCAGCCGAGGCGCGCGACTTCCTGAACCGGGTGATGGGGCTCGACCTCAGCCCTGCGGACGTGCAGGCACTCGACGAGCGCACCGAGGGGTGGGTGGCCGGCCTTCAGCTCGCCGCTCTCTCGTTACGCGACCTCTCCGGTCGCAGTGAGGTCGCCGGCTTCATCGAGGCGTTCGCCGGCAGCCACCGGTTCGTCATCGACTACCTGGCCGACGAGGTGCTCGCGCGGCAACCCGCCGAGGTCCGCGACTTCCTTCTCCGCACCGCCGTGCTCGACCACCTCACCGGTTCGCTTTGCGACGCCGTCACCGGCGGTGCCGACGGCAGCCGGGTCCTGGCAGAGCTCGAGCGCGCCAACCTGTTCCTCGTCCCGCTGGACACCCAGCGCGCCTGGTACCGCTACCACCACCTGTTCGCCGACGTGCTCCGCGCGCGCCTGCTCTCCGAGCACCCCGAGCAGGTGCCGCCGCTGCACCGCCTCGCCAGCGCCTGGTACTCCTCCCACGACCGCCCCGCGGATGCCGTCCGGCACGCCCTCGCCGCACAGGACCACGACCACGCCGCCCGGCTCATGGAGGAAGCGCTCCCGGAGCTGCGCCGCTCCCGGCAGGACAGCCTGCTCCTGGCCTGGATGCGGTCGCTCCCGGCGGACGTGGTGCGCCGGAGCCCGGTCCTCAGCATCGTCTCCGGCTGGTCCATGCTGATGTCCGGTGACCTCGACGCTGCCGAGGACCGGTTCGACGACGCCGAGGCGGCGCTGGCCGCCGGGGAGCGCGACCCGGACGTCGCGAGAGCCTGGGCGGACACCGAGGACCGGCGGACGGCGCCGGCCACCGTGTCGGTCTACCGAGCGGCGCTGGCCCAGGCGCGGCGAGACGTCGACGGCACCGTTCGGCACGCTCGCCGTGCCCTGGACCTGGCCGGGCCCGAGGACCGGTTCGTCCGCGGCGCGGCGTCCGGCTACCTCGGCCTCGCCGCCTGGGCAGCCGGCGACGTCTCGGAAGCCCTGCCGACCTTCTCCGAGGCGCTCCGCCACCTGCACGCCGCGGGGAACCTGGTGGACGAGCTGGACGCCACGGTGGTGCTCGCGGACATGTGGCTCGTCGCAGGCCGGCCCAGCCGCGCCCGTCACCTGTACGAGCAGGCACTGGAGACGGTCACTGCGGGCAGCGTGCCGTACCCGCGGGCCACCGCCGACCTGCACGTCGGCCTGGCCGAGCTCGACCATGAGCTCGGCGACGTCGCGGGCGCCGAGGCACACCTCGAGACGGCCCGGCTGCTCCGGGACCGCGCCTCGATCACCGAGAACCGCCACCGGTGGTTCGTCGCGATGGCACAGGTGCGCGCCGACCTCGGGGACCACGACGCGGCGGTCGACCTGCTGGGCCAGGCCGAGGCGATGTACCGCCCCGGCTTCTACCCGGAGGTCCGCCCCATCCCCGCCATGAGGGCCCGTGTCCAGATCGCCCGCGGAGACCTGGCCGCCGCCGAGGCGTGGGCGGCCGACCACGGCATCACCGCCGCCGACGAGGCGACGTACCTCCACGAGTACGAGCTCCTCACCCTCGCGCGGCTCCTGCTCGCCCGGCACCGCCGCGTCGGCGGACCCGGTGACCCGGGTTCGCGCGGCGCGTCGTCGCTGGACGAGGTGCTCGCGCTGCTCGACCGGCTGCACGCCGCCGCGGAACCGCACCGCCCCGGCAGCCTGATCGAGATCGGCGTGCTCCGAGCGCTGACCCACCACGCGCGGGGGGACCGCTCGCAGGCTCTCGCCGACCTCCAGCGCACGCTGACCGCGGCCCCCGAGCCGGAGAGCTACGTACGGCTCTTCCTCGACGAAGGTGCCCCAATGCTCGCGCTGCTGGACGACGCCGCCTCCCACGAGGGCACCGACGGCCCCAGCACCGAGCGCGACCTCCTGCGCGCGCACGCCCGCCGGCTCCTCGGCGCCGCCGGGACCGCCGGGCGACCGGACCCGGGCGCGCCCCCGGCCGTCCCTGCGGGCACGCACGGCGGGCTGGTGGGCTCGCTCAGCGACCGCGAGCTGGAGGTGCTGCGACTCCTCGACAGCGAGCTCACCGGCCCCGAGATCGCTCGTCGGCTCTACGTCTCCCTCAACACCCTGCGCACCCACACGAAGCGCATCTTCACCAAGCTCGACGTCAACAGCCGTGCCGCGGCCGTGCGCAGGGGTCACGAGCTCGGGCTGCTCCGCAGGCAGCACCCGCGCGGGGACTGAATCACATCGTCGGTCACCTCACGTGGTGACGTCGGGTCACCCCGTCGGCTCGTACGTTCCGGACATCCCCGCGGCACCCGCCACGGACCACCGGGACCAGGAGCCGGACATGACCATCACACCCACCACCCTCACCCGCGGAGCCGCCGCCGCTGCTGTCGCCGCCGGGCTCATCTTCGTCGGCGTCCAGGTCGGGCACCCGCACATGGACGCCGGCTCCGTCACCACGGTCGAGGTGACCGTCCGCAACTCGCTGAAGGTCCTGATGGCCGTGCTCGCGCTGGTCGGCATCACCGGCATGTACCTGCGCCAGGTGAGGGAGACGGGCCTGCTGGGCCTGCTCGGGTACCTGGTGCTCGGCACCGGCTACCTCGCCGTGATGAGCGTCGCCTTCGTCGGCGCGTTCGTGCTGCCGTCCATCGCCGGGACCGACCCCGGCTTCGTCGACGACGCCCTCACCGCGGCGACGGGCGGCAGCCCCACCGGCGACATCGGCCTGATGCAGGCCGTGATCGTGGTCCAGAACGTCGCCTACCTGGCCGGCGGACTCGTCTTCGGGGTCGCCCTGTACCGCGCCCGCGTCCTGGCCCGGTGGGCCGCTGCGCTCCTGGCCGTCGGTGGCGTGGTCACCATCGCGCTCTCCGCGATGCCGGACACCTTCTACCGGCTGCTGGCCTTCCCGAACGGCATCGCCATGATCGGGCTCGGCTACTCGCTGTGGCGCGCCGCGTGGACGGCTGACACCGACGCCACGACCGTGCAGGGCTCGGTCGCCGGGCGGCGGGAAGCCGCGGTGAGCGAGCGATGATCAGGCCGCCGTGCCCGGCGCCCGACCGGCAGCCCAGCGCCGGCCGGGCGCCGGGGCGCACCCAGCTGGCGTGTTCCCGTCGGGTTGCTGACCCTGTCCGTCGTCCCGGTGATCTCAAGATCCCTACGTCGCCCCGGGGCGTCCGCGCCGGCCCGACCGACGGCTGTCACGATGCACGCATGAGCACCCCGCTCGACGCGGCGACGTGGCCGGCTCGCACCGACCGGCTGACACTGCGCCCTGCGACCCCGGACGACCTCCTCGCCACCTGGGCGTTCCGCCGGCTGGAGGACGTCAGCCGCTGGCTCGTCCGGGCACCGGCCACGCTCGACGAGTACCGCGAGCGGTTCGAGGACCCCGACAGCCTGGCCAGGACCCTCGTCATCGAGCTGGACGGGCAGGTCATCGGTGATCTCATGCTCAAGATCGAGGACGCCTGGTCCCAGGCCGAGATCGCGGACCAGGCCCGGGCTGTCCAGGCCGAGCTCGGCTGGGTGCTCCACCCCGAGCACGCCGGCCACGGGTACGCCACGGAGGCGGTCCGGGAGCTGGTCCGGCTCTGCTTCGAGGACCTCGCGCTGCGTCGGGTGACGGCGAACTGCTTCGCCGACAACGACGCCTCGTGGCGCCTCATGGAGCGGGTCGGGATGCGCCGCGAGCTCTACGCGGTCCGCGAGTCGCTGCACCGCTCCGGGGAGTGGCTGGACGGGATGGGCTATGCCCTGCTCGCCGACGAGTGGCGCCGCCGCGCGTAGTTTCTGCCGTCACCGACCACTGCTCCCGGGCCTACGCCTGAGGAGCCGCCCCTCGACGAGGCTCACGCGGACTCCTCACACCAGCTGGATCGTGGTCAGACAGGTCGGGGCGTCCGGGTGGGTGGAGAACTGGATCACACCCGTCCTGCCGTCGTGGCTGACGCGCAGGGTGCCCTCGATGTCCGTCGGTAGCCAGAAGCCGGTGAACCCGTTCTCGAAGGTGGTCCGGGTCTCGTCGACGAGAACCTCGGCAGTGCCCTCGTCGACGATCTGCACCTGCATCTCGGTCGACACCAGCTCGCCTTGACACGTCGTCAGCGAGTGGAAGAAGCCCACGAGACCGGCCGCATCTGAAGCCGCAAAGGCTCCCGCCGCCGATTGCCGCACCCCCCCCCACAGCGTCACAAAGCGGCGTGTACCACTCGGAGGCACGCTGCGTCCTCTCACCGGAGGACGGGCCAAGTTGCTCCGCCGTGGAAGGGCTTGAGAACCGGCTCCGACCCAGCGTTTCCGCAGGTCAGAGCCGGTTTGCTCGGTCGGGCTGACAGGATTTGAACCTGCGACCCCTTGACCCCCAGTCAAGTGCGCTACCAAGCTGCGCCACAGCCCGTCCACAGGTCGTCCGGAGGCCGACCTGCCGCAGAAGACCCTACCCCACCCGACCCCGCCTCCCCGGGGGGCGGACCCGGGGGCCGGTCAGCGGTTCTTCCGCTTCTCCCTGATCCGCATCGAGACCTCGATGGGCGTGCCCTCGAAGCCGAACTCCTCGCGCAGCCGGCGCTCGACGAACCGGCGGTACGACGCCTCGAGGAAGCCGGTCGTGAACAGCACGAACCGCGGAGGCCGAGTGCTCGCCTGGGTCGCGAACAGGATCCGCGGCTGCTTGCCGCCGCGCAGCGGGTGCGGATGAGCGGCGACCAGCTGCCCGAGGAAGGTGTTGAGCCGGCCCGTGGGCACCCTGGTCTCCCAGCTCGCCAGCGCCGTCTCCACCGCCGGGACGAGCCGGTCCACGTGGCGACCCGTCCGGGCCGACAGGTTGACCCGGGGTGCCCAGGTGACGCGGTTGAGCTGCCGGTCGATCTCGCGGTCGAGGTCACGGCGGCGGTCCTCGTCGAGCAGGTCCCACTTGTTGAAGGCCAGCACCAGGGCCCGACCGGCGTCCACCACCATCGAGATGATCCGCAGGTCCTGCTCCGCCATCGGCTCGCTCGCGTCGACGAGGACGACGCCGACCTCCGCCCGGTCCAGGGCCGCCGACGTCCGCAGGGACGCGTAGTACTCCGCCCCGGACGCCTCGTTGACCCGGCGCCGGATGCCCGCCGTGTCGACGAACGTCCAGGTGCGCCCGCCCAGCTCGACGACCTCGTCGACCGGGTCGACGGTCGTCCCGGCGACCGGGTCCACGACGACGCGGTCCTCGCCGGCGAGCCGGTTGAGCAGGCTGGACTTGCCGACGTTGGGCTTGCCGACCAGCGCCACCCGCCGCGGACCGCGCCGCTCGCCGAACAGCTCCTGGGGCGCCTCCGGCAGCACGGTCAGGACGGCGTCGAGGAGATCGCCGCTCCCCCGTCCGTGCAGCGCCGAGACCGGGTACGGCTCGCCGAGGCCGAGGCTCCACAGCGCCGCGGCGTCGGCCTCGCCCGTGGGCCCGTCGACCTTGTTGGCCGCCAGCACGACCGGCTTGCCCGAGCGGCGGAGCACTCGCACCACGGCCTCGTCGGAGTCCGTGGCACCCACGGTCGAGTCCACGACGAGGACGACGACGTCCGCTGCGGTGGCCGCCACCTCGGCCTGAGCCGCGATGCGCGCCGCCATCCCCTCCGCGTCCGGGTCCCAGCCACCGGTGTCGACCAGGGTGAAGCGGCGGCCCGACCACACCGCGTCGTAGGCCACCCGGTCCCGCGTCACGCCCGGGACGTCCTCGACCACCGCCTCGCGCCGACCGAGGATCCGGTTGACCAGGGTGGACTTGCCGACGTTGGGCCGGCCGATCACGGCCACGACCGGCGGAGGTCCGGTGTCCTCGGCGTCGACGAAGGCGCCGTCGTCGAGGATCTCGTCCGCATGCGGTCCCCCGTCGGCCGCGAAGTCCTCGGTGGTCACTGGCTCTCCCTCGGTGGGCGGGACCTGGCGGGCGTCACGCCGGTACGCGCCTCGACGACGTCGAGCACGGCGCGAACGGTCTCGTCGAGGGTCAGCAGCGAGGAGTCGACCACGTCGACGCCGTCGGCGGCCTCGGTGAACGTGGCGACCGTCGAGTCCCGGGCGTCGCGGCGCACCACCTGGGCGTGGGTCGCCGCCACCGCCGCCTCGTCGGCCGTGCCGTGCACCTCGAGGGCCCGCCGGGAGAGCCTCGCCCGCTCGCTGGCCGTCAGCAGCACGCGGACGGGTGCGTCGGGGGCGACCACGGTGGTGATGTCGCGCCCCTCGGCGACCACACCGCCCGCGTCGACGACCTCGCGCTGCCGCCGTCCCAGCTCGCGGCGCACCTCGAGGTTGGTGGCGACCGCGCTCACGGCCTCGGAGATCCGCGTCTCGCGGATGGCGTTGGTGACGTCGGTGCCGTCGACCCGCACGTACGGCGCGAGCGGGTCGGTCCCCATCTCGAGCGGCATCCGGGCGGCGAGTGCCGCCACCCAGGCCTGGTCCTCCAGGTCGACCCCCTGGTCCAGCGCCCACCAGGTCAGGGCCCGGTACATGGCCCCGGTGTCGAGGTAGCGCAGCCCCAGCGCCGCGGCGACCCGGCGGGCCACGGTGGACTTGCCCGACCCCGACGGGCCGTCCACCGCGACGACGACGGAGCTCGGGTCGGTCACGCGGTCCTCCGGGATCCGGTCGGCGGTGGCGGTGTCACCGGGGCTCGGTGGCAGCGTAGGCAGGGTAGTGCCAGCGTTCAGCGGTGGACCGTCCACCCGCGGCTGCGCAGGGCCCGGGCCAGCACCTCGTCGCTCCCCGGCCGCACGGCGATCTCGACGACTCCGGTCGGGATGCCCTGGACGTGCTCGATCCGGACGTCCTCGACGTTGACCCCGGCGGCGCCGGCGTCGGCGAAGAGCTGGGCCAGCTGGCCGGGCCGGTCCTGGACGACGACCGGCAGCGTCGCGAACGCCGTCTGACGACCGCCGTGCTTGCCGGGCAGACGGGCCCGGCCCGCCACACCGGCCTCGAGCAGGTCTGTCAGCGCCGCGGGATCACGGCGGTCCAGGGCCAGGACGGCGGCCTCGAGGTCGGACCTCAGGTCGACGAGCACGTCCCGGACCGCCGCGGCGTTCGCGCCGAGGATGTCCGCCCACAGCCGCGGGTCGCCCGCGGCCACTCGCGTGACGTCGGCGACACCCTGGCCGGCGAGGCCCACCTCCTGCTCGGGCGCGCCGCGCAGCCGCGCCGCGACCAGGCTGGCGACGAGGTGCGGGGCGTGGGAGACCAGGGCCACGGCGGCGTCGTGCTCCTCGGCGGGCATGCTCACGGGCTGGGCGCCGCACGCCCGGGCCAGGGCGGTCACCCTCGCTGCGGCCTCGGGGTCCGAGCCCGGGCGGGCGCACACCACCCAGGGCCTGCCCTGGACGAGGTCCACCACCGCGGCCGCCGGCCCGGAGACCTCGCGCCCCGCCATGGGGTGCCCTCCCACGTACCGTGCGGCCGCAGCGGTGCGCGCCGCGACGTCGCGCGCCGGCAGCACCTTGACGCTGGCGACGTCGGTCGCGTACGCCGCGGTTCCCGCCTCCAGCAGCTCCGCGACCACGGCCCCGGTACGGGCCGGCGGCACCGCGACCACGGCGAGGTCCACCGGCGCGGACGGGCTCTCCGGGGAGCCCGCACCTCGGGCGGCCGCCTCGGCCAGGGCGGCGGGGTCGTGGTCGCGCAGGTGCACGCGGATCCCGGCACGCCGCAGCGCCAGCCCGATGGAGGTCCCGAGCAGACCGGTGCCGACGACCAGGACCCCACCCGGCAGGACCCCACCCGGCAGGACCCCGCCCGGCAGCGCCCCGCCAGGCGGGACCCCGCTCACGCGTCGTCCCGGCGCAGGTCGGTACGCAGCGCCGCGGCGCCGTGCAGGTAGACGTGGCGGACCTCGGTCCGCGGTCGGTCCGTCTCGGCGTGCGCGAGCAGCCGGACGACCCGCGGCATCGCTCCCGCCACGGCGATCTCCTGGGCGCACAGCAACGGGACGTCGGTGATCCCGATCCGCCGGGCCGCGTAGGCGGGGAACTCCGAGCGGAGGTCCGGTGTCGCCGTGAACACGATGCTGATCAGGTCGTCGGTGCCGACCCCGTTGCGGCGCAGCACCTCGGCGACCAGCTCGGCCGCACGCTCGAGCAGGTGCCCGCGCTCGTCCCGCTCGAGCTGGGTCGCCCCGCGGATCGCCCGTACGGCCACGCGGGCAACCCTAGTGCGACCCGCCGACCCGCTCGCGCGGACGGCGCGGTCAGAGGCCGACCTCGCGGTAGAGCAGCCCGACCTCGGCGGCCGAGAGGGTGCGGTGGGCGCCGGGCCTGAGGTCCCCGAGGGTGATCGGCCCGATCCGGGTGCGCACCAGCCGCTCGACCGGGTACCCCACGGCGGTCAGCAGCCGGCGCACGACGTGCTTGCGGCCCTCGTGCAGCACGAGCTCGACCATGACCCGGCCGCCGGCGCGACCGACGACCCGGAACGAGTCCACCCGGACGACGCCGTCGTCGAGCTCGACCCCGTCCCGCAGGCGCCGGCCGACGTCGCGGGCGAGCGGGCCGGGCACCTCGGCGAGGTACGTCTTGGCCACCTCGTAGCTGGGGTGCGCGAGGCGGTGCGCCAGCTCCCCGTCGTTCGTCAGCAGGATCAGGCCCTCGGTGTCCACGTCCAGCCGCCCGACGTGGAACAACCGCTCCCGCCGGCCCACCACGTAGTCGCCCAGGCTGGGCCGGCCCTCGGGGTCGGCCATGGTGCTGACCACGCCGACCGGCTTGTTCAGGGCGAGGTGGACCAGACCGGCGGCCTCGGTGCCCACCCGCATGCCGTCGACCTTGATCACCGACTGCCCGGGGTGGACCCGGAGCCCCATGGTCCGGACCACCTCGCCGTCGACCTCGACGCGGCCCGCGGCGATGAGCTGCTCGCACGCCCGCCGGCTCCCGACGCCGGCGGCGGCGAGCACCTTCTGCAGCCGGACGCCCTCGTCGCTCATGCCGGACCGCCGGGAGATGCGCCCGTCTCGGACTCGAATGCGCCCGTCTCGGACTCGATCTGGGCGACGTCCGGGAGGTAGGGAGCCAGTGGCGGCAGGTCCTCCAGGGATCGCAGGCCCAGCCGTTCGAGGAAGTAGTCGGTGGTGCGGTACAGCGTGGCCGTGGTCGCCGGGTCGTGCCCGGCCTCCTCGACGAGGCCGCGGGTGACCAGCGTGCGCATCACGCCGTCGCAGTTGACGCCCCGCACACCCGAGACCCGAGCCCGGCTGACCGGCTGCTGGTACGCGACGACGGCCAGGGTCTCGAGTGCCGCCTGGGTGAGGCGGGCCTGCTGCCCGTCGAGGACGAAGCGCTCGACCACCTCAGCGTGCTCGGCCCGGGTGTAGAGCCGCCAGCCGCGGGCCACCCGACGCAGCTCGAACCCCCGGCCCTGCTCGTCGTACTCGCCCGCGAGCGCGACCAGGGCGGCCTCGACCTCGCCGGTGGGACGGTCGAGGACCTGGCCGAGCAGCTCGGCTCCCACCGGCTCGTCGACGACCAGCAGCACCGCCTCCAGCGCCGCCCGCAGGGTCTGGTCGGTTCCGGTCACGCCTGTCCTCCTGGGGTCGCCGTGTCCGCGGGCACCGGGCCATCGGGCACCGGGTCGTCGGCGTCGAACTCGTCGCCGACCTCGGGGGCGCCGTCCTCGGCGGCGATCCACCGTACGGTGAGCTCGCCGAGGGGCGTCAGCTGGTCGAAGCTCACGGCGCGTTCCCGGTACAGCTCCAGCAGGGCGAGGAACCGTGCGACCACGTGCAGCGTGGTCGGGCAGTCTGCGGACAGCGCGCGGAAGGTCGCGGTCCCGCCGCGGCGCAGGCGGTCCACGAGCACCGCCGCCTGCTCCCGGACGCTGACCTGCGGCTGGTGCAGGTGGTCGGTCGGCACCGACGGGCGCGGTCTCGGTGTCGACACCCGCGCGGCGATGGCCGCCAGCTCGGCGGGCCCGAGCCCGACCACCACCTCGGGCAGGAGCGCGGCGAAGCGCTCCTCGAGGCCGACGACCCGGGGGAACCGCCGAGCCTCGTCGACCAGCCGCCCGGCCAGGTGACCGGCCACCTGCTTGTACGCCCGGTACTGCAGCAGCCGGGCGAAGAGCAGGTCACGCGCCTCGAGCAGGGCGAGGTCCTCCTCGTCCTCGACCTGGCCGGTCGGGAGCAGCCGGGCCGCCTTGAGGTCGAGCAGCGTGGCCGCGATGACGAGGAACTCACTGGCCTGGTCCAGGTCCCACTCCGAGCCCCGCGCGCGGATGTGGGCGATGAAGTCGTCGGTGACCTTGGACAGCGCCACCTCGGTGACGTCCAGCTTGTGCTTGGCGATGAGACCCAGCAGCAGGTCGAACGGGCCGTCGAAGACGTCGAGGTGCACCTCGAACGGACCGCTCGGACCGGGAGGGTCCGAGTCCTCCTCGGCGGGAGGGGAGCTGCCGGGCACCCGGTCAGTCAAGCACCCGTCCGGCGCAGCCGGTTCACCAGCACGCTGTCGGCGCCGCGCCCCTCGAGGTCGGCGAGCATGATCGCGACGGCCTCCCGGACCAGCCGCCCGCGGTCGACCTTGACCCCGTGCTGCCGGCCGAGACCGAGCCGGGCGAGCTCGAGCTCGTGCAGCTCGTCGGAGGACAGGTAGACGGTGATCTTCTCGTCATGCCGGACCCGGCCGCTCGAGGTCGCCGGGCGCACCTCGGGCATGCCGGGGATCGGCACCTCGTCCGGGACCGCTCGGAGCCGGGAGTCACCGCTCACGAGTCCCACCGGTGCAGGACCTCGCGAGCCAGCGTGCGGTACGCGTCGGCGCCGGGCGAGGCCGGCGCGTACGACGTGATCGGTGTCTGGGCGACCGTGGACTCGGGGAAGCGGACTGTCCGGGAGACGACCGTGTGGAACACCTTGTCGCCGAACGCCTCCACGAGCCGGTGCACGACCTCCCGGGCGTGGACGGTCCGGCTGTCGTACATCGTGGCGAGGAGGCCGTCGATGACCAGCCGCTCGTTGAGCCGCTCGCCGACCTTGTCGATCGTCTCCTGGAGCAGAGCCACGCCGCGCAGCGCGAAGAACTCGCACTCGAGCGGGACGATCACGCCGTCGGCGGCGGTGAGGGCGTTGATGGTGAGCAGGCCGAGTGACGGCTGGCAGTCGACCAGGACGACGTCGTACTCGGGCAGCAGCGGCGCGAGCGCCCGCCGGAGGACGTGCTCACGTGCCACCTCGCTGACCAGCTGCACCTCGGCCGCGGAGAGGTCGATGTTGCTGGGCAGCAGGTCCATGCCCGGGACGTTGGTCTTGAGCAGGACGTCCGCCGCCGAGGTGGACCTCTCCATCAGGACGTTGTAGACCGACAGGTCGCGCTCGTGCGGGTTGACACCGAGGCCGACGGACAGCGCCCCCTGCGGGTCGAAGTCCACGAGCAGGACGCGCCGGCCGTAGCCGGCGAGCGAGGCGCCCAGGTTGATCGTCGAGGTCGTCTTGCCGACGCCGCCCTTCTGGTTGCACATCGCCACGACCCGGGCCGGTCCGTGGTGGTGCAGCACCGGCGGCTCGGGGAAGTGCGGCAGCGGGCGACCGGTGGGCCCCACGGCTCCTCCCGCGACCGTGTCCAGGAGGGCGTCCGCGGCGGTGTCCGGGGACGTGTCCAGCGCCTCGTCCGGGCCCACTCCGTCAGGGGTCCTGTCGAGGGTCAGGTCACCCTCGACGGCCGGGTCGCCGACGCCGCGGTCCGGGGTCCGGGCGCGCAGGACCGGCCCGCCCGCACGGGAGGCCGCGGCCCGCGCTCCGCGGAGCGTCACCGGCGGCACCGCGGGCGTCGCGCCGGGTGGGGCCGGGGGGTGGGCGATCGCCGGGGCCGCCGCCCGGGGGTGCTGGGTCGACATGTCCACGAGCCGTCAGAGCTCCTTGCCGTCGTGTCGACATGTGTACGTCCGTGACGCTAGGGAGCGGCCCGGATGCGTTCAAGGAGGCGCGCCGAGGGCCTGCCGTCAGGACTACCCGGCCCGGGCGCCGTCAGGCGGTGGCACGGGGGTGGGCGGCCGCGTAGACCTCGCGCAGCCGGTCGACGGTGACGAGGGTGTAGACCTGCGTCGTCGTCACGGAGGCGTGCCCCAGCAGCTCCTGGACCACCCGGACGTCCGCGCCGCCGTCGAGGAGATGCGTGGCGAAGGAGTGCCGCAGCGTGTGTGGGGACACGTCACCCCGGACCCCGGCCCGGGTCGCCGTCGTGCGCAGCACGGTCCAGGCGCTCTGCCGCGACAGCCGGCCCCCGCGGGCGTTGAGGAACAGGGCCGGTGTCCCCCGTCCCGCGGCGGCGAGGTGAGGTCGCGAGCGGACGAGATAGGCCTGGACCGCCTCGAGCGCGAACCTGCCCACCGGGACCACCCGGTCCTTGCCGCCCTTCCCGCGCAGCAGGGCGGCACCCGACTCGAGGTCCAGGTCGTCGCGGTCGAGGCCGACCGCCTCGGAGATGCGCGCACCCGTCCCGTACAGCAGCTCGAGCAGGGCGCGGTCGCGGACCGGCAGCGGCCCCTCCGCCGCCGAGGCCGCCGCCAGCAGCCGCTCGACCTCGTCGACCGACAGCGCCTTGGGCAGCCGCCGCGGGGGCGCCGGAGGTCGTACGTCGCGTGCCGGGTCCTGCTCGGTCACGCCCTCGCGGAGCAGGAAGCGGTGCAGCCCGCGGACCGCGACCACCGTGCGGGCAGCGGAGCTGGCCCCGAGCGGGACGCGCCCCTCGCCGCCCTCGCGCAGCGAGCGCAGGAAGGCAGTGACGTCCGCCTCCCCGGCGACGGTGACGGCCACGCCCCGGCCGGCGAGGAAGCCGGCGTAGCGACGCAGGTCCCGGCGGTAGGACGCCAGCGTGTTGGCCGCCAGTCCACGCTCGACGGCCAGGTGGTCGAGGTAGTCCTCGACCGGACGCGGCAGGCCGCCGCCACCGGCTGCCGTCAGAGCAGCACCTCGTCGAGCTCGCGGTGGGGGAGCTCGTGCGCCTCGCCGACAGGCCCGTACGTGACCTCGCCGTCGTGGGTGTTGAGGCCCAGCGCCAACGCGGGGTCGGCCCTCAGCGCGTCGCGCCAGCCCCGGTTGGCCAGCTCGACCGCGTACGGCAGGGTCACGTTGGTCAGGGCGTACGTGGAGGTGAACGGCACCGCCCCGGGCATGTTGGCCACGCAGTAGAAGATCGAGTCGTGCACCCGGTAGGTGGGGTTGTCGTGGGTGGTGGGTCGGGAGTCCTCGAAGCACCCGCCCTGGTCGATGGCGATGTCGACGAGCACGCTGCCGGGGCGCATCCGCGACACCAGCTCGTTGGAGACCAGCGTCGGCGCCTTCGCGCCCGGGACCAGGACGGCCCCGATCACCAGGTCGGCGTCGAGCACCGCGCGCTCCACCTCGTAGAGGTTGGACGCGATGGTCTGGGCGTGCCCCTGGTAGATGCGGTCGACGTCGCGCAGCTTGGCCACGTTGCGGTCCAGGATCCAGACGTCGGCCTGCATCCCGAGCGCGATGACTGCGGCGTTCATGCCGGAGACGCCGGCCCCGAGCACCACGACCTTGGCTGCCTTGACCCCCGAGACGCCGCCCATGAGCACCCCGCGACCGCCCTGCGCGCGCTCGAGGGCGTGCGCACCGACCTGGGTGGCCATCCGACCGGCCACCTCGCTCATGGGTGCCAGCAGCGGCAGCGACAGGTCGGGCAGCTGCACGGTCTCGTACGCGATCCCGGTGATGCCCGCGTCGAGCATCGCCTGGGTGCAGTCCCGCGAGGCCGCCAGGTGCAGGTAGGTGAAGAGCACCTGGTCGCGGCGCATGCGGTGGTACTCCTCGGCGACCGGCTCCTTGACCTTGAGGACGAGGTCGGCCTCGCCCCAGACGTCGTCGGCGGTGTCGAGGATGCGTGCGCCCGCCGCGACGTACTCCTCGTCGGTGATCGACGAGCCCTCGCCGGCGCTCTTCTGGACGAACACGTCGTGGCCGTTGCGGCTGAGCTCGTTGACGCCTGCCGGGGTGATGGCCACGCGGTACTCGTGGTTCTTGACCTCGCTGGGGATGCCGACCTTCACGGGGATCGCGACCCTTCGCCGTCACGCCGGGCGCCGTTGCCGGGCGACCGCCCGCTCGGGCGGCGGCGCCGAGTCTAGTGTCGCGCGCCACACCCGGGGCCAGGGGTGGACCACGCGCCTGAGGGAGCGGCCGGCCGGCCGACGCCGTGGACCGCCAGGTGATAGGACCGCACCGTGCCGATCTACGCAGACCTCCCCGTGCGCCGGGTGCAGCAGGTGCTCGCCGACGTCCTGGGGCTCGCCTGGTGCCTGCTCACCCTGGTCGTCGCTGACGCCGTGCACGACTCGATCGCGTCGCTGGCCGCACCCGGGGAGCGCCTCGAGGAGTCCGGGCAGGGACTCGCGGACGGGCTGAGCCGGACCGCCGACCGGCTCGGGGGCATCCCCTTCGTCGGCGACGACGCGGCAGCCCAGGCGCAGCGCGCCGCCGACGCCGCCGCGGGCGTCGCGGAGGTCGGGCGCACCACGCAGGACTACGCGACCCAGGCCGCGGTGGTCGCCGGGGTGTCGCTGGCGCTCGGGGCGATCGCCCTGGCGGTCGCCGTGTGGGTGCTGCCCCGGGCGCGCTGGATTCACCGGGCCGGCCAGGCCCGGGCGGCGATGCGCGACGAGGACGGGGCCGACCTGCTGGCGCTCCGCGCGCTGGCCACGGCTCCGGTGGGCGAGGTAGCCGGCCTGGGCGAGGGGCTGATGGAGGCGTGGCGGCGCGGCGACCCCGACGCGGTGCGGCGGCTCGCCTCGTACGAGCTCTCCCGGCTCGGTCTCGCCCCGGACGCACCCGGTCGGTGAGGAGGGTCAGCGGGGGAGGGCCTCGCGGGCCGGCCACGGGCAGCGGGGGTCGCGCAGGGCGTCGTAGCCCGCCCCGTGACGGGCGGCCCAGGTGGCCAGCACGCCGACGCACAGCGTCGGGTTGTGCACCCGGCCCCCGAGCACCGCGGCGACCAGGTCGGTCAGCGGCACGCGGACCACGGGCATGTCGGCTTCCTCGTGCTCGCCGACGTGGCGGTCCCCGACCGCGACGTCCGAGAGCCCTCGTGCGAGGTAGACCCGCAGGGACTCGGTCGTCATCCCCGGGGACGTGAAGTAGTCCACCAGGACGCGCCAGTCCTCGGCGCGCACGTGCGCCTCCTCGAAGAGCTCACGGCGGGCCGCCTCGAGGTAGTCCTCCCCGGCCACGTCGAGCAGGCCGGCGGGCACCTCGAGCAGGCGGTGACCGACCGGGTGCCGGTACTGCTGCACGAGCAGCACGCGGTCCTCGTCGTCGAGAGCGACCACCCCGACCGCTCCCGGGTGCACCACCACGTCACGGGTGAACGTCGAGCCGTCCGCCGGCGAGCGCACCGTGTCCTCCCGGACCGAGATGACCCGCCCGGTCTCCAGCACCTGCCGGGACGCCTCGGCCGGCCACCGCTCGGGGTGGTCCTCCGGCAGCTGTGCGGTCACGCCCGGGCGCCGGCGTGCTCGGGGGCGACCGCGTCCGAGGTCATCGGGACCGGCTCGACGTCGACCGGCAGCAGGGTCTCGCGCTGCCGGGCGACCGCAGCGCCGACGAGCCCCGCGAACAGCGGGTGCGCCCTGGTCGGACGGGAGCGGAACTCCGGGTGCGCCTGGGTGGCCACGAAGTACGGGTGCACCTCGCGCGGCAGCTCGACGTACTCGACGAGTCGGCCGTCGGGCGAGGTGCCCGAGAAGGCCAGTCCGGCCTCCGCCAGCTGCGGGCGGTAGGCGTTGTTGACCTCGTAGCGGTGCCGGTGGCGCTCGTCGACACGGTCGCTGCCGTAGAGGTCGCGGACCACCGACCCGGCGGACAGGACGGCCGGGTAGGACCCCAGTCGCATGGTCCCGCCGAGGTCACCGGCACCCGCGACGATGTCCCGCTGGTCGGCCATGGTCGCGATCACCGGGTGCTCGCACCCGGGCTCGAACTCGGTGGAGTTGGCCCCGGCCAGCCCGGCGACGTGCCGTGCGAACTCGATGACGAGGCACTGCAGACCCAGGCACAGGCCCAGGAGCGGGATGCCGTGCTCGCGCGCGTGGCGCACGGCGCCCACCTTGCCCTCGATGCCCCGCACCCCGAACCCTCCCGGGACGCAGACCGCGTCCACGTCGTGGAGCTGCCGGGCGGCACCCTCGGGCGTCCGGCAGTCGTCGGAGGCCACCCAGCGCAGGTGCACCCGGGCGTCGTGCGCGAAGCCGGCGGCGCGCAGCGCCTCGGTGACCGAGAGGTACGCGTCGGGCAGGTCGACGTACTTGCCCACCAGCGCCACGGTCACGTCGTGCCGCGGGTGGTGGACCCGGCGGAGGAGCTCGTCCCAGGCCGTCCAGTCCACGTCGCGGAAGGAGAGCCCGAGCCGGCGGACGACGTAGGCGTCGAGACCCTCCGCGTGCAGCACCTTCGGGATGTCGTAGATGGAGGGTGCGTCGACGGCGGCCACCACGCCCTCGACGTCGACGTCGCACATGAGGGCGATCTTGCGCTTCACGCCGGCCGGGATCGGCCGGTCGGAGCGGCACACGATCGCGTCCGGCTGGATGCCCACCTGGCGCAGCGCCGCGACCGAGTGCTGGGTGGGCTTGGTCTTGAGCTCGCCGGAGGGTGCCAGGTACGGGACCAGGGACACGTGCAGAAAGAAGCTGTTGTCGCGCCCCACGTCGTGGCGGACCTGCCGCGCCGCCTCGAGGAACGGCAGCGACTCGATGTCGCCGACCGTGCCGCCGATCTCGTGGATGACGATGTCGACGTCGTCGCCGCCCATCCCCAGCATCCGGTCCTTGATCTCGTTCGTGATGTGCGGGATCACCTGAACGGTGTCGCCGAGGTACTCCCCGCGGCGTTCCTTGGCGATGACCGTCGAGTAGACCTGCCCGGTGGTGACGTTCGCGGCCCGGGTGAGGTCCCGGTCCAGGAAGCGCTCGTAGTGGCCGATGTCCAGGTCGGTCTCGGCTCCGTCGTCGGTGACGAAGACCTCCCCGTGCTGGAAGGGGTTCATCGTCCCGGGGTCGACGTTGAGGTAGGGGTCCAGCTTCTGCATCGTCACGCGCAGGCCGCGCGAGGTCAGCAGGGTCCCGAGGGAGGAGGCGGTGAGCCCCTTGCCGAGGGAGGAGGCGATGCCCCCGGTGACGAACAGGTGCTTCGCCGGCTGCGGCGCCACTCGGTCTCCCCGTGGTCTCGACGAGGGCGTCGGAACTGCCCGGGACGGACTGCTCCGGGACGCCAGGTCCACGGGACTCCAGACTAACAGCCCTCAGCCGGCCAGCCCGGCATACACGGCGGCGACCTGGCGAGCCGTGTCGTCCTCGTCCGGCCACCCCCGCGCCCGTACGGAGGCGGCCGCGGCCAGCCGGGTGCGCAGCGGCTCGTCGGCGAGCAACCGGTCGACGGCTCCGGCCACGGCGGCCGGGTCACCCGGACGGACCAGCACCGCCGTGTCGCCCATGAGCTCCGGGACGCCCCCCACGGCGGTAGCCACCACGGGGAGCCCGGCCCGGGCCGCCTCCTGCAGGACGAGGGCCCGCGCCTCCCAGTGGCTGGTGAGCACGTAGACGTCGGCGGCGGCCAGCAGGTCGGTGACGTCCGACCGTCGCCCGAGCAGCCGGACCGGCAGCCGCTCGGTACCGATGCGCCGCTGCAGGTCGGCCTGCAAGGGTCCCTCCCCGGCCACGAGCACCAGCGGGGCCGGCTCACGGGTCCGCCAGCGCCGCGCGGCGTCGAGCAGCGTGCCGTAGTCCTTCTGCGGGGCCAGTCGGCCGACGGCCAGGACGAGGGGGCGGTCACCGGCACCCAGCTCCGCCCGGACCTCCGCCCTCGACCGCCGGGGCGGCGGCAGCGGGGCGGCCGCCCCCGGACCGGGACGGGCGTCGGGCGTGCCGAGCGCGGGGGCCCGGGCCACCAGGTCGTTGCTGGCACCCAGGGTCACGTCGGCCCGGCGCGCGGCCAGCCGCTCCAACCCGGCGAGGACCCGTCGGCGGGCCCCGCTGCCGAGGACCGCGTTGTGCCAGGTGGCGACCAGCGGCGTGCGCCCCGGGCGACGGCGGCCGAGGGCCAGGCCGGCGAAGGCGGCGGCGCGGAAGCCGTGCGCGTGCACGACGTCGGCCCCCCGCAGCAGGATCCGCAGGCCCCGGACCGCCCCGAGGTCGGCGGCCGGCCGTGGTGCCGTGGCGATGTCCAGCGGCGTGAACGCGGCTCCCCCCGCGCCGAAGCCGAACCTGTCGTCCGTGGCGGGCGGGCCGACGACGGTCACGTCCCACCCGAGCCCGGGCAACCTGTCGACGAGCGACCGGACGTGCTGGCCGACGCCGCCGGTGCTCGTGCCCAGGACCAGGTGGACCCGCACGGTCACTCCTCCCCCGCTCCGCCGCTCGCCCGGCTCCCCGGCGCCCGCTGAGCAGCCCGGTCCCGGCGCCGGTCCAGGACGGACCGCAGCGTACGGCGGTCGCCCAGCGCCGCCACGCCGCCGACCACGGCGGCGGCCACGGCGGCCACGAGCACGCCGGTGAGCACGGTGCCGAGCCGGCCCGCGGTGGGCAGCAGTGCGAGGACGCCCACGCCGGCGGCCGTGCCGGCGATCGCGGCCGTCAGGGCAGCGGCGGTGGTCCGGCCCAGACCGCTGAGCGCGGCCGCACCGGCATGGACCCACAGCGCCCGCACGAGCAGGAGGCCGGCCACCGTCATCCCGATCGTGTTGCCCAGCCCGAGAGCGGCCACCGTCCAGCCCGGCTCGGCGACCGCCGTCAGCGCCAGGTCGGCCAGGACCACGACGGCCCAGCCGCTGACGGTCGCCACGGCCACGTGGCGGCCCGCCCCCCGGGCGTACAGCGCCCGGCCCAGGTGCGCCACCAGGCCGTACCCGACGAGCCCCGGAGCGAAGGCGACGAGGGCCCTGGCCATCTCCTGAGCCGGCACGTCGCCCTGCCCGATCAGCTCGAAGAACCGGGCGACCGGGACCGCGGTCGCGGCGAGGACCGCGGCACCGGCGGCACTGACGAGCACCACCGCGCGCGTGGTCACCGCAGCCACCCGGGCGTACTCGGTCTCGGCGCCCGACTCGGCCCGGTCGGACAGCCGTGGGAAGGCGGCCGTCGCGATCGGCACCGCCAGCACGGCGTACGGGAGCAGGTAGACCATCCACGAGTTCTGGAAGGTGACGATGGCGCCGGTGCCGCCGCGGTCGTTGGACAGCCGCAGCACCACGACCATCGCGGCCTGCTGGGCCAGCAGCACCGCCAGGCCGGAGGCAGCCAGGGTACGGGCCCGGCGTGCCGTGCCAGCGGGGAAGGCCAGCCGCGGGCGGCCGAGCCACCCCCGGCGCCCGGCGGGGACGAGGGTCGTGGCGGCCAGGGCCAGGACCCCGAGCGTGGTGCCGACGGACAGCAGCAGCTCCTCGGCCCGCGGCAGGCCCGCCAGGTCGTCTCGCGGCGTCGTGGTGGTGGCGCCGAAGGCCAGGTAGGTCAGCGCCACCACCGCGCTGGACACGACGGGGGCCACCGCCGCCGCGAGGAAGCGCCGGTGGGCCTGGAGAACGCCGGCGCTGACCACGGCGAGGCCGTACGCGGGTACCTGGGGCAGGAAGACCAGCAGCATCCTGGTGCCCATCTCCACCGCGGCCGGGTCGGCCGTTCCGCCGAGCAGCCAGCTCATCACCGGCCGTGCCAGCAGCGCGCCGACCAGGGCCACCGGGAGCAGCACGGCGAGGGTCCAGCCGAGGAGCGCCCCGCTGGTGCGGCGCACCCGGTCGGTGTCGCCCTGCACGGCGGCCCGGGAGAGCAGCGGCACCACCACGCCGGCGAGGGCACCCCCGGCGACGACCTCGAAGAGGATGTTGGGGACGTAGTTGGCCGTGGTGTAGACCTCGCCCAGCGGCGTCTGGCCGACCGTCGACTGGAAGACCAGCTGGCGGAGGAAGCCGACGACCCGGGCGACGACGGTGACGGCGCCGACCAGGGCCGCGCCGCCGGCGATCCCGGTGGCGACGCGGCGCGCCGGGCTCACCGATCCGCCGGCAGCCGGCCGAGCTCGTCGAGCCGGCGCAGCGGCGGCGTGCGGGCGATGACGTCGGTGAAGCTGACCCGTTCACTCGCGGCGGTGACGGCCACGAGCAGAGCGAGGTGGACCACCCGGGCGGCCCGGCCCTCGCCGGCCACCATGGCGAGTCCGAGCACTGCGCCCAGGGCGTTGGCCCCGGCGTCGCCGAGCATGGTCCGCTCCCGGAGGTCGTCGGGCAGGAGCGCGGCCGCCGCCCCGACGGCTGCCGCGGCCAGCGGGCCGGCCGGTGCCGACGCCGCGACGAGCGGCAGGTGCAGCAGCCCGGCCTTGGCCGCCCGTCCCGGGCGCAGGTCGAGCAGGTTGAGCAGGTTGGCGGTCCCCGCCACGACGGCGCCTCCGACGACCGCGTCGACCGGGTCGTCGGAGACCAGCGCCGCGGCGGCGAGGCCGGCGGCGCCGATGCCCACGATCTTGACGACCCCCGTGGTCACCTCGCCGCGCCGTAGCGCGGAGAGGTGTCCGCGGAAGCCCTTGCTCGTCCCGGCGCCGGCGAGGTCGTCGTAGCCGCCGGTGGCACCGGCCGCGGCGGCGAGGAGGACGCCGGCTGCGCGGTGCGCCGGTCGCAGCCCCGGCGCCAGGGCCACCCCCGCCGCTGCCCCGGCCGCCAGCGCCGGGCCCGCCGCCAGGGTGACCTCCCGGCCTCGGTGGTTGACGCGGGTCCACCGGTCGCGACCCCCGGGAGCACGTCGCTCCAGGGTCTGCCGGGCCTGCCGGGCAGTCACGGCGGCGACCGCGCCGGCCACGAGGACCCCTGCGGCGCCCCGGAGCGGAGCCCGGCCGGTCACCGACGTCACTGCTCGGCGGCTGCCGCCGGGAGCGGCCCGTCGGTCGTGCCGATGGCCCCGTAGTGCCCGGAGCCCCCCTGGGCCTGCTCCTCCAGCGCGTACACCACGGCGATGCGCCCGCTGGGCAGGCTGGCGGTGTCGACGGTGGAGACGAGCTCGGCGGCGTCACCGTCGCCGCGGATGGCCGCCAGCACACCGGTCTCGCCCGCGGCCGACGGCGGGCCGGCGGCGACCGCACCCGACCCGGCCGCGTCGAAGCCGGTGGTCAGCGTGACCATCGCCCCGTTGCGCCGGCCCAGCTCGTCGTCGTCCTCGAACGGCGGGCCGGCGACGAGGACAGCGAGATCGGCCTCCGGGGCGGCCTCACCCTCCACGCTGATCAGCTCGGCCTCCGTGAACGCGGCGAGCACCGCGGTAGCGGCGTCGCCGCCGCTGTCCGACGGCGGCGGCTCGGTGCCGGGCTCGCCCGTGGGCTCCTCCACCGGTGCCTCCGCGGAGTCGGCCGCCACGGAGCCGGCGGCGGGCTCGAGCAGCGCCCCGGCGAGCACGGCAGCGCCACGGTCGTACCCATCCCCCTCCGGCAGGGTGGTGCCCGAGGAGACGAGCTCGCTGGCGAGGGTGTCGAGGACGGCGGCGGAGCCGGCGTCGGTCCAGGACTCGTCGATGGTGACCGTGGCGCCCACGGTGGCACCGGACTGGCCGAGCGTCTCGCCGACGGCGGCGACCTGGTCCGTGTCCGCTCCCGGCAGCGCGACCAGGACCACCCGGCGGCCCGAGAGCCGGCCGTCGATCAGCTGGGGCGCGACCGCGCTCACCCAGGCGTCGCGGTAGTCGGCGGCCCCCTCCAGGGTGGCGACCTGGTCCCGGAGCTGCTGGTTCTCCTCCCGCAGGACCGACGTCTGGTCGGTCAGGGTCTGGTCCACGCCCTCCTTCAGCGGCCCGGCGCCCAGCGCGATGCCCGCCGCGAGCGCGAAGAAGATCGCGATGATCGAGACGAGGTGGTAGCGGAAGTCGATCACGTCAGAACAGCCCTCGCAGCCAGAAGACGAAGCGGTCCCACCAGGACCCGAGGATGTCGAGGTAGGCCTGCCCCGTGGGCGTCGCGGCGATCGCGACGCTGACGGCCAGGAGTCCGGCCACGACGAACAGCACCACCGTCCAGGCGGGGATGCGGCTGCGGTAGAG
>DATHTV010000120.1:0-6086 GCA_035462845.1 Jiangellales bacterium
CAGTACGCGGACGACATCGCGGCGGAGAAGGTCGAGCAGTTCATCCGTGGAGAGGTCGAGCGCTGAGCGAGCGGGGGTAGCGGCGAAGGACGAGCCGCTACCTCAGCGAGTGAGGCCGAGACCTCGACGGTGTAGTGGAGAGGTCGAGCGCTGAAGGAGCTGCAGCGGAGGTGAGCGGCCGAGGACCGAGGCCGGTCGCCGAAGCGGAGGCGACGCGCAGCGCGAGCATGTCGTCGAGCGCTGAAGGAGCTGCAGCGGCGATCATGATGCGTTGCCGAGGTCCTGAGCCCCGCAACGCCTCATGATCCGCAGCCGGCGGCCCGAGCGTGTGACGTTCTCGGACCCAGGAGCCCGGCAGCGCCTCATGATCCGCCCTGAGAGGTGGATCATGAGGCGTTGCTGCGTCCGGCGCCGTCCCGGCGGCGGCAGCGGAGGTGAGCGGCCCGAGGACGAGGCCGGTCGCCGCTGCCACCCCTGGCATCACGAGGCCAGTCGCACCGTCACCAGGCGCCGACGCCTCGTGATGGCCCCACCGGCATGGTGAACGTGGTCAACGGGAGGCGGGTGCGCGCCTCAGGACGGGTGCGGGGCCGCGGGCGGATTTCCTGATCCGTCCGTCCGTGCCGCATGCTGTGGGGTGGCGTTCCCACCCCGCAGCGACCTTGACAGGCAGGGGTCGAGGTCGGGAGCGTCGAGATCGTCCTGGAGCTCTCACGACCGTCGGGCGGCAGCGAGGCCGTCGCGGGCGGGCGGGGCAGGGCGGCCGCGGGGGACGACGACGAGAGGACGACAGCATGACGCGGACCGCGGGAGGACGTCGAGCGGCCGCCGGTTCCACGCGGCGGGCAGCCCCGCGTCCCGGTGAGGCGGCCGGCGCGGCGGCACCCGGCGCGCAACCGGGGTCGCCTGCGGGCACCGGCGCGGACGGCGGCACCGAGCCCGACGAGCAGGCGGCGCGGCCGTCGTTGCGGCAGCGCACCTCGTCGGCCTGGAACTCATTCCTGCACGACCGCAGCGTGCGCTCCCGGGTGGCGGCGCTGGTGCTGCTCCCCCTGGTCATGGCCCTCATCCTGGGTGCCCTCACGCTGCGCGGCGCGCTCGCCGACGCCGCGGAGGCGTCGACCACCGAGCGCAACGCCGAGGTGGCGGCCGCCGCCCTGACCGCGGCGCACCGGGTGCAGGACGAGCGGGACGTCACCGCGCTGGCCGAGTCCGGTGCCACCGGCGAGGCCCCCGTGGCCGACGCGCGCGAGGCGGCCGACGCGGCGCTGGCCGACGTGAGCGAACGGCTCGCCGACCTCGCCGAGGAGGACGTCGCCCCGGCGGTCTCCTCCGCGGTCGGTCGTGCGGAGCGCGAGATCGCCGCGATCCCGGACTATCGCGACGGCCGGGACGCCGGGCAGCAGCCGTTCGCCACGGCCGGCATCCTCGACTACGACATCGCCGTCGACTCGCTGCTCGGGCTGGTGTCCGTGACCGGGTCCGCCACCGGCGAGGCTGACCTCTTCGGCCAGGTGGCGACGCTGGACTCGCTCACCCGGGCCGGCGAGGCGGCGTCGCGGGAGCGGGCCACCGCCGCCCTGGCGCTGGGGAACCGTGGCGAGCCGGTGCCGCCCGAGACGCGGCAGCAGCTCGCCGCGCAGGCGGCGCAGCAGGACTTCCTGGTGGAACGCGCCATCGCGGGCATGGACAGCCAGACGCGGCAGGACTGGCTCGACCTGATCCCGGGCGTCCGCGGTGAGGTGGGCAACGCCCGGCTGACGCTGCAGGCCGACGCCGTGCCCTCGCTACGCCCCGAGACGTGGTACGAAGGCGCGACGGCCCGCCTGGATCTCTTCCGCGAGTTCGAGGACCGGCTGATGAACGGCGTCCAGGACACCGCGTCCGGGGCCGCCGACCGAGCCCGCGCCGTCGCGATCGCCACCGCACTGCTCAGCCTGCTGGTGCTCGCGGCGACCGTCTTCCTCGCCGTGGTCGTGGCGCGCTCCATCGTGGGGCCGCTGGGCCGGCTCCGCTCGGCCGCCCTCGAGACCGCCGACACCGGCCTGCCGTCGCTGGTGTCCCGCATCCAGGCCGACGGTCCCCGGGCCGTCCGGGACCGGGACGCGGTCCAGCCGGAGGGACGGGACGAGATCGGCCAGGTCGCCACGGCGTTCAACGAGGTCCACTCGACGGCCGTCCGGGTGGCGTCCGAGCAGGCGCTGCTGCGCCAGAACCTCGACACCATCGTGGTCAACCTCTCCCGCCGCACCCAGACCCTCGTCGACCGGCAGCTCGGCGAGATCGAGGGGCTCGAGGCCCGGGAGCGGGACCCGGACCAGCTCGGCACCCTCTTCCGGATCGACCACCTGGCCACCCGCGTCCGTCGGCACGCCGAGAGCCTGCTCGTCCTCGCCGGCGTCGAGGACATCCAGCGCTCCACACGCGCCGTGGCCGTCCTCGACGTGGTCCGGACGGCGGTGGGCGAGGTGGAGCAGTACCCGCGCGTCCGCTTCGGCGTGCTCCCCACGGACCTGGTGGCCGCCCACGCCGTCGACGACGTGGCTCACCTGCTCGCCGAGCTCATCGACAACGCCACCGAGTTCTCCCCGCCCTCGACAGCAGTCGCCGTGACCACCCAGCCGCTGCTGGGCGGCGGGCTCCGCCTGCAGGTCACCGACAGCGGCCTCGGCATCCCCGAGGAGCGTCTCGACGAGCTCAACGACCGGCTCCGAACTCCCGGTGACATCGACGTCGCGGCCTCCCGCACCCTGGGCCTGTACGTCGTCGCGCGGCTGGCCGCCCGGCACGGGATCGCCGTCCGGCTGGTCCCGGGCGCCGAGTCGGGGACCGTCGCGCAGGTCGACCTCCCGGGCGAGCTCGTGCTCAACCCGCTCGACCCGGAGGCCTCCGGCGAGATCCCCCGGGTCGTCCCCGCCTCCACCGCGCAGCGGCCAGGTCCGGCAGGTGCCGGCAGCGTCGACCCGGCGTCGACCGCGGCCGGCGTGGCCGGCGCCTTCCAGTCGATCGCCCAGATCCGGGCCGCGACCCCGCCGGCCGGCGAGGCCGGGGGCGATCGCGCGGCCGGCCCCGACCGAGGGCGTCCGCCGCAGCCGGCGGGAGCCGCTCCGGTGGCTCGCTCGGCCGTCTCGCCCGAGGTCGGTCCCAACGGGCTGCCGCGGCGCACCCCCGCTGCCGCCGTGCCCGGTGCGTTCGGGCAGGCGGGAGCCACCGCCCCGGGAACCACCGCTCCCGTGGGCAGCGCCGACCGAGCGCGCGCAGTCACCGGTCCCGGTGGCCTGCCGCGACGGGGCCCACGCCCCGCCTCGGGCGTACCGGCTCCGGAGCCGGTGCCGGCAGCGCACACCCCGGCACCCCCCGCCGCCGAGGCGCGGGTCGCGAGCAGCGCGGTCGACGACGACGACGACCTGCCCATCTTCAACGCCGTCCGCTCGGCGTGGTTCGGTCGCACCGGCGCCGACTGGGGCGGCGTGACCGACGAGACCTGGCGGCGCGCGACCACGGCGCTCGAGTCCGCCCGTCACGCGGCCGGCGGTATCCCCGGCGGAGCCCCCGGTGACGAGCTCCCGCAGCGCGGCCGGGCCGACCTGCCTCGTACGGCCGGCGGGGCCCCAGGGCCGGCGGCGACCGAGCCCGCCCTCACGCCCACCGGCCTCCCGGTCCGCAAGCGTGGTGCCAGCCTCGTCCCCGGGACGCTCGCCGAGGGCGGCCGGCCGGCCGACGCGCCGGACGCCGGCGGGGTGGCGGCCAGCCTCTCCAGCCTGCAGACCGGGGTGGACCGGGGGCGCAAGGAGACCAAGGGATGGGTCCCGACCCGCCCGGACGCCGCGCGACCTGACGCCGCGCGAC
Organism: Jiangellales bacterium; assembly: GCA_035462845.1. GTDB lineage: Bacteria > Actinomycetota > Actinomycetes > Jiangellales > Jiangellaceae > DASTQL01. Next base: position 3,850 of record DATHTV010000120.1, read on the forward strand.
CGGACCCCGCGCGACCTGACGCCGCGCGACCTGACGCCGGGAAACCGGAACCCGCGAGACCTGACGACAGCGAGAGGAGCACCACGTGACGACCGCGCCGCACGACGAGCTGGGGTGGCTGCTGGACCGGTTCACCGAGCGGACCCCCGGCGCCGCCCACGCCGTCGTCGTCTCGGCGGACGGCCTGCACCTGGCCGGCTCCCGGGACCTGCCCCGCGACCGGGGTGAGCAGCTCGCGGCCGTCGTGTCCGGGCTGGCGAGCCTCACGGTGGGCGCCTCGATGATCCTCCAGGCGGGCGCCGTCCGGCAGACGCTGGTCGAGATGGCCGACGGCTTCCTGCTGGTGATGGCCATCCGCGACGGGGCGCACCTGGCGGTGCTCGCGGCCGCCGGCTGCGACCTGGGCCAGCTCGGCTACGAGATGGCGCTCCTGGTGGAGCGGGTCGGCGTCGCGATCAGCCCGGCCGCCCGGGTCGGATGAGCGGAGCCGGGACGGTGGACCGGTGAGCCAGGCGCCCGACGGCGGCCGGGTCCGCCCGTACCTCGCGACGCGGGGACGGACGCGCCCGGTCCAGGAGATCGCCCTGGAGGCCCTGGTGTCTGCCACCGCGGCCGGCCGGGAGCGCCTGGTCGACCCGGAACCCGAGCGCGAGCGCATCCTGCGGGTGTGCCACGCTCCTCGGTCGGTGGCCGAGGTCGCAGCGCTCGCCCACCTCCCCCTCGGTGTCGCCCGCGTCCTCGTGGCGGACCTGGAGACCGAGAACCTCGTCCACGTGGCGGACCCGCACGGCGCCTCCGGCGCCGACGAGCCCGCCCGCAACCTGACCGTCCTCGAAAGGGTGAGGGATGGCCTACGCCGACTCTGAGGTCTCCGGGGCGCACGCCACCCAGGACGCCCTCTCGGTCAAGATCGTCGTCGCCGGTGGCTTCGGCGTCGGCAAGACGACGTTCGTCGGTGCCGTGAGCGAGATCGAGCCGCTGCGCACCGAGGCGCTGATGACCGAGGCCTCGACCTCCGTCGACGACCTCTCGCTGCTGCCCGACAAGCGCACCACGACGGTGGCGATGGACTTCGGCCGGATCACGCTGGCCGACGACCTCGTGCTGTACCTGTTCGGTACGCCGGGGCAGAACCGCTTCTGGTTCATGTGGGACGACATCACCCGCGGTGCGATCGGTGCCGTCGTGCTGGTCGACACCCGGCGGCTGGCCGACTGCTTCGGGGCCATCGACTACGTCGAGCAGCGCGGCATCCCCTTCGTGGTGGCCGTCAACTGCTTCGACGGCGTGCTGCTGCACCAGATCGAGGACGTCCGCGAGGCGCTCCAGGTCGGCATGCACGTCCCCTTCGTCGCCTGCGACGCCCGGGACCGCGAGTCCGTGAAGACCGTGCTCGTCGACCTGGTCGAGCACGCCATGTCGCTGGTGCGCCAGGCCTGAACGACCGGTGCCGACCGTCTCCGACCCTCCTAGGCTCGTTCCTGTGAGTGTGGGCAGCGGCTTCCTCGCGGACCTGCGCACGGTCCTGCGCGGCCGCGACTTCCGGCGGCTGTTCGCGGTCCGGCTCACCGGCCAGTTCGGCGACGGCGTGCTCCAGGTCGCGCTGGCCTCGTACGTCTTCTTCTCCCCTGAGCGGCAGACCTCGGCGGCGGCCGCGGCGGGCGCGTTCGCCGTCCTGCTGCTCCCGTACTCGATCGTCGGGCCGTTCGCCGGGGTGCTCCTCGACCGGTGGCGCCGTCGTCAGGTGCTGCTGTGGGCCAACGTCGTACGGACGGTGCTCGTGCTCGCCCTCGCCGGCCAGGTCCTGGCCGGTCAGGCCGGTCCGGTGTTCTACGCCTCGGTCCTGGTCACGCTGTCGGTGAACCGCTTCATCCTGGCCGGGCTGTCGGCGTCGCTGCCGCACGTGGTGCCGCAGCACGAGCTGGTCATGGCCAACGCGGTGTCGCCGACCAGCGGCACGGTGGCGGCGATGCTGGGCGGATTGACCGGCTTCGGGCTCGCCCGCGCGCTCGGCGGCACAGGTGGCCAGGTCGACGTGATCGTCGCCTCCGCGCTCATCTACCTCGCGGCCGGTCTGCTGGCCCTGCGCATCGACCGGGACCTGCTGGGCCCGGACCTGGAGGGCGGCATCCCGGACCCCTGGGGCGCCGTGCACCACGTCGCGGCCGGCATGGTCGGCGGGGCGCGGCACGTCTGGGAGTGCCGGCCGGCCGCCCGCGCACTCGCTGCGATCGGGG
>DATHTV010000121.1:0-2727 GCA_035462845.1 Jiangellales bacterium
GACGACGGGCGAGGCGGTGGCCGGGGCGGCGGTCTCGAGGGGGGTGCTGGTCACGGGCTGCTCCTGTGGTGCGGGCCGGCCCGGGGTACCCGGTCGGCCTCGGGACATGAGGAAAGGCAGCGGAGGATCCGCTGCCTTGGAGCCGACTCGGGTGGAGGGGTGCGCGTCAGGTCACGTCGCCGCCGGCCACCCGGGCCGGCCACGTAAAGACGCGATAGCCGTGACGCACGGGCCGACGGTACGACAGGCCGAACCGGTGCACCAGTGACTGAGACCATCGTCTCGCATCGCGGGACGATCAGGCAGCCGCCCGGAGCAGGTCCAGCGCGTGCTGCAGGTCGTCGGGGTAGTCCGTCGTGAGCTCCACGCGCCGGCCGGTGCGGGGATGCTCGAAGCCCAGGCGGGCCGCGTGCAGCCACTGCCGGGTGAGCCCGAGCCGGGCCGCCAGGACCGGGTCGGCACCGTAGGTGAGGTCGCCGACGCAGGGGTGGCGGAGGGCGCTCAGGTGGACCCGGATCTGGTGGGTGCGCCCAGTCTCCAGGCGAATCTCCAGCAGGCTGGCGCCGGGGAAGGCCTCCAGGGTGTCGTAGTGGGTCACGCTGGGCTTCCCGCCCGCCACGACCGCCCACCGGTAGTGGTGCTGGGGGTGGCGCTCGATCGGCGCGTCGACGGTCCCTCGCGACGGGTCGGGATGGCCCTGGACCACCGCGTGGTAGATCTTGTCGACGGTGCGCTCGCGGAACTGCCGCTTGAGCGACGTGTAGGCGGGCTCGGACTTGGCCACGACCATCAGACCGCTGGTCCCCACGTCGAGCCGGTGCACCACGCCCTGCCGTTCGGACGCCCCGGAGGTGGACACCCGGTAGCCCGCAGCCGCGAGCCCGCCGACCACCGTGGGACCGGTCCAGCCGGGACTCGGGTGGGCGGCGACGCCGACCGGCTTGTCGACCACGACGACGTCGTCGTCGTCGTGGACGACCCGCATGCCCTCGACGAGGACCGCGGGCGCCGTGACCGGGGCCGGGGCGTCGGGCAGCTCGACCTCGAGCCAGGTCCCGGCGCGGACGCGGTCGGACTTCGCCGCATCGGCACCGTCGAGGCGCACGTGCCCGGCGACGACGAGCTCGGCCGCTCGGGTCCTGGAGAGGCCGAACAGCCGCGCCAGCGCCGCGTCGAGCCGCTCGCCCTCCAGCCCGTCGGGGACGGGGAGGCTCCGGTGCTCGCTCACTCCCCCTGCTCCGCCGGCTCCGGCCGGGCGCCGTGATGGCCGGGCGGGGTGTCGTACGCCGTCCCTCGCAGCGACAGCAGGACCATGAGGCTGGCACCCAGCACGATCGCGGAGTCGGCGAGGTTGAACACGGGGAACCCCGGCAGCTCCAGGAAGTCCACGACCTCACCACGCAGCGGGCCGGGGGAGCGGAAGAACCGGTCTCCCAGGTTGCCGAGGGCTCCGCCGAGCAGGGCACCGAGCGCGACCGCCCAGACCGGGTGGGCGAGTCGCCGGCTCACCCGGAGGATGACCGCGACCACGACGACGGACACGATCGTGAGCAGGACCGTGGCGTTCGTCGCGAAGCTGAAGGCCGCCCCGGGGTTGTAGACCAGCCGCAGCTGGAACAGGCCGTCGACCACGGGGACCACCCGGCCGCCGGCCAGCCGGTCCTCCGCGATGGCCTTGGTGACCTGGTCGAGGACGAGGACCAGGGCAGCCACGCCGAGGAGGACGCCGACGAGCCGGCGTCCTCCTCGCGCAGTGCTGGTGTCGCCGGGGTTCAGCGACGCTCCTCCCGCTGCTTGCATGTCATGCACAGTGTCGCACGGGGAAACGCCTGCAGCCGCGCCTTGCCGATGGGGTTGCCGCAGCTCTCGCAGACCCCGTAGGTCCCCTTGTCGATGCGCTCGACGGCGTGCTCGGTCTGGGCCAGCATCTCGCGGTGGCTCGCCGCGAGGGCCATCTCGTGCTCGCGCTCGAAGGTCTTGGTGCCCGTGTCGGCCTGGTCCTCGCCGCCGGTCTCGCCCACGTCGCGCAGCAGGTCCGCGATCTCGGCGTCGGCGTCGGCGATCTCTGCGCGCAGCCGCTCGGCGTCGGTGACCAGGACCGACCGCACCTCGGCCAGCTCCTCCGGGGTCCACGGGTCCTCGTCCGGACCCACGACGAGGGTCGGCGCGGTGGCGGCGACGCTGCTCGTCGCCGCGGGCTTCGAGGCGGCGGACGTGGTACCCCGCGTCGACGTGACCGCCCGCTTGGCCGGCGTCGCCTTCTTCGCCGGCGAGGCCGACGTCGCAGGCGTGGACTTCTTCGGCACCGTCGCCTTCTTCGTGGTCGCCTTCTTCGTGGTCGCCTTCTTCGTGGTCGCCGTCTTCGTGGTCGCCGTCTTCGTGGTCGCGGCCTTCGTGGTCGCAGGCTCCGTGCTGGCGGCCCTCCTCGCCGGCGAGCTCGCCTTCGTCGTGGACGCGGCCTTCTTCGTGGCGGTCTTCTTCGTGGTCGCAGCCTTCGTGGTGGTCGCAGCCTTCGTGGTGGCGGCCCTCTTCGTGGCGGCCGTCCTCGTGGTCGCGGCCTTCGTGCTCGTGGCGCCCTTCGTCGTGGTGGCCTTGCTCGCCAGCGGGGTCGCCTTCTTCGTAGCGGTCTTCGTCGCGGACGTCTCCTTCGTGGCCTTGGTCTTCGTCGACGCCGTCTTCGCGGGGGCAGACCGGCCGCGCGCCGCTCTGCGTCCGCTGTCGCCGACG
>DATHTV010000122.1:0-10808 GCA_035462845.1 Jiangellales bacterium
CACCTGGCCCGGTGCGACTACCTCACCGGCGGCGTGGCCGTCCGCTGATCCGGTGCCGGCCTGATCCGGTGCCGGCCTGATCCGGTGCCGGCCCGAACGGGGGCTCAGCTCGGCCGGGGGGTGGCCGAGCTGGGCGGGGCCGGTTTCCAGGCTCGGGGGACCGGCCGGGTCGCCGGGAAGAGGAGGTCGACGAACGCCTGGGCCGTGGGCTGCGGCTCGTGGTTGGCCAGGCCCGGGCGTTCGTTGGCCTCGATGAGGACGTAGTCGGGACCGGCCACGTCGGGGACGAGGAAGTCGAGCCCGGTGACCGGGATGTCGATGGCCCGGCTCGCGGTGACCGCCGCCTCGGCCAGTCGCGGGTGCAGCCGCGCCGTGACGTCGTGGATGGTGCCGCCGGTGTGCAGGTTGGCGGTGCGGCGGACGGTGAGCTCGGTCCCCTCGGGGAGGCGGTCGTCCATCGCGTACCCGGCGGCTCGGACGGTGTCGGCGGTCGTCTCGTCGAGGGGGATCGAGGACTCGCCGCCGGTGGCCGCCGACCGCCGGCGCGACTGCGCCTCGATGAGCTCCCGGACGGTGTGGCGGCCCGTCCCGACCACCGCCGCCGGGCGCCGGACCGCCGCGGCCACGACCCGGTGGCCGATGACGACGACCCGCAGGTCCTCGCCCTCCACGCACTCCTCGATGAGCACGTCCGGACAGAAGGCGCGAGCCTGCTCGACCGCCCGCTCCAGGTGCTCGGGATCCGTGACGCCGACGGTGATCCCCCGTCCCTGCTCGCCGCGGGCCGGCTTCACGACCACCTCGCCCGCCTCCGCGAGGAACTCCGCGTCCGCATCGCTCCCGTCGGCGACCCGCCCGCGCGGCACACGCAATCCGGCGCGTTCCATGATCCGGCGGGTGACCCGCTTGTCGTCACACCGGCTCATCGCGACGGCCGTGGTCAGCTCGGACAGCGACTCCCGGGTGACGACGGTGCGCCCCCCGTGGACCAGCCGCAGCTCGCCCCACTCGGGGTCGAGCACCTCGACCCGGATGCCGCGCCTACGTGCCTCGTCGGCGATGATCCGCGCGTACGGGTTGAGCCCCTCGAGGTCGTCACCCGGGGCCGGGGCGAACAGCGGCTCGTTGATGGTGTTCTTGCGCTTCACCGCGAAGACGGGTACGCGGCGGAAGCCGAGCTTCTCGTAGAGCCGGATGGCCGGGCGGTTGTCGTGCATGACCGACAGGTCCAGGTAGGAGCGGCCGCGGCCGATGTAGCGCTCCACCAGCACCCGCACCAGCGCCTCGCCGACGCCGGGCAGCGTCGACTGCGGGTCGACGGCCAGGCACCACAGGCTCGACCCGCCCTCAGGGTCGCCGAACGCGAGCACGTGGTCGATGCCGGTCACCGTGCCGACGATGTCGCCGGTCCGCTCGTCCTCGGCCACGAGGTACGTGAACGTGCGAGTGCGCTGGTTGGACCACATCAGGTCCGGGTCGGCGGTCACCATGCCGCGCGCTGCGTAGATCCGGTTGACCTCCTGGGTGTCGGCCGCGTCGCCGATGGTTCGGACGATCACCCCGGAGATGACCTCGCGCCGCGGGCGGTAGCGGTGCAGCTCGATCCGGTAGGTGTAGCTGGGGTCGATGAAGAGCTCGTCGGGCGCGCGGGCGATCAGCACGTGCGGGTCGTTGACGTAGATCCCGATGTCGCGCTGCCCCTCCTCCTCGGAGCGCAGCAGCCGCACGACGTCGAGCGGGTCGGGGAACGTCTGGGCGAACACCAGGCGCCCCCACCCGCACTCCAGGGCCACCTCGGTGTCCATGTCCCGGGTGAGGTGCTCCGGCGCGTCCTGCCACGACCGGGCCCACAGCGCCCGCCTCCGCGACCCGGCGAGGTGCAGGGCCGGGCCGGGGCGGTGAGTGCGCTTGGGCATCGCCGGCCCCTCAGAGCTCGTGGGACTGCAGCCACAGCTCGAGCAGGCCGAGCTGCCAGAGCCGGTTGCCCCGCAGGGGCGTGAGGTCGTCGTTGGGCGCGGCGAGCAGCCGCTCCACGTACGCCGGCTGGAACAGCCCGCGCGATCGGGCCGCGTCGGAGTGCAGCGCGTCGCGGACGACGTCGAGGTAGGGCCCCTGCAGGTGCTTGAGCGCGGGCACCGGGAAGTAGCCCTTCGGCCGGTCGATCACCTCGTGCGGGATGACCTTGCGGGCCGCCTCCTTGAGCACGCCCTTGCCCTCCTGCGCGAGCTTGAGCTCCGGCGGGCACCGGGCCGCCAGCTCGACCAGGTCCTGGTCCAGGAAGGGCACGCGCGCCTCCAGGCCCCACGCCATCGTCATGTTGTCGACCCGCTTGACCGGGTCGTCGGTGAGCATCACCGAGGTGTCGAGGCGCAGCGCCGCGTCGATCGGCGTCTCGGCCCCGGGGCGGTTGAGGTGCGCCTCGACGAACGCCCGGCTCGCGTCGTGGTCGGCCAGGTGTTCCGGCCGTACGACCTGGCGCATGCCGGCGTGGTCGCGGTCGAAGAAGGCCGACGCGTACGTCTCCACGGCCCGGTCGAAGCCGACGTGCGCCATCGGCGGGTACCAGTGGTAGCCGGCGAAGACCTCGTCGGCGCCCTGCCCGGACTGGACGACCTTGACGTGCTTGCTGACCTCCTGGCTGAGCAGGAAGAAGGCGACCGCGTCGTGGCTGACCATCGGCTCGCTCATCGCGTGGATGGCGTCGCCGAGCGCGGGCAGCATGCGCTCGGTCCCGATCCGGATCTGGTGGTGGTCGGTCGCGAACTCCCGCGCCACGACGTCGGAGTACTTGAACTCGTCGCCCTCCTCGCCGCCGAAGGACTCGAAGCCGATGCTGAACGTGTTGAGCCCGACCTGACCCTCCTGCGCCAGCAGGCCCACGACCAGGCTCGAGTCGACGCCGCCGCTGAGCAGCACGCCGACCGGGACGTCGGCCACCAGCCGCCGGCGTACGGACACGCGGAGGGCCTCGAGCACCGCCTCCTCCCAGTCGGCCGCCGACCAGTCCGCCTTCGCGGGGTCGCGCGTGTAGGGCGGGTCCCAGAAGACCCGTTCGCGGCTGCGGCCGTCGGGCTCCACCACCCGTACGGTCGCGGGCGGGAGCTTCCGGACGCCCTTGAGGATGGTGTACGGCGCGGGGACGACGGCGTGCCAGCTCAGGTAGTGGTGCAGCGCCACCGGGTCGATCGAGGTGTCGACGTCGCCGGCCTGGACCAGCGCGGGCAGCGTGCTGGCGAAGCGAAGCCGCCCCGGGGCCTCGGCCAGGTAGAGCGGCTTGATGCCGAGCCGGTCACGGGCCAGCACGAGCCGGCCGGTGTCGCGCTCGTGGATCGCCAGGGCGAACATGCCGACGAGGTGGTCGACGAAGTCCTCGCCCCAGCGGTGGTAGGCCTTGAGGATGACCTCGGTGTCGGAGGTGGAGAAGAACCGGTAGCCGTGGCCCTGGAGCTCGTCGCGGAGCTGCGGGTAGTTGTAGATGCAGCCGTTGAAGGCGATGGCCAGGCCGAGCTCGTTGTCGACCATGGGCTGGTGGCCGTGCGGGCTCAGGTCGATGATCGACAGTCGCCGGTGCCCGAGCGCCAGGCTGCCGTGAGAGTACGCCCCGGCGTCGTCAGGTCCTCGCGTGACCATGACGTCGCACATGCGCCCGATCGCCGCGAGGTCGGCGACCGAGCCGTCGAAGGTGTACTCGCCGTTGAGTCCGCACATGTGGCCACCCTTCCCCGTTCCGGTGACCCGGGCAAACGCCCGCGTGTGAACCCTGTGTGACATGGACGCGCCGGGCCGTCATCCCCCGGGGAGCGGGGGGCCGGTTGGTAGCACCATGACGTCGAGCCCTGGTCCGTCACCGCGAGCCCTGGTTCGTCGTCGCCGCGCGGTCGGCGGTGTCCCGGACCGATGGCCACTTGCCGCACCGTCGTGCAGCAAGTGCCCATCGTTCGTAGACAGGTGTCGCAGGGCTCTCGCCACCTGCGCAACCCCGAACCCTGACCGCAGGCGTCAGTGCGCGGCGACCGCCGCCCCCACCGGCTGACCGATCTCGTCCAGCAGGTCGGTGAACCAGGGGGCCGAGGTGTCGAAGGCCTTGCCGCCCTTGATCCGGTCGAACTCGATGGCCCGCAGCCGCCCGCCGTTCTCCTCGTCGTGGCCGACGACGCCGCCCTCCTTGCGGAGGGCGCAGTCGACCGCGTGGTCGGTGCAGGACTTGATGAGCATCAGGTCGTCGGGGTTCGCGGCGGCGGAGCGGCTGAAGTAGCCGCTCTTCTGGACCATGGTCTTCTCGGCACCCAGCCGGGCGGCGAACTGCTTGGCGAACCAGGCGCCGGGGTTGACCTTGTCGAGCATGACGTGGCCGAACGGGTCACGGGGGACGTCCTCCCCGCGCCCCTCCATCTGGGCGACGATCGTCGGCACCCCGGCGCCCTCGGAGAGGAAGAGGTTGACGCAGCCGAGCTCGTCCATGACGCTACCCAGCCGGTCGGCCTCGGCGTCCACGTCGAAGCCCAGCTCCGGCACGTACACGCCGTGCACGTCCCACGCGTCGGCGTCGTCGCGGAAGCCGGCGAAGTGCTGCTGGGAGACCCACTCCCGGTACTTCGTGGCGGTGGCGCCGGTGAGCCAGCCGCAGTGCCGGCCCATCACCTCGTGGACGATGAGCATCCGCGGGTTGGACGTGTGCTCGGCGATGATGTTGCGCGCGTAGAGGGCGCCCTGCTCGGCCGCCGTGTACGCGCCGAGGCTCTGCCGGATCGGGATGATGTCGTTGTCGATCGTCTTGGGCAACCCGACGACGGTCAGCTCGTAGTCGTGCTGGTCGAGGTAGCGCGCGAGGTCGGCAGCCGTGATGTTGGTGTCGTCACCGCCGATGGTGTGCAGGACGTGGATGTCGTCGCGCGCGAGCTGCTCGGCCGCGACGGCCAGCGGGTCCTGACCCTCCTCGACCAGGCCGCGCTTGACGCAGTCCGCCACGTTGGTGAGCTTGACCCGGCTGTTGCCGATGGGGCTTCCGCCGACCTGGTGCAGCAGGTGGGCGCGCTCACGCACCTGCGGGGTGACCTGCAGCGACGAGCCGGTCAGCAACCCGGCGTACCCGTCGGTGTAGGCGATCAGCTCCACGTCGGGGGCGATCTCGGTGTAGCGCTCGATGAGACCGCCCACCGCCGAGGAGAGACACGGGGCCAGACCACCCGCGGTGAGCATGGCTACCTTGCGAACCGTCATGGCAGGTCACCCTAGCGGCGGGCTCAGGGGCCTCGGCTCAGGGAACGGACGGGTCGTCCCCCACGCCCTCTTCGGTGCCGTGCTCGTAGCCGCCGCCGGGGGAGTCGGGGCCGTCGTCGGGGACCGGCCGCTGCTGCTGACCGCCGCCCGGAGAGTCGGGCAGGGGCGCCGCGTCGGGGCGCTCCTGCTCACCGCCTCCGGGGGAGTCGGGCAGCGGGTCGACACCGGTGCGCTCGTGCTCTCCCCCGCCGGGAGAGTCGGGTGCCGACCCGGAGACAGGATCGTGGGTGGGTCCGGACGTGGTCATGGCTACCCTCCAGCGGTCACGCGCGACGACCCGACGACGCCGGGCCGGTGGTGCTCCTGCCCGGCACCGTCGCAGCGGAAACCGGCGGTCCGCCCGGCGTCCTGCTCGCCGCCTGGGTGCCGCGGGTCAGAGCGGGCGCGGGTCGTCGCTCTGCTGCTGGCCGCCGCCGGGGGAATCCGGCTGGGTCGCGTGGTGACGGTGCTGCTGCTGGCCGCCACCGGGGGAGTCCGGCTCCGGCTGGTGGTGGGCGTGCTGCTGCTCGCCGCCGCCGGGGGAGTCCGGCCAGGCGACGTCCTCCTCGTGCTGCTGCTCGCCCCCGCCGGGCGAATCGGGGAGCAGGTCTTCGTTGTGGTCGCGCGCGGGCTCGGTCGTGGACATGGGCGCCTCCTCGGCGGCTATGCGGCCAACGTACTCCTGGTCGGGCTCGCAGGACCGCCGACGGTCGGCACCCCGCCGTAGGGTGGAGCGGTGAGCACCACCCCGCCCGAGCACGTCGAGATGCTGGCCGACCTCGCCGCCGCCGTCCGCTCCCGCCCGGCCGCCCAGCAGCCCGAGTGGCCGGACCCCGCGGCCGTGGACGCCGCCGTGGCCGACCTCCGGACCTACCCGCCGCTGGTCTTCGCCGGCGAGTGCGACCTGCTCCGCGACCGGCTGGCGTCGGTAGCGCGCGGCGAGGCCTTCCTGCTGCAGGGCGGCGACTGCGCCGAGACCTTCTCGGAGGTCACGGCCGACAACGTCCGCAACAAGCTCAAGACGTTGCTGCAGATGGCCGTCGTGCTCACGTACGCGGCCAGCGTCCCCGTGGTCAAGGTCGGCCGGCTGGCGGGCCAGTACGCCAAGCCGCGGTCCCGGTCGTCGGAGACCCGGGCGGGCGTGACGCTGCCGGCGTACCGCGGGGACGCGGTCAACGGCTTCGGCTTCACCCCCGAGGAGCGGGTGCCCGACCCGGCCCGGCTGGTGCGGATGTACCACGCCAGCGCCGCGACGCTGAACCTCACCCGGGCCTTCGCGGGCGGCGGCTACGCCGACCTGCGCCAGGTGCACGCGTGGAACACCGACTTCGTCCGTACGTCGCCCGCGGGCGAGCGGTACGAGCGGCTGGCGGGCCACATCGATCGGGCGATGTCCTTCATGCACGCCATCGGCGCGGACCCCGAGCAGCTGCACAGCGTCGAGCTGTACGCGAGCCACGAGGCGCTGCTGCTGGAGTACGAGCTGGCGCTCACGCGGGTCGACTCGCGTACGGGGACCCCGTACGACGTGTCCGGGCACTTCGTCTGGGTGGGGGAGCGGACCCGCCAGCTCGACGGGGCGCACGTGGAGTTCCTGTCCCGGATCCGCAACCCGGTGGGGGTCAAGGTCGGGCCGTCGACCACGCCGGAGGACGTACTCGCTCTGGCCGACCGGATCGACCCGCGGCGCGAGCCGGGACGGCTCACTCTCGTCTCGCGGATGGGCTCCGGCCGGGTGCGTGACGCGCTGCCGCCGCTGGTCGAGAAGGTCACGGGGAGCGGCCTCGAGGTCGCGTGGGTGTGCGACCCGATGCACGGCAACACCTACGAGGCGCCCAGCGGGCACAAGACCCGGCGCTTCGACGACGTGGTCGACGAGGTGCGCGGCTTCTTCGAGGTGCACCGCGCGCTCGGCACGGTCCCGGGCGGCATCCACATCGAGCTGACCGGCGACGACGTCACCGAGTGCGTCGGCGGCGGTGACCCGATCATGGAGGACGGCCTGGGCTGGCGGTACGAGACGGTGTGCGACCCGCGGCTCAACCGCACCCAGTCGCTGGAGCTGGCGTTCCTCGTGGCGGAGCTGCTCGAGGCGCGCGGAGGTGGGCGGGCGCCCAGCCCCGAATGACCACGTTCACCACCCTTGTGGGGACCACCACGAGGCCTGCGGTGCGATCACGAGGCGTCGACGCCTCGTGATGGGCCGACCCGGGTGGTGAACGTGGTCATTCCCAGCGGGGCGTGGCGGAGACGCGGCGGGTCAGGCGGCCCAGTGGTGGCGGAGCAGCCGGCTCGCCTCCGGCAGCTCGCGGAGCTCGTCGGTCAGCGCCCGGCCGACGACGGCCAGCTCCTCGCCGCCCGCCCCACGGTGCAGGAGCACCATGCCGGCCCAGTCGCGGGCCTCGTCCAGCACCGTCGGGTCCTCGATGAGCAGCGCGGCGGCGACGGCGTCCACCACCTGCGGGACCAGGCCGTCCAGCGCCTCCCGCCACTCGGCGCCCACGGCGCCGGGCCCGATGGACAGGTCCACCCGGTCGCGTACGGCGGCGCCGACCACGCTGCGGCGCAGCCCGATCTCGGCGGCCTCGTCGGCGCCCGGGTGGTCGAGCGGCGCGACGGGTGTCGCGGTGCGGGGCATCGTGGCCAGGACGTCGGCGGCCGAGCGCGCGTCCGGCGCGTAGGCGTGGGCGCCCAGGCGCGCCGCCCGTACCCCCTCGTGGTCCAGCGCCGCCCCGCCGAGCAGCACCGGGACGCCGGCCTCCCGGGCTGCCTCGATCGTGCGGCGGGCGCCGAGCATCGAGCCGGCGAGCGAGCAGCTGAGAGCCAGCGCGTCGGGTCCGGTGTCGTGCAGGTAGCGGGCGAGCTGCAGCGGTGGCAGCGCGGCCCCGAGATAGGTGGTGCGGACTCCCGCCGAGCGCAGCGCGGCGTCGACGACGCGGGCAGGCAGGGCGTGCCACTCGCGGTCCGCGCAGGCCACGACGACGCGACCGCGCCGGCCGACCGGCAGCCGGTCGGCGAGGGTTGCGACCACGCGCTCGCTGATCGCGGTGGCGGCGTGCTCCTGGGCGACGTTCCAGCGCCCGGCGAGCCACCGGACGCCCACCTCGTGCTGGGCCGCGCAGACGACGTCCACGAGGACACCGACTACCGCGCCCGGCTGCTCCGGACCGCCGGCCCGCGCCAGCTGCTCCTCGGCGACGGCCAGGGCGGCGGCCGGGTCGGCCGTGCCCAGCGCGTCGAGGTAGCGCCCGGTCGCCGCCGCCCTCACAGCCGCTCCCGGTGCACCGCGAACAGCGTGATGTCGTCGTGCGGCCGGCCGTCGAGGTGCTGGCTGACCGCGTGGTCGACCGCCTCCACGACGGCCTCCGGAGGAGCCCCGCCGAACAGCGGCAGCAGCCGCTCGAGGCGGTCGATGCCGAACTGGCCGTCGCCGCCGCGCGCCTCGGTCGTCCCGTCGGTGAAGCACACCAGCGTGTCGAGGCGGCCCAGCGTCGCGCGCACCACCGGGCGCGGCTCGGTCGAGCCCAGGCCCACGACCATGCCCGAGACCTCGACCTCCTCGATCGACCCGTCGGCGCGGAGCAGGTACGGGGTGGGGTGGCCGGCCGACGCCAGGTCGACCCGCAGCGTCTCGCCGTCCGGCCGTACCCGCCCCACCAGCATCGTGATGAACCGGTCGTCCTCGGAGCACTCGAGCTCCCCGGACAGCGCGGCGTCGGTGAGGGCGAGCACGCGGTCGGGCGCACGGTCCACGAGCGCCGCGGTCCGGACGGCCTGCCGGGCCTTGCCGGTGAGCACCGCCGCCTCCACGCCCTTGCCGCAGACGTCCCCCACCACGAAGGTCCAGTCGTCGTCGGGACCGTTCACGTCGTAGAAGTCGCCGCCGACGTCGATGTGGTCCAGGGCGGTACGGAGCCGGGCGGCGACCCGGGTGCCGGGCCGGACAGGGAGGTCGGCGGCGCGCAGGCCGCGGCTGAGCACCTCGGCGACGTGCGTGCGCTCCGCGTACAGGCGGGCGCTGTCGAGGGCGCCCGCGCCGAGCCGGGCCAGCTCCTCGCACAGCGTGACGTCGTCCTGGTCGAAGCCGTGCCCGGCGCGGCGGGCCAGCACCAGCGCACCGAAGGTGGTCGCCCGCCCGGTGAGCGGCAGCGCCAGCAAGTCGGCCGGCCGCAGCGCGGCGGCGCTCGCCCGCAGGGCGGGGTCGGGGACGAAGGCGGCGAGGGTCGGGTCGGAGCGCCCGCCGACCGGGTCGGCCACGTGCACCAGCTGGGTACGCCCGGTGCTCAGCACGCGCGCCACGCCGGAGGCCGGGTCGCCGGGGGCGCGGGTCACCGCCTGGAGGACGACGCCGTCAGCGCCGGCACCGGTGCACCGCATCGTGCGGCCCTGGGGGAGCACGACCTGCGCCCAGTCGGCGAGGTCCGGCACGACGAGGTCCAGCAGCCGGGAGACGGTCCGCTCCACGTGCAGGGACCCGAAGAGCCCCCGGGCCGCCGCCGACAACAGCTCGGACCGGTCCGAGCGCCGCGGCGCCCCCGTCTCCGTACCGGGCGGGCCTGCGGGGCTCGGGACGGGCGCGCCGGTGGCGGTGCCGCCACCGGCGCCATCCGTACGCGGGTCGGGCAGGAGGGGGGGCTGCACCGTTCTCCTTGTCGTCGGCGAACCTCTCACGGTACGTCGTGCGGGCCGATATGTCCCCATCCCCGTCCGTAGGCTCCGCCTCGTGACCGTGGACCTGCGCAGCGACACCGTGACCCGCCCGACCGCCGGCATGCTGGCCGCGATGGCCCGCGCCGAGACCGGTGACGACGTGTACGGGGAGGACCCCACGGTCACCGCCCTCGAGGAGCGGGTGGCCGACCTGCTCGGCCACGAGGCGGCGCTGTTCACCGTGTCCGGCTCGCTGGCCAACCTGCTCGGCGTCCGCGCGCTGGTGCCGCCCGGGACCGAGCTGCTGTGCGAGGCCCGGGCCCACGTCGCACGGGCCGAGATGGGCGCGCACGCGGCCCTGTCGGGGGTGACCATGCGGACCTGGTCGGACCCGAAGGGCCACGTCGACCTGGCGGCCCTGACCGAGCTGCTGGCCCCGGACGCAGGGCCGTTCCTGGTGTCGACCGCTGCAGTGGCCGTCGAGAACACGCACAACTTCGCCGGGGGCACCGTGCAGCACCTCGACGGCCTGCTGGCGCTCTGCCGGCTGGTGGAGCCGGTGGGCGTCGGGCTGCACCTGGACGGCGCGCGGCTGTGGAACGCGCACGTCGTGACGGGGGTCCCGCTGGACGCGTACGGGCGGCTCTTCGACACCGTGGCGGTGTGCCTGTCCAAGGGGCTGGGCGCGCCGGTGGGATCGCTGCTCGCGGGACCCGCCGACCTCGTCGCCGAGGCGAGGATCTGGCGCAAGCGCCTCGGCGCGGGCTGGCGGCAGGCGGGCGTGCTGGCGGCCGCGGGCCTCTACGCCCTCGACCACCACGTCGAGCGGCTGGCCGAGGACCACGCGAACGCCCGGCTGCTCGCCGAGGCGCTCGCCGACGCCGTACCCGGCGTCGTCG
>DATHTV010000123.1:0-18210 GCA_035462845.1 Jiangellales bacterium
GCCACGGTCCTCATCGCGATCTCGGAGGCGCTCCTGGGTCGCTTCGACCACGCCTGGGGGGCCGCGGACGAGGCGGAGTCCCTGCTCACGACGCCTCAGCGACCGCTCGACGTGTCGGGGGTCCACTTCGCCCGTGGGGTCATCCACCTCGAACGCGGAGCCGTCGCCGACGCGGTCCCGGACCTCGCAGCGGCTCACGACCTCTGCGTCGGCATCGGGGTCGTCATGGTCGCGCAGTGGTCGCAGCCCCGCCTGGGGGAGGCGCTGGCGCGATGCGGCCGCGCCGCAGAGGCCCGCGAGCACCTGGCCGCAGCCATGCAGCAGGCGACGGTGCGCGATGCGCCGCTGTGGCGAGCCTGGACACTGACCGGGCTGTGCCACCTCGAGCTCGCCGAGGGGCGACCGGACCGGGCCGCCGCTCACGCGGACGAGCTGGCGGCACTCGCCGACGAGCGGGGCTACCCGCACGCTGGTGCCGTCGCCGACCGGCTGGCCGCGCAGGCGTCCCTCGCGATGGGCGACCTCCCCGGGGCCGAGGCGCGGGCCCGCTCCGCCGCGGCCCGAGCCGCCGCGGCGGGTGCTCGGCCCGAGCTCGCCCGCGCCGAGCTCCAGCTGAGCGCCGTGCTCGAGCTGACCGGCCGGCACGACGAGGCGGGCGCCACGGCCGGCCGGGCCCGGGCCATCGCTGAGTCGACGGGGCTGTTCCTCCCGGCCCGGTGACGGTCCACGGTCGGGTTGCAGCCGGATGCCAGCACGGTGCCAGGCGCGGGGGCCACCGTGTGGTCGACGACCGACCGGAGGGAACGCCCGTGCTCGCCCTGCCCACCCGCCCCGACCCACCGCGGCCACCGCTGCCCGCGGTGGCGCCTGGGGCCCGGCCCGCGTCGGTGCCTGCCGTCGTCCCGGTGGCAGTCGTGGCAGGAGTCCTGGGTGGAGTCCTCGTGGCCGGCCTCGCCCTCGCTGCCGGCGTGCTGGACGTGCTCGCCCCGTGGCCGCTGCTCCAGCACGCCCTGGCCGGCCTGCTCGGTGCGACGGCCCTGAACGCCCGGTCGCTGCTCGGCGGCCGGTCGCAGCCCGGCCGCCGACCCGGTGTCCGCAGCCGGTCTCCACGCAACGGCCGGTCCCCGCTGGACGGCCGGTCCCCGCTGGACGGCCGCTCTCCGCTGGACGGCCGGTCTCGACGTCGGCTCACCACGGTGCTCTTCACCGACATCGTCGGGTCCACCGAGCAGGTCGCTGCCCACGGCGACAGCGCGTGGCGAGACCTGCTCGACCGCCACGACGACGTCCTGCGCAGCGAGCTGGCCCGGCACGGCGGGCACCTGGTCACCACGACCGGGGATGGCGCGCTCGCCACCTTCGACCTGCCTGGGGACGCGGTGCGGTGCGCCCTGACGCTGACCACCAGCCTGCGCACCCTCGGCCTGGAGGTCCGGGCCGGACTGCACACCACGGAGGTCGAGCGACGCGGCGACGACATCGCCGGCCTCGGCGTGCACGTCGGTGCCCGGGTGAGCTCGCTCGCCGAGCCCGGTCAGGTACTGGTCTCCCGGACCGTCGCCGAGCTCGCCGCCGGCGCAGGGCTGCGCTTCCGGCCGCACGGGACGCATCGCCTGCGGGGCGTGCCGGGTGAGTGGGCCCTGCTCACCGCGCTTCCCGCAACCTCGCTCGCCACGGTGGCCTGACGGAGCCCTGGTCCAACCGTGGGTTGGAGGAGGGTGGCCCTGCTCCAACGGTGGATTGGAGGAGGGTGCCCCCGCTCCAATGGGACTGGAGGAGGGTGGCCCTGCTCCAACGATGGCTTGGAGGAGGGTGGCCCTGCTCCAACGGAGGCTTGGAGGAGGGTGGCCCTGCTCCAACCCCGCGCCCCGGGCGGCCGGGGTCGCCGACCCCCGCGTCGCGCCCGCCGGGTCGCACACCGTAGGCACCGCCGATCGCTCCGCGGTCGGCCCTGCCGTCGCCGTGTCCGCACTGACCACGTATGTGCAGGTTCAGTGGACCAGATGGCGGACACCGGGTCACGATCCGGTAACGACTTCACCCCTCGCTCTCAACGCCAAGATCATCGGCGGAGCGTGACGAACGGTCGGCGGGGGATCGGCGACCAGCGCGGGCCGAGGGGGCTCGCGGCAGACGCGCGTCGGCGACACACCGGCGCCGGTCGAGGGAGCCTCATGGTCGCATCCCGCCCCACCTCCGTCCTCGCCGCCGCGGTCCTGGTGACGACCTCGCTCGTCGCCACCGCGCTGCCGGCCGTCCCGGCCGTGCTGTCGGGGGCCGACGGAACCACGCTCGGTCGCGAGCCGCAGATCACCCCGGCGGACCTCGGCGAGGACACCCTGGACGGGCTGCGCTACGCCGATCCGGCCGAGGGCCTGGATCTCGTGGCACCTCCCGAGGCCGACAGCCAGGGCGGCGCGGCGCTGAGCCATCCGCTGAGCATCCCCCCGGGGCGAGCCGGGGTGGAGCCCGAGCTGGAGCTGGCCTACGACTCCGGCGGCGACAACGGCTGGGCCGGGGTGGGGTGGGACCTGTCCGTCGGCGCCGTGGAGATCGACACCCGGTGGGGGACGCCGCTCTTCTGCCCGCGCACGACCGGGCCGACGTGCGGGAACGTCGAGAGCGAGACCTATCTGCTCGACGGCGACGTGCTGGCGCCGACCGCCGTCCGGTCCGGGTTCCAGCCGCGGGTGGCCGAGCGCAGCGACTGGACGCGCCGGGTCGAGACGCAGTGGGAGCGGATCGTCCGGCACGGCGACAGCCCGAAGAACTACTGGTGGGAGGTCACCGACAAGACCGGGACCGTCCGCTACTACGGCGGGACCCCGGCCGGGCAGCGCGACCCCGCGGCGATCCTCACCGACGCTGCCGACAACGCGGTGCGCTGGAACCTCTCCGCGGTCAAGGACATCTCCAACAACGTGATGCGGATGGAGTACGAGAAGCCGGCGGGCCAGGGGGTGGGCGCCGAGAGCGCCTCGGTGGGCACCGGCTTCTACCTGCGGGCCATCACCTACACCGGCACCGTGGCGAGCGGGCTCAAGGACGACCCCGCGTATCGCGTCGTCTTCCTCCGGGACGGTGACATCACCCCCCTGCCGGACCGGCGCCGCGACGTGCTCGTCGACGCCTCGCTGGGCGTCGTCGAGGTGACCTCCGACCTGCTCCGCCGGGTCGAGGTCCGCTACGGGAGCCCGGTCGCCGGGACCGGCGCCCGGACCTACGACCAGGTCGTCAAGGCCTGGGACCTCGAGTACGTCACGGGTGCCTTCGACAAGACCCTGCTGAGCAAGGTGCACCAGGTCGGCTCCTACCCGGTCGGCGGGAACGGCGTTCGGGTGGCCAGCCACACCTTCGGCTACCACGACGAGGTGAAGTACGGCACCGGCACGTACGAGGGCTTCTCGACGTCCACGGCCAGCTGGGCGACCGGCGACCTGGTGAACGGCGAGCGGCGCAACGACCTCAACCAGTTCCTGCTCAGCCGGGTCGGCCTGTCCGCCCTGGGCGCCTCGGAGACCAACAGCGGAGACGTGCGGGCCTACATCGGCTTCAACCCGACCTCCCCGTCCAAGACGGGGTCCTTCGGCGGTGCGTTCAGCATCAGCGGCGGCGGCACCGGCGGGCTGGTCGAGATGATGGACATCAACGGTGACCTGCTGCCGGACAAGGTGTACCGCCAGAACGTCACGGGGTCGGCAGTCAAGTACCGGCTCAACACCTCCGGGCCCACGGGCGGAACCACCTTCGGCCCGCCGCAGGACGTGCTGGGCGAGGTGAAGAACCTCTCGACGGAGGCGGACGTCGGCATCGCCGGCGGGGCGGAGGCGTACTTCGGCGTCAGCGTGCAGTTCTCCGTCGGGGCCACCGTGACGATCGGAGAGGACTACTTCACCGACGTCAACAACGACGGGCTGCCCGACTTCGTCAAGGCCGGCAAGGTCTACTTCAACACGCCGCAGAGCAACGGTCAGCCGAACTTCGTCGCGAGCAGCGCCGGCACGTCCGTGCCGATCGACGACGGCACGCTGGACCTCCCCGAGATCGAGGCCTTCACCGAGCTGGCCGAGCAGCAGCGCGAGCAGTCACCGCTGCAGGACGTCGTCCACCGCTGGCTGCCGCCCTTCACCGGCACGGTCGCGGTCACGGGCGCCGTCTCGCTCGAGCCGCCGTCCGGCGCCGACTACGCCGGGGACGGGGTCCGGGTCGCGATCCAGAACGGCGACGACGAGCTGTGGTCCGAGCGGCTCGACACCGCCGGATCGTCGGCGACTCCCTCCGATGTGTCGTCGATCTCGGTCGTGGCCGGTCGACCCCTGTACTTCCGCGTCGGCTCCGTCGAGGACGGAGCGGAGGACTTCGTCGACTGGGACCCGACGATCACCTACACCTCGCTGGCGGCGGCGACGCCGGTGGACGCCAACGGGCTCAGCCAGCGCGTCTACAGCTCCTCCGACGACTTCACCCTCGCCGGCCGCCCCGGCACGCCCGTCCTCATGCCGCTGGAGGGCACCGTCCGCTTCGAGGCCACCTTCACCAAGAGCGCCCCGACGAGTGACGACGTGCGGCTCCTCGTGCTGCACGACGGCACTGCGGTGCTCAACCAGCCCTTCGCCGCCGCATTCACCGGGACGCAGGACGTGTCGGTGGACTTCCCGGTGGACGGGCCGAGCGGCTCCACCGCCGACAAGGTCGAGGTGCGGATCGCGGTCGACAGCCCGGTCGACCCGACGACGATGTCGCTCGAGCCGCGGCTGTACTACCTCGACGCGAACGACGGCACCGGGCCGGTCGACGTCACGGACGACGACGGCAACCCGACGCTCACCCTCAACACCCCGTACGACATCGACATCTACCCCCGCAACACGCTCACCGGCCCCTCGACGCCGTGGACGTCGACGCTCGGCCGCACCGTGTCGGTCAACGCCGGCCTGGCCGCCTCCGACGGCGGCGGCACCGCCGTCCTCACCGTGAAGAAGGAGGTCACCCCGGGCCAGCCGGCGCTCGTGGTGGCCCGGCGGACCGTGACCGTCCCGGAGACCGCGCTCGGCCCGACGGTCGGCACCGGTTCCGTGGACGTCACCCTGGAGAACGGCGCCAAGTACTGGTTCGACATCACCGTCCGCGACCCCGGGCTGTCCGACTACGTCACCGCGTCCGGCGTCGACCTCACGTGGACCGAAGGCAGCGAGAACAAGTCCCTCGACGTGCCCGACACCCGGCACTGGGCCGGCCGGCAGGGCACGTTCCCGATCGGCCACCGCGGCTGGGCCTACGCCGGCTACAACGCCGAGGGCCGGGCGGAGGTCGAGATCGACCAGAGCGCCTTCGAGTTCCAGCAGTCGAAGTACCCGGACCGCGAGCCGACCGGCTTCGACGACACCGGCTACCCCGATCCCGCCAAGGGCGACTCGTACCCCTTCACGCCGTACCTGCTCGACGTGCTGGACGACGACGGCACCGTGGTCGACCGCATCCCGATGTGGCGCGGCGCCAAGGACAACCTCGCCGGCGGCGCCGACTTCATGTCCTCGTCCCGTACCGGGGTGGACTCCCTGGGTGTGGGCGGCGGCAGCGCCGGGGCAGACGTGCGGGCGGTCCGCCGGGTCGGCATCTCCGCCCCGGTCTTCTCCGTCAACGCGGGAATTGGCGCGGCCTCTCTCCAGTTCGCGGCGGGCCCGAGCTTCGGGCTGCTCGACTACGTCGACCTCAACGGGGACTCCTTCCCGGACGTCGTGGCTCCTGGGTACGTGCAGTACACCGGGCCGCGCGGCGGCTACCTGGCCTCCAACGGGAGCGGCGTCGACGTCGTCAACCAGGACACGACCTTCGCCGTCGGCGGCGGGTTCAACGGCTCGCCGCTCACGGTCAAGGCCAACTCCAAGGGTGACGCCAACACCGCGCAGGACACGGCGTCGGTGAGCGGCCAGGGCAAGCAGCAGAAGAGCAGCGGCTCGGCCGGCCAGGGTGGGCAGGCCTCCGGCCAGGAGAGCGGGGTCAACGTCGGCGGCTCGCTGAGCGTCACGGCAGAGTTCACCAACCCCGGCTCCGCGAGCGCGGACTGGAACGACGGGCTGTCCAAGACCAGCCTCGACACCGACGCCCCGCTCGAGCGCGAGCTGAGCGACGTCAACGGCGACGGCCTGCCCGACCGGGTGGTCGCGAGCTTCGACGGCGTCTCGGTCTACCTCAACCTCGGGTACGGCTTCTCCACCCAGCCCATCAAGTGGGCCGGCGGCGCCTTCGAGAACGGCGAGTCCTACTCCGGCTCGGTGGGCCCGTCGCTGGGCTTCAACTACAACAGCCGCGAGTTCTCCGGCGGCGTCGCCTACAACGAGGCGATCGACCAGGCCCGCTACGCCTGGGTGGACGTCGACGGCGACGACGTGCCGGACCGGGTGCGCAAGTCGGGGACGAACGAGACCAAGGTCGCCTTCGGGTCCGGCGCCGGCGTCGGCGACGAGGTCGTCTACGGCGACCTGCTCGACGGCGTGCTCGAGCTGGTCGGCGACATCCCGCTCGGCGAGCAGTCCGCCCAGGGCCGGACCCGCAGCTTCGGCGGCGGATTCGACTTCACCATCCCGATCGGGCCGCTGTGCCCGCCGCCGATCGGACCGGGCTGCTACATCATCGTCAACCCCGGCGCACACTACGAGCGCAGTCTGTCCTCGACCCAGGTGCAGCTCACCGACGTCGACGGCGACGGCTACCCCGACTCGGTCCGCAGCACCGACGACGGCACCATGGAGGTGCGCAGCAACAAGCGTGGCCGCACGAACCTGCTCGCGTCGGTCGACACCCCGATCGGGGGCCAGATCCGGCTCGGCTACACCCGCGACGGCAACACCGTGGCGCAGCCGTACCCCATCTGGCTGCTCAGCAGCGTCGAGGTCGACGACCGCCGGCCGGGCGACGGGCCCGACGTGCAGCTGAGCACGTTCGCCTACCAGGGCAACGAGTTCAACGCCCTCGAGCGCGAGATGCTCGGCTACCACACGGTCGTCGAGACCCAGCGCGCGTACGCGGGGGACGCCAACGTCCTGGACGACCCACCGCTGCGCGTCTACGAGCGCCGCTACCGCAACGCCACCGTCTTCGACTCCGGGCTGCTCGTGTCCGAGACGTCGAAGGCGCCGGACGGGACCACTCTCGCCCGCACCGACACCGAGTGGACCCTGGTCGACGCTGTCACCGGCGCCGCCGACCCGGTGACCAAGCCCACGACCGGCGCCGAGGGGCTCAACCTCCTCGACGAGGCCCGCGGCGTGACCCGTACCCGCGTGACCCAGCGGTGGTACGACGCCGCCGGTGCAGAGCGCCTCACCCTGCCGCTGACCTTCGACTACGACGCGCTCGGCAACGTCGTGAAGCAGACCGACCCCGGTCGCAGCGGTACGACGGCCGACGACCTGGTCGCCGAGACGACGTACTCGCAGTGCCGCACGACCTCGTGGGTCAGCGTGCCCGCCACGTTCACGATCAAGGACTCCACCGGAGCGGTGCTGCGGCACCGGGACGGCTCGCCGGACCTGTGCCTCAACGCGGTGCCCATCCACCTGGAGGAGCGCATCGACGGCAGCACGACGGCCGTGACCGACCTGGAGTTCAACGCGTACGGCAGCTACAACCGCATCGCCTACCCGGAGAACGTCGACGGGGACCGCTACACCGTCGAGTACGTCTACGACGCCGACCGGCACACCGACGTGGCCGAGGTGACCGACAGCCACGGGCTCACGGCGCGGGCCGAGTACGGGCGCGACGGCCGGGTCACCCGGCGCGTCGACGCCAACGGCAACGCCACGACCTACGCCTACGACTCGTTCGGCCGCATCGCCGCCATCCGCAGCCCGTACGAGCAGGACCCGGGCGACCCGGCCACGGTGACCTTCGAGTACGCGCCGTCGGCACCGGCCTACGGCTACGCGGTCGCGCGGCACTTCGACGCCTTCAACCCGGGCGACACCATCGACACCGTCGCCTTCGTGGACGGCATCGGCCGGCTGACGCAGACCAAGCACGACGCGTCGATCCTGGCCGACGACCCGGCCGACCCGAAGACGGCCAAGATGATCGTGGCCGGCTCCATCGAGTACGACGCGCTCGGCCGCGAGGTCAAGGAGTGGTTCCCGGTCACCGAGCCGCCCGGCCAGGCCACCACGTACAACCCGGTGCCCTCGCCGTACCTGCCGACGCTCACCGAGTACGACCTGCTCGACCGGCCGACGAAGCTCACCGAACCGCTCACCGAACCCGGCGACCCCGCCCCCGACGCCAAGGTGACGAGCACCGCGTACGACTTCGGCAGCCTCGACGGCGTCCCGGGGACCCTCTTCACGACGACGACCACGGACGCGGAGGGCAAGCCCGTCCGCACCTGGACCGACGTGCGGGACACCACCCTGGCCGTCGACGACCTGCCCGTCGGCGCGGCCCGGATCCGTACCTCGTACAGCTACGACCCCCTGGGCCAGCTGGTCCGGGTGGTCGACAACGCCGGCAACGCCACCACCCACTCCTACGACGGCCTGGGCCGCCGGCTCAGCACCCAGACCCCCGATGCGGGTCTGCGCACGCAGACCTGGGACCCGGCGGGCAACGTGGTGTCCGAGCAGACGCCCAAGCTGCGCGCCGCCGGACAGCGAGTGGAGTTCGCGTACGAGTTCGACCGGCTGGTCGGCATCGACTACCCGGACGCGACGCCGGACGTCACCTACGTCTTCGGGCCACCGGGCGCCCCGGGCAACGGCGCGGGCAGGGTGGTGAACCTCGTCGACGGGGCACGCCTCCAGCAGCTGGCCTACGACCCGTTGGGCAACGTGGCGTCGGAGACCACGACCATGAAGGTGCACAACCTCAACCCGTCGACCGCACCCAAGGTCACGTACACCACGGGGTTCACCTACGACTCCTTCAGCCGGCTGGACACGCTGACCTACCCGGACGGCGAGGTGCTCTCGCACGAGTACGACGCGGGCGGCCTGCTGTCCGGCTTGGAGGGAGAGAAGGAGTGCACCGAGCTGGGCAAGCTCGTCGCCTCCGTCGACGCCACCCAGACGACCGTCCTGGTCGAGGAGGTCGCCGCCACGACGCCGTCGCTGCCATTCACGATCACGGTCCGGGGCGAGCAGATGCAGGTCACCGACCGGCAGCCCACCGCGGTGGAGGGGCAGTACGCCTACACCGTCGTCCGCGGGATCAACGGCACGCCGGAGGCGCCGACCGCGACGTCGCACGCGGCCGGCACGACGGTCACCTCGGACGTCCCGGTGACCTGCCGCTACCGCTACCTCGACCGGCTCGAGTACGACGAGTTCCTCGACCGCCGGCTCGAGGCCACCGGCACGGGCGTGCTGACGCAGCGGTCGTTCGACCTGCTGGGGCGGCTGGAGAACCAACTCACCGAGACGCCCGACCGGGAGATCCAGGACCTGGTCTACGGCTACGACAAGGTCAGCAACGTCGAGTCGATGCAGAACGACGTCCCACCGGCCGTGCCCAGCCTCTACGTCGGACCCACCACGCAGGAGTACGACTACGACCCGTACTACCGGCTGGAGTCCGCGACGGGTACGTACGAGGTGCCGCAGAACAAGGTACGACGCTTCACCTGGGAGGTCGCCTACGACCCCAACGGCAACGTCGTCCGCAAGGAGCAGACCGACGAGATCGCCAACGCCAGCGGCAAGGGCAAGGTGCTGGTGCAGAAGCCGACCACCTACACCTTCGACCCCATGACGTACGGGGGCGCGGGCCCGCACCAGCTGACCCGGTACGGCTCGCGCACCTTCTCCTACGACCTCAACGGCAACCTCACCGGCTTCGTGGACACGGTGACGAACGAGCGGCGCACCGTCACGTGGGACGCCGCCGACCGGATGACGGTGGTCGACGACGGCAGCGCCACGACGCGCTACACGTACGACGACGCCGGGCGGCGCGCGCTCGAGCGCGGGCCGGACGGGGAGACCTCGTTCGTCAACCGGTGGTACACCGTGCGCAACGGCTCCGTGCCGTGGAAGCACATCTGGGCCGGAGACGTGCGCTTCGCCGAGAAGCGGTCGCAGACCGGCAGCTACGAGCACCAGCAGTACTACCTCCACCAGGACCTGCAGGGCTCCACGCACATGGTCACCGACCGCCGCGCGCTGGTCTTCCAGCACTGGGAGTACCTCCCCGGCGGGGAGCCGTGGATCCGCGAGGACTCCAACGTCCACCGCACTCCGTACCTGTACGCCGGCGGCTACCTCGACGAGGTGCGCAACCTCGTCAACCTGGGCGCCCGCTGGTACGAGCCGAGGGAAGGGGTCTTCTACAGCCCGGACCCGATCCTGGCGACCGAGCCGCAGGCGGCGCTCGACGACCCGGCGCTGCTCCCGGCGTACTCGTACGCGCAGTCGAACCCGCTGCGGCTGACCGACCTCTCCGGCCTCCAGCCGGACGCTGCCGGTGCCCAGACACGCGGGACCGGGATCTCCGCCTCCGCGGCCAAGCTGAGCAACGCGAGCGACCTCGCGGCCTTCCAGGCCGACCTGGCCCGGTCGTCGCGGCTGTGGCAGTCGCTCGTCCGCTTCTCGCAGACGGACAAGGCCAAGCGGCTGCAGGCCTTCTCCGACCGCTTCGACGCCAAGCCGCTGGTCGAGGTCAACCTGGTGAAGACCGCGGACGGCTGGTCGGTGGCCAACGTCAAGCTGTCGCCGTTCGGCTTCGTTCAGCCGAAGGTGTACCGGGGGGCGGCCGACCGGGCGGGCAAGGCGGACGACGCCGCGGGGCAGAGCACCGCGCAGACCGGTCAGCCGCAGGGCCTGGGCGGGCCGGCCCCACCGGGCTCGTCGGGTGGGCCGTCGTCGGCCACCGGCCCGGGAGCCGCGGGCGGCGGCGGGTCGGGCAGTGACCAGGGTGCGCCGTCGACCGGGACGTCCGGATCGTCGGGGTCCTCGGGTGGCGGCGGTCCCGGCGGGGCCGGTGGTTCGGGCGGCGGCGCCGGCGGTCCCGGGCCTGGTCTGAGCTCGACCGGGTCGTCCGGAGCCGGCTCGCCGGGGGTGGGAGCGGCCGACGGTCCGCCGAAGTCACCCGCCTGACCCCGGTCGAGCCCGGACCATCCGGGACCTCGCGCCGCCGGTCCGCCGGTCTTCGAGTCACGCCAGTGGGCTCGCGCCTGCTGACGGTGGTCAGACACCCCGAGGCGGCCTACCGTGCGGATGACGGGCAAGGGGGCGAGGCCGTGACGACATCGGGTCCGCTGCAGGTGCTCGTGGTGGGCTTCGAAGGAGATCCCCTGCAGGTCGGACGGGTCCGGCAGGAGCTCCACCGGCTGCGGGCGCACGGTGTGCTCCGGCTCGTCGACGCGCTGGTGCTGCGGCGCGAGGCAGACGGCGGCTTCACCACCGAGCAGCTCGAGGGCGATGCCGGGGACGCCGAGCGCGAGCGGGCCGGGCTGCTGGTCCGGCGACTCCTCGGTCTCGGTGCCGGCGTGGCGCCGGAATCGGCCGGGCTGGCCGGGCCCACCAAGCCGGCCGGGCCGGCCGGGCCGACCAAGCCGGCCGGGCCGGCCGGGCCGGACGCATGGCGTCGTGTCGTGGGCTCACCGGCGGTCCCGGGAGCGGCGGACGAGGACCCGTCCCAGGACGCCGCCGAAGGACTGACCGCGGGCCTGGGCCCGGAGGACATCCGCCGACTCGCCGCGAGCATCGCCCCGGGTGTCGCGGTTGCGGTCGTCCTCGTCGAGCACACCTGGGCAGCCCGGCTGCGAGCCGGGGCACGGCAGGCGGGTGGGCGGCTGCTCCTGCAGGGGATCCTCACCCGGCCGGCGGTGCTGGCCCTGGGCCAGGAGCTGGCCGCCGTGATCGAGGCCAGCGAGGCCGCGGAGCTGGCTGCCGCGAGTGCAGGAGCGGCGATGGCCCGCGCCCTGGCCGCCGAGGGGAACTCGGCCGGACACGACAACTCCGCTCTCGAGCAGGCCGCGGACGACCACGCCCGGGAGATGGCGGCCGAGCGCACCAGTGCCAGCGGGGAGACCCTGCGGGTGCTCATGGAACGCGGGCTCCTTCCCCGATCGGCCGGCCCCGCGGCCGTCCACGCCCTGCTCGAGGAGGGGGTCATCGACTCCCGGTCGGCCGCCGAGGCGGTCGCTGCCGGTCAGTCGGTGGACCGTGACGCCTGAGCGCCCCCGGGGTTGGGCCTGCGTCGCCCCAGTGATCGGTGTGGAGTCCAGGTGCCGCGGGGCGCGACGTGGGCGCCACGGTGATCTTGGAGCGCGCCCTCGTCCGGGCGCCTGGTGATCGGTGTGGAGCTGGGGTGCCGCGGGGCGCGACGGCGGCGCCACGGTGATCATGCGCCCATTCGCAGGCGTTCCGGCATGTGAGATCACCGCCCGGATACCGGGATGCGAAGCCCACCGACTCCCGTACGATGGCGCCCGCGACCCATCGCGAGCGGCCGAGGGACCTGGCCCGTCGACGCCGCAGCAGCCGGGGTGCCGGTCTCCGCACGGAGGCCCGCCCGACGGGTGCTAACTCCAGCGCGGAGCCCGCGTCCCGGCGGGCGAGGCGGAAGATGGGGAGCCGTGCCGGCCCCCGGCACGCCGAGCCCGGGACACGTGTCCCGCCGCCCGGCGGGGGAGAGGACCAGCACCGATGACCCACCGACCCGAGACGCTCGCCCTGCACGCGGGGCAGCAGCCCGACCCGACGACCAACAGCCGGGCCGTACCGATCTACCAGACGACCTCGTACGTCTTCGACAGCACCGAGCACGCCGCCGACCTGTTCGCGCTGCGCCAGCCGGGCAACATCTACACCCGGATCATGAACCCGACGCAGGACGTCTTCGAGCAGCGGGTCGCCGCCCTCGAGGGCGGGGTCGCCGCGCTGGCCACTGCCTCCGGCTCGGCCGCCGTGACCTATTCGGTGCTCAACCTGGCCGGAGCCGGCGACAACATCGTCGCCCACTCCGAGCTGTACGGCGGCACGTACGCGCTGTTCGCGCACACCCTGCCGCAGTTCGGCATCGAGGTCCGCTTCGTCAGCGCCGACGACCCCTCGGCCCTCGCCGCGGTCGTGGACGAGCGCACCAAGCTGGTCTTCACCGAGACGATCGGCAACCCCAAGATCAACGTGGTGGACGTCGCGGCGTGGGCGGAGGCCGCGCACGCGCACGGTCTCCCGCTGATCGTGGACAACACCGCGCCGACGCCGATCCTGGCCCGACCGTTCGACCACGGCGCCGACGTGTCCGTGCACTCCGCCACCAAGTACATCGGCGGTCACGGCACCTCCATCGGGGGAGTCCTGGTCGACGCCGGCACCTTCCCGTGGGCCGAGCACAGCGACCGCTTCCCGGGGCTCACCAAGCCCGACGGCGCCTACCACGGGGTCGTCTGGACCGAGGCGGTCGGCAACCTCGCGTACGCGATCCGGGCCCGCACCGTGCTGCTGCGCAACACCGGCGCGGCGATCACGCCGTTCAACTCCTGGCTCTTCCTCCAGGGCCTCGAGACCCTCCCGCTGCGGATCGAGCGGCACAGCGAGAACGCCCTCGCCGTCGCGCGCTTCCTCCAGTCCCACGACGCCGTCTCGTGGGTGTCCTACCCCGGGCTCGACGACAACCCGTACAAGGCCACCGCGGACAGGGTCTTCACCGGCAAGGGGTACGGAGGGCTGCTGTCGTTCGGCGTCCGCACCGGACGGGCCGGCGGGCAGGCCTTCATCGAGGCGCTCGAGCTGTTCAGCCACCTGGCCAACATCGGCGACGCCAAGTCGCTGGCCATCCACAACGCCACGACCACGCACTCCCAGCTGGAGCCCGCGGAGCTCGAGGCGGCCGGGGTCCCCGAGGACATGGTCCGGCTCTCGGTCGGCGTCGAGCACATCGACGACATCCTCGCCGACCTCGAGCAGGCGCTCGGGGCCGCCGGCAAGGCCTGACCGGGTCCGTGCTCGCACCGCAGGCCGCGCCGCTGGGCCTCGTCGAGACGCAGCGGGTCGTCCTCCACCGGGAGGACGACCCGCTGCGGCTGGCGTCCGGGCGGACGCTGGCCCCGGTCGAGGTCGCGTACGAGACGTACGGCGAGCTGTCGCCGCGGGCGGACAACGCGGTGGTGGTCTGCCACGCCCTCACCGGCGACGCGCACGCGGCCGGCCACCACGGCGACCCCGCCCGCCGCGGCTGGTGGGACACCCTGATCGGCCCGGGCAAGCCGGTCGACACCGACCGGTTCTTCGTCGTGTGCGCCAACCTGCTGGGAGGCTGCCAGGGCACGACCGGGCCGTCCTCGACCGACCCCTCGACGGGCCGGCCGTACGGGCTGGACTTCCCGCTGCTGCAGATGGGCGACCTCGTCGCGGTCCACCGGCGGCTGCTCGCTCACCTGGGCGTCGCCCGGCCGCTGGCCGCGATCGGCGGCTCACTGGGCGGCATGCAGGTCCTGGAGTGGGCGCTCCGGCACCCGGGCGAGATCGACGCCGCGGTCATGGTCGGGGCCTCCAGCCGCCTCACCGCGCAGAACATCGCCTTCTCCGCCGTCGCCCGGGAGGCGATCGTGCGCGACCCGGGCTTCCGCGGCGGTCAGTACTACGGCGACGACGGGGGCGGTGGTCCCTCGGCCGGGCTCTCGGTCGCCCGGATGATGGCCCACATCACGTATCTCTCCGAGCAGGCGTTCGCCGAGAAGTTCGGCCGCCGCCTGCAGGGGCGAGGCGAGGAGGTCGCCCCGGTGCCGCGCTTCGGCGTGGACTTCGAGGTGGAGAGCTACCTGGCCCACCAGGGGGAGAGCTTCCTCGCGCGCTTCGACGCGAACACGTACCTCTACCTCACCCGCGTCATGGACTACTTCGACCCGTTCGCGGACCGCCGTGCCGCCGCCCGGCTGGCCGAGGTGGGCACGCGCAGCCTGGTCCTGAGCTTCGACAGCGACTGGCGCTTCGACACCGCCCACTCGTTGCGCCTGGTCCGGCACCTCGAGCACGCGGGTGCACCGGTGACCTTCCGGGAGATCGCCTCGCCGTGGGGGCACGACTCGTTCCTGCTCGACATCCCCGACTACCACGCGACCGTACGGGCGTTCCTGGGGCGGGCGGCCGAGGACCGGGCCGCCGAGCGGGCTCCCCGCGGGGCCGCGGCGCCGGTGACGCGGTGAGACCCGACCTCGACGTCGTCGCCGGCCTGGTGCCGGACGGCAGCCGTGTCCTCGACCTGGGCTGCGGCGACGGCAGCCTGCTGGAGCACCTGCTGCGCCGGCGGGGGTGCCGGGGGACGGGGGTGGAGATCGCGCCCGACGCGGTGCTGGCCACGATCCGGCGGGGCGTCCCGGTGCTCGCGCTGGACCTCGACCGCGAGCTCGCGACCTTCGCCGACTCCTCGTACGACGTGGTCGTCCTCTCCCAGACGCTGCAGACCACCCAGCACCCGGCGACCGTCCTGCGGGAGGTGCGGCGGATCGCCCCGACGGCGGTGCTCTCGGCGCCGAACTTCGGCCACTGGCGGCACCGGGCCACGCTGCTGCGCGGCCGGATGCCGGTCTCCCGTGCCCTCCCGTACGCGTGGTTCGAGACGCCCAACATCCACCTGGCCACGCTCGCGGACCTCGAACGGCTCATCGCCGCGGAGGGATTCGCGGTGGAGCGGAGGGTGCTGCTCACGGCGACGGGTCGCGAGCTCCGCCGCGCCGTGCGGCCCAACCTCTCGGCCCCGGCCGCGGCGTACCGGCTGCGGCGCGTCGACGCCGCCTGAGACCAGGCAGGGGACAAAGCCCTCGCCCCGTCCGCGGGTGAGGTGACAGGCTGCTCGGGACAGGGAACGGATCACGGCCCACCGGACAGCCCTCGCGGAGGTGCCCCATGGCAGAGCGCGACGACACCCACGACGCCCAGGCCGGCGACCAGGCAGCCGGCGACCAGGCGGCACAGCCGGCGGCGGGAGAGGACGACGTGAGGGCGCGCTTCCGCGAGGCGCTCGAGCGCAAGAACGCCGCCCGGCACGGCACGGCGGCGGGTCCCGACGACGCGCCGCACGGCCCGCACAGCGCCACCGGCCCGGCCAAGGCGCAACGCCAGTTCCGCCGCAAGAGCGGGTAGTGCCGGCGAACGAGCCGGTCCTCGTCACGACGCTGGCCGAGCGTCCCTTCCTGGTCGAGCGGCTCTGGGAGCTCACCGACCTGTGGCCGCGGTTCATGGTCGAGGACCCCATCGCGGACCTCTACTACCGCGACTGCACCCGGGCCCGGCCGGACTACGTCCTGGTCGCCACGGTGGCGGGCACCGACCACCTGGTCGCGCGCGGGTTCGCCGTCCCGTTCGCGCTCGACCTGCCGGAGCGAGGTGACCTCCCCGGCGACGGCTGGGACGGGGTCATCCGCTGGTCGTGGGCCGACCGGGTCGACGGCCGTCCACCGGACACCGTGTCGGCACTGGAGATCACCATCGTGCCGGAGCGGCGCGGGACCGGCCTGGCGGGGCACATGGTGCAGGCGATGCGCGACCTCGCCGCCCGCCGGGGGTTCGGCGTCCTGGTCGCACCGGTGCGGCCGAGCCGCAAGGCCGACGAGCCGTGGACTCCGATCGCGGAGTACGCGGCACGCCGACGCCCCGACGGGATGCCGGCCGACCCCTGGATGCGCGTGCACGCGCGTCTCGGTGCCGAGGTGGTCCGGGTGGCGCCACGGTCGATGACCGTCGCCGGGTCGCTCGCGGACTGGCGGGAGTGGACCGGCCTGCCGCTGGCCGAGTCCGGCCCGCAGGTGGTGCCTGGCGCGCTCGTCCCGGTGCACGTGGACGTGGACCAGGACCACGCGGTCTACGTCGAGCCGAACGTGTGGATGCGCCACACCCTCGGCTGACAGATCCTGGTTTGTCCGTCTCGCGGCGCGGTAGGGGACCACTACCGCTCGGAACCGGGTGGGCCACCGACGTGCCGGGTGACCGGCAGCGAGGAGGACCGCGAGATGGCAGGGAGCAACAGGGCAGTCGCGTACATGGGCCCGGGCAAGGTCGAGGTGCAGACCATCGACTACCCGACGTTCACCCTCCAGGACGGTCCGGGGGTCAACCAGGCCAACGTGGGCCGCCAGACCAACCACGGTGTGATAGTCAAGACCGTCTCCACCAACATCTGCGGCTCCGACCAGCACATGGTGCGCGGCCGCACCACCGCCCCCGAGGGCCTCGTGCTCGGGCACGAGATCACCGGCGAGGTCGTCGAGGTCGGTCGGGACGTGGAGTTCATCAAGCAGGGCGACATCTGCTCGGTCCCGTTCAACATCGCCTGCGGCCGGTGTCGCAACTGCAAGGAGGGCAAGACCGGGGTCTGCCTCAACGTCAACCCCGACCGCCCCGGCTCGGCGTACGGCTACGTCGACATGGGTGGCTGGGTCGGCGGCCAGGCCGAGTACGTCATGGTGCCGTACGCCGACTGGAACCTGCTGAAGTTCCCGGACCGCGACCAGGCGCTGGAGAAGATCCTCGACCTGACGATGCTGTCGGACATCTTTCCGACCGGCTTCCACGGCTGCGTGACGGCCGGTGTGAAGGTCGGCTCGACGGTGTACATCGCCGGTGCCGGTCCGGTCGGCCTGGCGGCGGCGGCCGGTGCCTTCCTGCTCGGTGCGGCCGTCGTCATCGTCGGCGACCTGCAGGAGGAGCGGCTCGCCCAGGCCCGCAGCTTCGGCTGCGAGACCATCGACGTCTCCAAGGGTGACGTCGGCGAGCAGATCGAGCAGATCCTCGGCGTCCCCGAGGTGGACTGCGCCGTCGACGCCGTCGGCTTCGAGGCGCGCGGCCACGGCGCCGAGTCGAGCGAGGAGCAGCCTGCCGCGGTGCTCAACTCGCTCATGACGATCACCGCTGCCGGCGGCGCGCTCGGCATCCCCGGCCTGTACGTGACCGGCGACCCCGGCGCGGCGACCGAGGCCGCCAAGGAGGGCTCGCTGTCGCTGCGGCTCGGCCTCGGCTGGGCCAAGTCCCTGACCTTCACCACCGGCCAGTGCCCCGTGATGCGCTACCACCACGGCTTGATGCGCGCGATCCTGCACGACCGCGTGCAGATCGCCAAGGCCGTGAACGCCACGGTGATCTCGCTCGACGACGCCCCGCAGGGCTACGCCGACTTCGACAAGGGCGCGGCCAAGAAGTTCGTCATCGACCCGCACGGCATGGTCAAGCGGTAACCGACCCGCCGGATGTGCGCGACACGCCGCCGCCGAGCTCCGCTCGC
>DATHTV010000124.1:0-18673 GCA_035462845.1 Jiangellales bacterium
CCGGACGAGTCGCGCAGGTCGAGGAACGCGACCCCTCCGTGGTCGCGGCGCCGGGCGATCCAGCCGGTGAGGACGACGGTGTCACCGGCGTGCTCGGCGCGCAGGACGCCGGCCGGGTGGGTGCGCATCACGAGAGCTTCTCCTGGAGGTACGGGACGACGTGGGGCAGCGGGACGGCCTGCTGCTCACCGGTGGACAGGTCCTTGGCCTGGGCGACGCCGGCCGCCAGGTCGCGGTCGCCGAGCACGAGTGCGTAGCGCGCACCCGAGCGGTCGGCGGCCTTCATGGCGCCCTTCAGCCCGCGGCCGTCGACGGCGAGGTCGGCCGGGACGCCGGCGCGGCGGAGCTCCGTGACCAGTCCGAACGCCCGGCGCCTCGCGTCCTCGCCGAGCGGTACGGCGAACACGTCCACGCCGGCACCACCGGGCGGGAGCAGCCCTTCGGCCTCCAGGGCCAGCACCGTACGGTCGACGCCGAGGGCCCAGCCCACGCCCGGCAGCCGCGGCCCGCCGATGGACTCCGACAGCCCGTCGTAGCGCCCGCCGCCGCCCACGGCGGACTGCGCACCGAGGCCGTCGTGGACGAACTCGAACGTGGTCCGGGT
The DNA here is from genome assembly GCA_035462845.1 of Jiangellales bacterium. Classification (GTDB taxonomy): domain Bacteria; phylum Actinomycetota; class Actinomycetes; order Jiangellales; family Jiangellaceae; genus DASTQL01. The sequence continues at coordinate 605 of DATHTV010000124.1, forward strand.
GTAGTAGTCCAGCCCGCGGACGAGACGCGGGGCGTCCTCCCACTGCGCACCGGCGTCCGCCAGGAGCTCGCGGACCGCGTCGTGGTGGGCCTGGTCGGCCGCGGAGAGGTGGTCCTGCATGAGGGGAGCCCCCGCCAGCGACTCCTGCAGCTCGGGTCGCTTGTCGTCGAGGACCCGGAGCGGGTTGACGTCGACCCGGCGCCTGGTCTCCTCGTCCAGGTCGAGCCCGCGGAGGTAGTCCTGCAGCGCGGCGCGGTAGCCCGGCCGGGACTCGGTGGAGCCGAGGGAGTTCAGCAGCAGCCGCACCTGGGTGAGCCCCAGGGCGCGGTAGGCGTCCAGGGCGAGCAGCACGGTCTCCGCGTCGACGGCCGGGTCCTCGCTGCCGAGCACCTCGGCCCCGACCTGGGAGAAGTGGCGGTAGCGGCCCTTCTGCGGCCGCTCGTAGCGGTAGAAGGAGCCCGAGTACCAGAGCTTCAGCGGCAGCGGGCCGCGGTCGAGCCCGTGCTCGAGGGCCGCCCGCAGGACGCTCGCCGTGCCCTCGGGCCGCAGCGTCACGGAGTCCCCGCCCCGCGTCGTGAAGGTGTACATCTCCTTGGTCACGACGTCGGTCGACTCCCCGACGCCGCGGACGAAGAGGGCGGTGTCCTCGAAGGTCGGCGTCTCGACGTAGCCGTAGCCCGCCAGCCGCAGGGGGGCGGCCATCGCGTCCCGGACGGCGAGGAACGCCTCGCCCCGCGGGGGGACGAGGTCGAACGTCCCCTTGGGGGCGCGGAAGGCAGAGCTCACAGGGGTCCTCGCGGTCGGGCGGTGTCGGGCCGGGGGTGTCGGGGGTGGGCGGTGGGCGTCAGGCAGGGCTGCGGAGCAGGCCCTGCAGGTAGGGGTTGCTGCGGCGCTCCCGCCCGATCGTGGTCGCGGGCCCGTGGCCGGGCAGCACCTCGGTGGTGTCGTCGAGCGGGAGGACCCGGTCCCGCAGCGAGACGAGCATCGCGGCGTGGTCGCCGCCGGGCAGGTCGGTGCGACCGATGCTGCCGGCGAAGAGGACGTCGCCGGAGAGCAGCAGGCCGGGCTGACCGGGCCGGTCCAGCCGGAACATCACCGACCCCTCGGTGTGCCCCGGGGCGTGGACGACGCCCCAGCGGAGGCCGGCGACCTCGAGTGGCCGGGCGTCGTCGAGGCCGCGCACGTCGTCGGGCTCGCGCCACCGCCCGGCCGCGCCGAACTGCTGGGCGAGCATGGCGACGACGGCGGGGTCGAGGGTGGCCAGCGGGTCGCGCAGGCGGTACCGGTCGGCGCCGTGGACGTAGGCGGGCACGTCCCGCGACCCGCAGACGGGGGTGACGGACCAGACGTGGTCCGCGTGCCCGTGCGTGAGCAGGACCGCCGCGGGGCGCAACCGGTGCTCGCGCAGCACCTCCTCGAGCCGGTCCACCACGCCGAACCCGGGATCGACCACGACGCACTCCTCACCCTCGGCCGGAGCGACGACGTAGCAGTTCGTCGCGAAGGCCTGGGCGGGGAAGCCGACGACCAGCACGCGGGAGCCTTCCGTCCGGGAGGGTGGGGAGCCTGTGCCACGGGAGGGTACCGGCGGGTGACCGGCCCCCGCGAACGAGATCACCCCTGCCTAGACTGTGCGCCCGGGCGGCGGGTGTCGTGGTGGGCGGCTGGGGAGGAGCGTGCGTGGTCAGCAGGAGCGAGCGACGGCGACGGCTGGCGCGCGAGCGCTGGGAGCGGCAGCAGCGGCGGCGTGAGGAGCAGCACCGGCGCTCGGTGCGCCGGCGCAAGGCTCTGCTCGTGGGCACCGCGGTGGCTCTCGTGGCCGGAGGGCTCGTGTGGGCGATCGCCTGGGTCCGCGGCGGGGACGACGACGTCACCGCGCTGGCCGAGGACACCCCGTCCGCCGAGGCCAGCCCGGACTCCGACTCGGCAACGCCCGACGGCACCTGCGCCTGGACCGAGACCGGCTCGCCTGCCGTGGAGGGCATCGAGGTCCCGCCGGCCGAGCCCGTCGCGGCCGAGCAGGCCGCCCAGGCGACCATCACCCTCGACGGGTCGCCGGTCACCGTGCAGCTGCTGCCCGAGCAGGCACCGTGCACGGTGAGCTCCCTGGCGCACCTGGCGTCCAGCGGCTTCTTCGACGGCACCACCTGCCACCGGCTGACCGCGTCGGCCACGCTCGACGTGCTGCAGTGCGGCGACCCCACCGGCACCGGGTCCGGGGGGCCGGGCTACCAGTTCCCCGACGAGAACCTCGAGGGCGCCGCCTACCCGGCCGGCACGCTGGCCATGGCCAACGCGGGGCCGGGGACCAACGGCAGCCAGTTCTTCCTGGTGTACGCCGACTCCGAGCTGCCGCCGAGCTACACGGTCTTCGGGACGGTGACCGAGGGGCTGGACGTGGTGACCGCCATCGCCGAGCGGGGCACTGCCGACGGCGGCGAGGACGGCGCCCCGGCTCAACCCGTGACCATCGACTCGCTGGTGGTCACCGGTGCCTGATGTGCCCGAGCCGGAGGAAGCCGTGACCGACACGCCGCGCCCCGAGCCGGTGCCTACCGTCGCCGAGAACGCGTGGGGCCGGGTCGACGCGGACGGCACGGTCCACGTGCGCACCCCGGACGGCGACCGCGTGGTCGGGTCGTGGCAGGCCGACCAGCCCGAGGAGGCGCTCGCCTTCTACGGCCGCAAGTACGACGACCTGGTCGTGCAGGTGGACCTGCTCGAGCAGCGGCTCCGCAGCGGCTCCGCGGCGCCGGACGACGCCGGCCCGGTGATCGCCCGGGTCCGGCAGGCGTTGGCCGAGCCCCAGGTGGTGGGCGACCTCCCGGGCCTGGCCGCCCGGCTCGACTCGGTGGAGGAGCGCGTCCGCGAGCGGCGGGAGCAGCGCCGCGCCGAGCGCGCCCGGGCCCTGGAGCAGGCCCGGGCCCGCAAGGAGGGGATCGCCGCGGAGGCGGAGCAGATCGCCGAGGGCCAGGACTGGCGCCAGGGGGCCGACCGGCTCCGCGCCCTGCTCGAGGAGTGGAAGACGCTGCCGCGGCTGGAGCGCGCCGCCGACGACGCGCTGTGGCGACGCTTCTCCTCCGCCCGGACGCACTACACGCGGCGCCGCAAGGCCCACTTCGCCGAGGTCGGCGAGCGCCGTGAGCAGGCCCGCGCGGTCAAGGAGGGCCTGGTCGCCGAGGCGGAGGCGCTGGCCTCCTCCACCGACTGGGGCCCCACCACCCGCGCGTACCGCGACCTGATGACCCGCTGGAAGGCCGCCGGGCCTGCCCCCAAACCCGTCGACGACGCCCTCTGGCGGCGCTTCCGGGCCGCCCAGGACACCTTCTTCAGCGCGCGCAACTCCGCCACGTCGGAGCGCGACGCCGGCGAGCGCGCGGCGCTGGAGGTGAAGCAGGCGCTGCTCGTCGAGGCCGAGGCCCTGCTGCCGGTGACGGACTGGAAGGCCGCCCGCGAGACGCTGCGGTCGGTGCACGAGCGCTGGGAGGAGGCCGGTCGGGTCCCCCGCGACTCCGTACGGTCGGTCGAGGACCGGCTCCGGCACGTCGAGGAGGCCGTCCGGGCGGCCGAGGCCTCCGAGTGGCAGCGCTCCAACCCCGAGGCGCGGGCCCGGGCGGCGGAGACCGTCGAGCGCCTCGAGGCGTCCATCGCCGACCTGCGAGTCAAGGCGGGCAAGGCCCGGGAGCGCGGCGACGAGCAGGCCGCCGAGCGGCACGACGAGGCCGTCAGGGCGCGGGAGGAGTGGCTCGCCGAGGCCCGTCGGGCGCTGGCGGACTTCGGCGGCTGACGGCTCCCCAGGTGCCCGGGTCGCCGGTGGGGTCAAACGGCCGGCGGGCGGGCGCTCGTGATGCGGTAGGCGTCGAAGACGCCCTCGACTCCCCGCACCGCCTTGAGCACGTGCCCCAGGTGCTTGGGGTCGGCCATCTCGAAGGTGAAGCGGCTCTTGGCGATCCGGTCGCTGCCGGTCGTGACCGTCGCCGAGAGGATGTTCACGTGCTGGTCCGACAAGACCCGGGTGATGTCGGAGAGCAGGCGGGCACGATCCAGCGCCTCGACCTGGATCGCCACCAGGAAGAGGCTCGTGGCGGTCGGCGCCCACTCCACGTCCACCATGCGGCCGTCCTGGCGGCGCAGCGCCTGCACGTTGACGCAGTCGCCGCGGTGGACCGACACGCCCGCCCCCCGGGTGACGAAACCGACGATGTCGTCGCCGGGGACGGGTGTGCAGCAGCGCGCGAGCTTGACCCAGACGTCGGACACGCCCTTGACGACCACACCGGGGTCGCCGGCCGTACGGCGGCGAGGGCGGTCCGGTCGCAGCGCCTCCGCCGCGTCGTCGGAGGTCCCCTCCTCGCCGCCGAGGGCCTCGGTGAGCTTGCTGACGACGTTCTGCGCCGACACGTGTCCCTCGCCGACGGCGGCGTACAGGGCGGTGATGTCGGGGTAGCGGAGCTCCCCCGCGACAGCGGTCAGCGCCTCCTGGCTCAGCATCCGCTGCAGCGGGAGGTCCTGCTTGCGCATGGCGCGGGCGATGGCGTCCTTGCCGCGCTCGATCGCCTCGTCCCGGCGCGACTTGGAGTACCACTGCTTGATCTTGTTTCGCGCCCGGGCGGACCGGACGAAGCCGAGCCAGTCACGGCTGGGCCCGGCACCCTCGGCCTTGGAGGTGAAGATCTCCACCACGTCGCCGTTGTCGAGAGTGCTCTCCAGCGGGACCAGCCGGCCGTTGACCCGCGCGCCGATGCAGCGGTGGCCGACCTCCGTGTGCACCGCGTACGCGAAGTCGACGGGCGTCGACCCGGCCGGCAGCGCGATGACGTCGCCGCGGGGCGTGAAGACGTACACCTCGTTGGTGGTGATCTCGAACCGCAGCGAGTCGAGGAACTCGCCCGGGTCCTCGGTCTCCTTCTGCCAGTCCAGCAGCTGCCGGAGCCAGGCCATGTCACCGGGCCCGGCCCCCTCGCTGGTCATCAGCCGGCGGTCGGTGTCCTGCCCGTCGCGTACGTCCGCCTTGTACTTCCAGTGCGCGGCGATGCCGTACTCGGCGCGGCGGTGCATGGCGTAGCTGCGGATCTGGAGCTCCACCGGCTTGCCGTCCGGGCCGATGACCGTCGTGTGCAGCGACTGGTACATGTTGAACTTGGGCATTGCGATGAAGTCCTTGAACCGGCCCGGCACCGGGTTCCACCGCGCGTGCACGATGCCGAGGACCGCGTAGCAGTCGCGCACGCTCTCCACGAGCACGCGGATGCCGACCAGGTCGTAGATGTCGGCGAAGTCCCGTCCGCGGACGATCATCTTCTGGTAGATCGAGTAGTAGTGCTTGGGCCGCCCGGTCACGGTCGCCTTGATCTTGGCCTGGCGCAGGTCCGCCTGCACCTGGTCGATGACCGTCGCCAGGTAGTCGTCGCGGGAGGGGGCGCGCTCGGCCACCAGCCGGACGATCTCGTCGTACACCTTGGGGTGCAGGGTGGCGAAGGAGAGGTCCTCCAGCTCCCACTTGATGGTGTTCATGCCCAGGCGGTGGGCCAGCGGCGCGTAGATCTCGAGGGTCTCGCGGGCCTTGCGCTGGGCGCTCTCCCTGGAGACGTACCGCCAGGTGCGGGCGTTGTGCAGCCGGTCGGCGAGCTTGATGACGAGGACGCGGATGTCCTTGGCCATCGCGACGACCATCTTGCGGACCGTCTCGGCCTGGGCCGCCTGGCCGTACTTCACCTTGTCGAGCTTGGTCACCCCGTCGACGAGCATCGCGACCTCGTCGCCGAAGTCCGTCCGCAGCGCGTCGAGGGTGTACGAGGTGTCCTCCACGGTGTCGTGCAGCAGGGCCGCGGCCAGCGTGGGCGGCGTCATGCCCAGCTCCGCGAGGATCGTCGCCACCGCGAGCGGGTGCGTGATGTACGGGTCGCCGCTGCGCCGCTTCTGGCCGGAGTGGGCGCGAGCGGCGACCTCGTACGCGCGCTCGACCAGGGTCAGGTCGGCCTTGGGGTGGGTGGCCCGGACGCTGCGGAACAGCGGGTCGAGCACGGGGTTGGCCTGGTGGCGCTGGGCGGTCAGGCGGGCCAGCCGCGCGCGGACCCGGACCGGGGCGGTCGGCCTCGGTTCGTCCTGGACGTCGGCGGCGGCGTCTTCCCGGGTGTCGACCGGGCTGTCGACCGGGCTGTCGACCGGGACGTGGACCTCCTCGGGGCCGGCCGGGGGCGCGGCCGCCCTGGTCGAGGTGGTCTCGTCCGCCAACTGGTCTCCCCGGGGGTCTCCTCGGCTGCCTGGACGTCCAGTGTAGGGCGGGGTTCAGGCGTGCAGGAGCGAGTGGACCGCGAGGCCCGGCAGCCGGGCCCGGCCGCCGAGGTCGTCGAGCTCGACCAGGAGGGCGGCGGCCACGACCACGCCGCCGGCCCGGCGCACCAGCTCGGCGGCCGCGGCGAGGGTGCCGCCGGTGGCCAGCACGTCGTCCACGAGCAGGATGCGCGACCCGGGGCCGACGCCGTCCTGTTGGATCTCCAGCGTCGCCTCGCCGTACTCCAGGGCGTAGGAGGCGACGTGGGTGTCGCCGGGCAGCTTGCCGTGCTTGCGGACGGGGACGAACCCGAGCCCGAGCAGCGTGGCCACGGGCGCGCCGAGGACGAAGCCCCGGGCCTCGATCCCCGCGACCGCGTCGACGCGCAGCCGCCCGGCCGCGTCGCGACCCGCGCCCGCCAGCCCCGCCACGGCGAGGGCGAGCGAGGCCGCGTCGGCGAGCAGCGGCGCGATGTCCTTGAAGACCACGCCCGGCTCGGGCCAGTCCGGCACGTCCCGCACGCGCCGGGTCAGCCGCTCGAGCTGTTCCGGCGTGAGGGGAACCGGTGCGGTCACCGGCGTCCGGGCCGCCCTCCGCGACGCTGGGAGCGCGTGCTGCGCTGGGGCTGGTGCCGCTCGCCGGTCTCGCCGACCTCTCGGCGCGCACTGCCGCGCCCGGTGGCCGCAGCCGGCTCCCCGGCGGGCTCCGGCGCCAGCCCGGCGGGTGCTGGACCAGCGCCTCGGCGCGCGTGGACCCGGCGGGTGAGCGCGCGCAGCGTGGGCTCCCGCTCCTTGAGGTCCGCCAGCAGCGGGGTCGCGATGAACACCGACGAGTAGGTCCCGACCGCCACGCCGACGAACAGCGCGAGGGCCAGGTCCTTGAGGGTCCCGGCCCCCAGCAGGCCGGCGCCGACGAACAGGATGGCGCCGATCGGCAGCAGCGCGATCACCGAGGTGTTCACCGACCGGACCAGCGTCTGGTTGACGGCGAGGTTCGCCGCCTCCGAGTAGGTGAGCCGGTTCTGCGCGGTGACGCCCTTGGTGTTCTCGCGGACCTTGTCGAACACCACGACGGTGTCGTACAGCGAGTAGCCGAGGATGGTGATGAAGCCGATGACCGTGGCAGGGGTGACCGCGAAGCCGATGAGGGCGTAGATGCCCACGGTGGCGACGATGTCGTGCACGAGCGCCGCGATGGCGGCGACCGCCATCTTCCACTCGTAGGCGATCCACAGGAAGACCACCACACCGGTGAGGAAGAGGAACAGCCCCAGCAGGGCGGTCCTGGTGATCTCCTCGCCCCAGGACGGCCCGACCACCTGGATCGTGACGTCGTCGGGACTCGTCCCCAGCTCCGCGGCCACCGCGTCGCGGACCTCGGCCGACTCCGTCGTGGACAGGTCGCCGGTCTGCACCCGGACCCGGTCGTCCCCGATCGTCGTCACGATGGGCTCGGCCGCACCGGCGATCCCGGTGCCCACCACGGCGCCCCGGACCTCGGTGACCGTGCTGGCGGTGACGCTGTCCGCGGTCGCGGTGAACTCCGAGCCGCCGGTGAACTCGATGCCGAGGGTCAGCCCCCGGATCAGGATCGACAGCACGGCGATCGCCAGCAGGACGGCCGAGACGGCGTACCAGCGCTTGGACCGGCCGACGATGTCGAAGGACAGCTCACCGCTGTACAGCCGGTTGCCGATCGAGGCCTTGCGCTCGGGGGTGGTCGTCGTCATCGGAGCGCCTCCTCGGCGGTCGAGCGGGCGGTCGCCGAGGTGCTGGTCCGGACCGACCGGCGGGGTGCTCCCATGCGCTCCGCGGCCAGGCCGGAGAACCTGCGACCCTCCCCGAAGAAGCGGGTCCTGGCGAGCAGGGTGAGCATCGGCTTGGTGAACAGGAAGACCACGAAGACGTCGATCAGGGTGGTCAGGCCGAGGGTGAACGCGAAGCCGCGGACGTTGCCGACCGAGAAGGTGTAGAGGAAGAACGCGGCCAGCAGCGAGACGGCGTCGCTGACGAGGATCGTCCGCCGGGCTCGCACCCACGCCGTCTCGACCGCCATCCGGACGCTGCGCCCCTCCCGCACCTCGTCCCGGATCCGTTCGAAGTACACGACGAAGGAGTCGGCCGTGATGCCGATGGCGACGATCAGGCCGGCGATGCCGGCGAGGGTCAGGGTGAACCCGATCCACTCTCCGAGCAGGACGACCAGGCCGTACGCGAACGCGCCCGCGACCGCGAGGCTCGCGACGACCACCGTGCCCAGGGCTCGGTAGTACAGGAGCGAGTAGAGCGAGACGAGGAGGAGCCCCAGGGCCCCGGCCAGCAGGCCGGCCTCGAGCTGTTCACTGCCGAGCGTCGGCGAGACGGTGCTGACCTCGCTGGTCTCGAAGGACAGCGGCAGCGCGCCGTAGCTGAGCACCGTGGCCAGCCGCTGGGCCTCCTGCTGGGTGAACTGCCCCTCGATCACCGCCTGGCCGCCCGGGATGGCCTGCTCGACGGTGGGGTACGAGACGACCCGGCCGTCCAGCACGATCGCGAACGCGTTCTGCGGGAACTGCTGCCCCGCGAGGCGCTGCGTCGACTCGAAGAACTTGTCCGCGCCCTCGCCGGTGAAGTCGAGGCTGACGACGAAGCCGAGCCCCGCCTGGGGGATCTCCGCGGTGGCTCGGCGGATGTCCGTGCCGACGACGTCGGCCGGGCCGAGCAGGAAGCGGTTGGCGCCGTCCTGGTCGCAGGTGATGAGCGGCTCATCGGGGGCGTCGGTCGCCGCGACCTCGACCTGCGAGCAGTCGAAGGCCTGCAGCTGGGCGAGCAGCTCGGGGGTGACCTGCTCGTCGGTCGGCAGGGCGGCCGGGTCCGGGACCGGCTGCTCGACCGGTTGGTCGATCGGGGCGGGCTCGACGGGCTGGTCGACGGGGGCGGGTTCGACGGGCTGGTCCACCGGGGCGGGTTCGACCGGCGCCGGGGCCTCCTGACCGGTCAGGCCGCTGGTCACGGCGCGGCCGGTGGCCGGCTCGGTCGGCGCCACGCTCGGCTGGCCCTCCGGGACCACCGGTGCGTCGGCGCCCTCCGGAGCCGGGACCTCGCCCTCGGTGCCAGGGGTTCCCTCGGTGCCCGGCGTGGGGGTGGGGGTGGGCTGCGGCGCACCGCCGGGGATCACGGTGAGGACCGGCCGGAACCGCAGCTCGGCGGTCTGGCCGACGATCTGCACGAGCTCGTCCTCGCCGACACCGGGGACCGACACGATGACGTTGTTGCTGCCCTGCGTCGACACCTCCGCCTCGGCCACACCGGAGCCGTTGACCCGGTCCCGGATGATCTCCACGGCCTGGGACATGCTGTCCGGCGTCGGGTCGGAGCCGTCGGGCGTGCTCGCGGTCAGCGTGATGCTGGTGCCGCCACGCAGGTCGAGCCCGAGCCGCGGAGTCCAGAGGTCGAGGGCGAACATCAGGCCGAACACGAGCGCGAGGGCCATGGCGATGACGCCGAGGGGGCGCCAGGGCCGGGGCGCGTTGGTCGAGGCCACGGGGGTCGGTCTCCTCATCTGGCCGGACGGTCCGCGGCCGGTGCGGCTGCGGTGGTCCCCGGCGGTCTGGGGTGGGTCAGTCGGTGGGGGTCACGGTCACTGCCGGCCACCGGTCGGGTCGTCGTCGCGCCGCTCCGGGTCGCCGAGCAGGTCCGAGCCCGGCTCCGCCGGGAGCCGGTCGGCGTCCGGCGCCGTCGGGTCGTCGACGACGCGGACGACGGCCTGGCGGGAGTAGCGGCTCTGCACGCCCGGGGCGACCTCGAGCAGGACCTCGTCGTCGTCGACGGCTGCGACGGTGGCGAACAGGCCTCCTCCGGTCATCACCGTCTGGCCCGGCGTCAGCGCGCCCTGCACCCGGGCGAGCTCGCGGGCCCGGTTGCGCTGCGGCCTGATGATGAACAGCCAGAACACGACGACGAGCAGGACCAGGGGCAGCAGCTCCATGGACGGTGCCGGTTCCCTTCGGGTGAGGCCACTCGGGTGAGGTCGCGGCCCGCGCGGCACAGCGCCGCCGGACGGCGTGCGCCCGGGCATTCTAGACCCCGGCCGCGTGGCTGCCGCCACGCGCGCCCGGTTTGCCGGTGGGCGCCTACTCGTCCGCGTGGTCCGGCTCCTCGGCCGCGCTGAACAGGTCCGGCGAGGCGGGGAACGGAGCCCCCGCCGGGGCGGCCAGGCCCAGGTGGTGCCAGGCGGCCGGCATCGCCACTCGCCCGCGCGGCGTCCGGGCGATCAGCCCCGCGCGCACCAGGAACGGCTCGGCGACCTCCTCGACGGTCTCCCGCTCCTCCCCCACGGCGACGGCGACGGTGGACAGCCCCACCGGACCTCCGCCGAACCGCCGGCACAGCGCGTCGAGCACCGCCCGGTCGAGACGGTCGAGGCCCAGGTCGTCGACCTCGAAGACCTCGAGCGCGGCGCGGGCGACCGGGCCGGTGACCACGCGGTTGGCGCGGACCTCGGCGAAGTCGCGGACCCGCCGGAGCAGGCGGTTGGCGATCCGCGGCGTGCCGCGGGAGCGCCCGGCGATCTCGGCGCCGCCGTCCCGCCGGAGGTCGACCTCGAGCAGGCTGGCCGAGCGGGTCAGCACGCGCTCGAGCTCGTGCGGCTCGTACAGGTCGAGGTGGCCGGTGAACCCGAACCGGTCTGGGAGCGGCCCGGGGAGGAGCCCTGTCCTCGTGGTCGCGCCGACCAGGGTGAACGGCGGCTGGTCCAGGGGGATGGCGGTGGCGCCGGGCCCCTTGCCGACGACGACGTCGACCCGGAAGTCCTCCATCGCCGTGTAGAGCATCTCCTCGGCCGGCCTGGCCATCCGGTGGATCTCGTCGAAGAACAGCACGTCGCCCTCGTTCAGGGCGGACAGGATCGCCGCGAGGTCGCCGGCGTGCTGCACGGCCGGGCCGCTGGTGATGCGCAGTGGCGCGCCCATCTCCGCCGCCACGATCATGGCCAGCGTGGTCTTGCCCAGTCCCGGAGGGCCGGACAGCAGCACGTGGTCGGCCACGCCGCCACGCCCCCGCGCCGCCTCGAGCACCAGCGTCATCTGCTCGCGGACCCGCTCCTGGCCGACGAACTCGTCGAGGGTACGAGGCCGCAGCGCCGCCTCCACGGCCCGCTCGTCCAGCCCTGCACCGGTCTCCACCAGCCGGGCGTCCCGGGAGCTCACGAGCGGTGCAGTGTCCGGAGGGCGGCCTTGAGCAGGCCGGGGACGTCCAGCGGCGCGGTGCCGTCGTCCGGGGCGGCCAGCGGGGCGACCGCCTCGACCGCCTCGTCGGCTTCCCGGGTGGACCAGCCGAGCCCGAGGAGGGCTGCCTGGACCTGGCTGCGCCAGCCGTCGCCCGCCCGCCCGGCCGCACCGACGCCACCACGCGGGGCCGTGCCCATCGGCGGGCCCAGCCGGTCCTTGAGCTCGAGGACGATCCGCTGCGCGCCCTTGCGGCCGATCCCGGGCACCTTGGTCAGCGCCACGAGATCCTCGGTCGTCACGGCGCGGCGCAGGTCGTCGGGCCCGTGCACGGCGAGCATCGCCTGCGCCAGCCGGGGCCCGACGCCGCTTGCCGTCTGCAGCAGCTCGAACACGGCCCGCTCGTCCTCGTCGGCGAAGCCGTAGAGCGTCAGCGAGTCCTCCCGCACGACCATGCTGGTGGCCAGCTGCGCGTCGGTCCCCGGGCGGAGACCGGCCAGGGTGGCCGGCGTGCACTGCACCGCCAGCCCCACTCCGCCGACGTCGACGACGGCCTGCTCGGGGGCGACGGCGGCCACCCGGCCGCGGACGAATGCGATCACCGCGTGCTCCCTCCTCGTGCGGCCGCGGCCGCGGCGGCCAGGCGTTGCTGCGCGCCCCCGCGCCAGACGTGGCAGATGGCCAGCCCCAGGGCGTCGGTGGCATCGGCCGGCCGTGGCGGGGTGGCCAGCCGGAGGATCCGGGTGACCATCGCGCTCACCTGGGCCTTGTCCGCACGCCCGTTGCCGGTCACCGCCGCCTTGACCTCGCTGGGGGTGTGCAGGGCAAGCGGTAGGCCGCGCCGCTCGGCCACCAGGACGGCGACGCCGCTGGCCTGCGCGGTCCCCATCACCGTACGGACGTTGAGCTGGCTGAAGACACGCTCGACGGCCACGGCGTCGGGACGGTACCGGTCCACCCAGGCCTCGAGCTCGGCCTCCAGGGCCAGCAGGCGCTCCCCGAGAGGCGCCCCGACCGGCGTGCGGACCACGCCCACGCTGACGAGGGCGAGCGCGCTTCCCTGGCCGCCGTCGACCACGCCGAGCCCGCACCGGGTGAGCCCGGGGTCGACTCCGAGCACGCGCACCGTCGGCCCTCCGCCTCGTCAGCGGCGGGCCCGCCGCCCGCCGTACGAACACCTGTTCGCACGGCGGAACGCTACCCGGCAGGACCCCGGTGAGCGGTCGCGACGCGCCCAGTGAGTGCTGCTGCGTCAGGGCTCGCGGTCCAGCAGGTCGCGATCGGAGATGTAGTCCTCACCGTGCTCGTCGGGCGCCTGGATGGCCTCCCCGGGCTCACCGCGGCGCTCGGGTCCGGCCGCCCCGCCGTGCTTGACGGCGGTCGCGGGCCCGTGCCGGCGCTCGCTGCCGGTGCCCGGCTGCCCGGTCTGGCGTTCGAGGCTGCGATGTGCCCCCGGCCCGTACGTCCGCCGCTCGCTCATGGCTGCATTCTCCCCTCTGCGCGCGCTCCCTGCCGCCCGGTCAGGCGAGCCCGCTGCCCAGCCAGGTCCCCAGTGCGAGGAACAGGCAGGTCAGCACGAAGAGCGCGCCGAGCAGCGGGAGGATGAACCGGACGTACTTGTCGTAGCCGACCTTGGCCAGGACCAGACCGCCCATGACCACCGCCGAGGTGGGCGTCACCAGGTTCACCAGCCCCGACGCGGACTGGTAGGCCGTGACCACCAGCGACCGGCTCACCTCGGCGAAGTCGCCGAGCGGGGCGAGGATCGGCATGGCCAGGGTGGCGTGACCCGACGAGGACGGCACCAGGAACGCGAGCGGGATGTTCACGATGAACATCAGCACGGCGAAGACCGCGGACGACGTGGACGACACGGCGTTCTCGAGCGAGTTGAGGATGGTGTCCGTGATGTCGGCGTTGTTCATGATGACCGTGACGCCACGGGCGACCGCGATGATCAGTGCCGCACCGATGAAGTCCCCGGCCCCCTGGACGAACGTGTCGGTCAGCCCCTTCTCCCCCAGCTGCCCGATCAGGCCGATGAGGATCGCCGCGGCCAGGAAGAGCGCCGCCAGCTCGGGGAAGTACCAGTCCAGCTGCCACCCGAACGGTTCGGCGTCGGCGCCGCGCAGGACGCTGGCCCACGGGATCACCGAGAAGATCATCAGGGCGAACGTCAGGCCGAACACCCAGATCACGGCCCGCTGGCGACCCGACATGCTCGGGGGCTCGCCGAGGGACTTCCCCACCATCTCGCGGTCGCCGGGCAGGTAGCCCACCACCGAGCGCTCCGGGTCCTGGTGCACCCGCTTCGCGTACCGGGTGACGAACCAGACCGCGACGGCGGTCAGGGTGACCCACATGATCACGCGCAGCACGATCCCGTCGCCCACCGAGATGTCGGCGGCCGAGGAGGCGACTCCGGTGGCGAACGGGTTCACCGTCGACGTCATGGTGCCGACGCCGGCGCCGATGAGGATGACCGACGCCGCGGTCAGCCGGTCGTAGCCGAGGCTCAGCATCAGGGGCACCACGAGCCCGTAGAAGCCCAGCGTCTCCTCGGCCATCCCGTAGGTCGTGCCGCCGAGGGAGAAGATGACCATGAGCACGACGATGAGCACGATGCTGCGGTTGCGGAGCCGGTGCGACAGCCGGGCGACGCCGGCGTCCAGCGCCCCCGTCTTGATCGTCATGGTGATGAAGGCGCCGATGGCCAGGACGAAGAAGAAGACGGCGACCGCGCCGAACACCAGGCCGGACTCGTACGGGCCGATGAAGCCGTTCTCGGCGCTCTCGACGCCGTACAGCCCGTTGACCGGGGCGAGGAAGAGCTCGTAGAGGCGGTCGAGGCCGGTGAGCTCGGAGTCGACGCGCTCGTAGCTGCCGGGGACCGGCCGTCCGTCGTCGCCGACGAGGTAGCGGCCCGCGGGAATGATGAAGGCGAGCAGCCACACGCCGATCGTGACGAAGAAGAGGATCGTGAAGGCGCTGGGGAACCGGAAGCCCTTCTTCGCCTCCTCCGGTGCCGTCGTCTCGGTCGCGTCGGTGGCCATGGCCCGCCCCTCTCTCCTGCTGCCCGCGACGGTGCGGACGCTCCGTTCTCCCACGTCCGCGCGCCGGCGACCAGGGTGCCGCGCCCTCTGCACCGAAATGTCGAGGCGAAGGTCCCGCGGTCGCCGGGACCAAGGTCGTCGACCTCGGACCGGAGGGCCGGGAGGCAGTGCCGCGGCCCGCAGGGCGCCGCTAGGGTCCGGTCAGGGCGGTGGATCCCCACGCCGCTCCGTCACCCCCGAGCTGCGAGAGGTCGTCGCCATGACCAGGTTCCACGTCGACTCCGAGGTCGGCCGGCTGCACCAGGTGATCCTCCACCGGCCGGGTCTCGAGCTGGCTCGGCTCACCCCGAGCAACGTCGAGGACCTGCTCTTCGACGACGTGCTGTGGCCCAAGGCCGCCCGCAGCGAGCACGACGCCTTCGCGGACGGGCTGCGCGAGCGCGGGGTCAAGGTGTTCCTCTTCCACGAGCTCCTCCAGGAGACACTGGAGATCAAGGAGGCGCGGGAGTTCATCGCGGAGCGGATCATCAACCGCTACACCACGGGCAGCACGCTGGTGAAGCCGCTCCGGGACTTCTTCATGTCCGTCGACTCCGAGAACCTCGCGCAGTTCCTCATCGGCGGCATCGTGCCCAGCGACCTCCCCCGCGACCTGCCGAGCGCGCTGAGGTCGGTGGCCCTGACCGACGAGGACTTCGTCCTCCCGCCGTTGCCCAACCACCTGTTCACGCGCGACACGTCCTGCTGGGTGTACGACGGGGTGTCCATCAACCCGATGGCCAAGGCGGCCCGCCAGCGGGAGACGCTGCACTACCACGCCATCTACAAGTGGCACCCGATGTTCGCGCACGGGGACTTCAACATCTGGTACGGCGACGACCCGGATGCGCACCGCCAGCCGGCCACCATCGAGGGCGGGGACGTGCTCGTGGTCGGCAAGGGCACCCTCCTGGTCGGGATGAGCGAGCGCACCACCGCGATGGGCATCGAGAACCTGGGCCACACCCTGCTCAACGGCGGCGGCGCCGAGCGGATCATCGTGCTGGAGCTGCCCAAGCGGCGTGCCTTCATGCACCTCGACACGGTCATGACGATGGTCGACCGCGACAAGTTCACCGTGTACCCGTTCCTGTCCAGGGACCTGAGGGTCTTCGTCGTCGAGCAGCTCGACGACGACCCGGAGACGCTGGAGGTGCGCGAGGTCGACAGCCTGTACGACACGATCGCCGAGTCGATCGGCGTCGACCGCGTGCACGTGCTCACGCCGGACATGGACATCCGCCAGGCCGAGCGCGAGCAGTGGGACGACGGCAGCAACGTGCTGGCGCTCGAGCCAGGCGTCGTCTTCGCGTACGAGCGCAACGTCGTCACCAACACCATGCTGCGCAAGAACGGGATCGAGGTCATCACCGTCAAGGGCAACGAGCTCGGTCGTGGCCGCGGGGGCCCGCGATGCATGAGCTGTCCCATCGTCCGAGACCCCGTCGACTGAGGAGCGCCCCGTGCCGTTCAACCTGCGAAACCGCAACTTCCTCAAGGAGCTCGACTTCACCCCGCAGGAGTGGACCTTCCTCCTGGACCTGTCCGCCGACGTCAAGGCCGCGAAGTACGCGGGCACCGAGCAGCAGCGGCTGCGGGGCAAGAACATCGCGCTCATCTTCGAGAAGACCTCGACCCGCACCCGGTGCGCCTTCGAGGTGGCTGCGTACGACCAGGGTGCGGCGATCACGTACCTGGACCCCAGCGGGTCGCAGATCGGGCACAAGGAGTCGATGGCCGACACCGCGCGGGTGCTCGGCCGCTTCTACGACGGCATCGAGTACCGAGGCTCGGCCCACTCGAACGTCGAGGTTCTCGGCGAGCACGCGGGCGTCCCAGTGTGGAACGGCCTCACCGACGAGTGGCACCCCACGCAGTCGCTGTGCGACGTCATGACGATGCGCGAGCACACGCCCAAGCCGCTGGGCGAGATCGCCTTCGCGTACTGCGGCGACGCCCGGAACAACGTCGGCAACTCCCTGTTGGTGGCCGGGGCGATGGCGGGCATGGACGTGCGCATGGTCGCGCCGGAGCAGCTGCGCAACCACGACGAGGTCGTGCGGGCCGCCCGTGAGGTCGCCGAGGCGACCGGCGCCCGGATCACCCTCACGGACGACGTCGAGGAGGGCGTCGGCGGGGTCGACTTCCTCTACACCGACGTCTGGGTGTCGATGGGCGAGCCCAAGGAGGTGTGGGACGAGCGGATCGGCCTGCTCCGCCCGTACCAGGTGAACATGGACATGGTCCGCGCGACCGGCAACCGCCGGGTGAGGTTCATGCACTGCCTGCCGGCCTTCCACGACGACAAGACGGTCGTGGGCAAGGACATCGCCGAGAAGACCGGCATGAGCGACGGCCTCGAGGTGAGCCACGAGGTCTTCGAGTCCGAGCACTCCATCGTCTTCGACCAGGCGGAGAACCGGATGCACTCGATCAAGGCCATCATGGTCGCCACCCTGGGGGCCTGAGCCGTGCGCATCGTGGCGGCGCTCGGCGGTAACGCCTTGCTGGCCCGGGGCCAGAAGCCGGACGCCGACGTGCAGGAGGCGAACGTCGCCCGTGCGGTGACCGCCCTGGCCCCGCTCGCCGACCAGCACGAGATCGTGCTGACCCACGGCAACGGGCCGCAGGTCGGGGTGCTGGCGCTGCAGAGCGCCTCGGACCCGAACCTCACGACGCCGTACCCCTTCGACGTCCTGGGCGCGCAGACGCAGGGCATGATCGGCTACTGGCTGCTGCAGGCGCTGCAGAACGCGATGCCGGGGCGCCAGGTCGCCGCGATCATCAACCAGACGCTCGTCCTCGCCGCCGACCCGGCCTTCGACAACCCGACGAAGTTCGTGGGCGAGGTCTACGACGAGGCCGAGGCGCAGCGGCTCGCCCGCGAGCGCGGGTGGACCGTCAAGCCCGACGGCGACCACTGGCGGCGCGTCGTCGGCTCGCCGCGACCGCAGCGCGTCGTCGAGACGCGGCTGATCCGGCTGCTGCTCTCGAGCGGGGCGGTGGTCGTGTGCGCCGGCGGCGGCGGCGTGCCGGTGATCCGCAACGAGCAGGGCCACCTCGAGGGCGTCGAGGCCGTGGTGGACAAGGACCTCACGGCCGCCGTGCTCGCCGAGGCGCTCGACGCCGACGCGCTGCTCATCCTCACCGACACGCCGTTCGTGATGCGGGGCTTCGGCACGCCCGAGGCCGAGCCGATCCTCCGCGCCACGCCGGCCGCGCTGCGGCGGGAGGAGTTCCCCGCCGGTTCGATGGGGCCGAAGGTCGAGGCCGTCTGCCGGTTCGTCGAGCTGACCGGCGACATGGCCGCGATCGGCACCCTCGAGGACGCCCCCGCCATCATCGCCGGCACCGCCGGCACCATCGTCACGCCCGGCGGGGACTACGGCGGCCCGGGGGACCTCCGCCCCCGCCACTGACCCCCCGCCCCCCACAAACGATCTCTATGAAGACGGCTGGGGGTGTCAAGCCGCCGGCGTAGCCGCTGTGGGCGCCGTCGG
>DATHTV010000125.1:0-9285 GCA_035462845.1 Jiangellales bacterium
GCGGTGCCGCGACCGGTGCGCGCCGGCGTGGGCGCGGCGGGGCGGAGCGGGGGCGGGGCCGGACGCGTCCGTCGCCGCCGAGGGGGTCCCGCCGGCGGCGACGAGACCGATCGCCTCCGGCTCGGCCATCGCGAAGAGCGCAGACGCGAGCGTCGACGCGGCCGGGCGGCGGCCCGGCTCGGGGTCCAGGCACCGGCCGATGGCCCCGGCGGTCGCGGGGGCGATGCCCGGCAGGGTGACGGGCCGCCCGGGCGGGCGGCCGGTGAGGGCCAGCACGGCCACGGCGGCCAGCCCGTAGACGTCGGCGGCGGGCTCGGGTTCGGCACCGCCGAGGACCTCGGGCGCGGTGAGGCCGTGGACGAGGCCCACCTCCGCGGACCGTGGCCCCGCCAGCCGGGCGACCCCGAGGTCGGCGAGCAGCGGCAGGCCCTCGGCGGTCAACAGGATGTTGGAGGGCGTGACGTCGCCGTGGACGAGGCCGCGGCGGTGCACGCTGTCCAAGGCCTGGGCGATGGGGGCGCAGGCGGTGACCACCTCGCCGGGTTCGAGGGCGCCGCGCACCCGGACGAGATCGCCAAGGCTGCCGCCCTCGGCCAGCGGGAACACGAGCACCAGCACCCCGTCGGTCTCGACCAGCTCGACGACACGCATGACGTGCGGGTGGTCCACGGCGGCCAGCAGCGAGGCCTCGCGGCGGATGGCGGACGCGGAGGCCGCGCCGCGGAGGACCTTGAGCGCCACCCGCCCGCCGGAGTGCTCGCTGACGGCGGCCCAGACGCTGGCGTACGGTCCGGCCCCGAGCGGGCGCTCGACGGTGTAGCCGGGCACACGCGGTGCGCCGGCGGGCGGCCGGGGGTCCATCCGCCCATCGTCGCAAACCGCGGACCGGACCGCCGCACCGGCAGCCCCGCCTGGGGGCAGCCGGGTCGACGGCTCGGGTCAGGAGTGGCCGGCCCGCCCTCGGGTACCGTGCCCGCACGTCGACCCGTGTGGAGGAGCCCGTGCCGCAGCTGCCCGACCGCGCTGACGTCGTCGTGGTGGGGGCCGGGCTGGCGGGGCTGGCCGCAGCCAGGCGGCTGGTGGACGCCGGGCTCGACGTGGTGGTGCTCGAGGCCTCGGACGCGGTCGGCGGACGGGTCCGCACCGACGTCGTCGACGGGCTGCGCCTTGACCGCGGCTTCCAGGTGCTCAACCCCGCCTACCCGGCACTCCCGCGGCTGGTCGACGTCGACGCCCTCGACCTGCGGCCGTTCGTGGCGGGCGTCAGCGTGGCCCTCGGCCGGCGACATCACTTGCTGGCCGACCCACGGCGGCATCCGCGGGACGCCGTGGCCGGCGCGCTGTCCAGGGTCACCGGGCCCGTGGGCAAGGCCCGCTTCGCCCTGCTCGCCACCGCGGCCGCGACCCTGCCGGTGGACCGCTTGGTCGGCGAGCCCGACCGCACGACCGCGGAGGAGCTCCGGCGCGCACACCTGCCGGAGAGCCTGGTCGAGCGAGTGCTGCGGCCGTTCCTCGCCGGCGTGTTCCTGGAGCCCGACCTGCAGACGTCGAGCCGGTTCTTCCAGCTCGTCCTGCGGTCCTTCGTCCGCGGGACGCCCGGGGTGCCGTCGCTCGGCATGCAGGCTCTGCCCGAGGCGGTCGCCGCGCCGCTGCCGGCCGGGTCGCTGCACCTCGGGTGCCGCGTCGACGCGGTCTCGACGGCCGGTGCCGTGACCACGGACGGCGACATCGGCGCCCGGGCCGTGGTCGTCGCGACCGACCCCGTGACCGCCGGCTCGCTGCTGCCCGGGCTCGAGGTGCCGCGCATGCACGCGGTCACGACCTGGTACCACCTGGCCGACACGCCCCCCTCCGCCCTGCTCGGCGGGCGCGCCGTGATCGCCGTGGACGGCCAGGCCCGCGGCCCGCTGGTCAACACCGTGGTCCTGACCCAGGCCGCTCCCTCGTACGCGACGGGCGGCCGGACACTCGTCTCCTCGTCCGCTCTCGGCGTCCACGACGACGCCGGTTCCGAGCGCGCCGCGCGTGCCCACCTCCAGGTGCTGTACGGGGTGGACACCCGCGGCTGGCGGCATGTGGCCACGTACGCGGTGCCCGGCGCGCTGCCGGCGATGCCGCCACCGCTGGAGATCCGGCGGCCGGTCCGGCTGCGCGACGGCCTGTACGTCGCGGGCGACCACCGGGACACGTCCTCGGTCCAGGGGGCCCTGGTCAGCGGCCGCCGGGCCGCCGCGGCGGTGCTGGCCGACCTGGCCACGCACGCCACCCCCCGCTGATCAGGGGACCGGGACCGGCTCCTGCTCCCCCGCAGCCGGCGGCGCGGCCTTCGGCTGCGGCCGTCGGGACAGGGCGCTCGGCCACCAGAACCTCGGCCCGATGTCGTACGCGAGGGCGGGTACGAGCAGCGAGCGCACGATCAGCGTGTCGACCAGCACCCCGAACGCCACCAGGAACGCGATCTGCGCGAGGAACAGGATCGGCAGCACGGCCAGCGCCGAGAAGGTCGCCGCCAGCACGATCCCCGCGCTGGTGATGACGCCGCCGGTGACCGCGAGCCCCTTGAGGATGCCGGGTCTGGTCCCGCGCTTGGCCGACTCCTCCCGGACCCGGGTCGTCAGGAAGATCGAGTAGTCGATGCCCAGCGCGACGAGGAAGACGAACGCGTACAGGGGCACCGCCGGGTCCGACCCCGGCCACCCGATGACCTCGTTGAAGACGATCGCCGCGGCCCCGATCGTGGCGGCGAAGGAGAGCAGGTTCGCCACCAGCAGCACCAGCGGCGCCACCAGCGACCGCAGCAGGATCGCGAGGACCAGGAAGATCGTCAGCAGGACGATCGGGATGATCACCCGCAGGTCGCGCTGGGCGGTCTCGACCGTGTCGAGCTGGATGGCCGTCTGCCCACCGACCAGGGCCTGCTCGCTGACCGCGTCGAGGTCGGCACGCAGCCGCCGTACGGTCTCCTCGGCCGCGAGGCTGTCGGCCTGGTCGACGAGGGTCGCGTTGATCAGGACCTCGCCGTCGACGACCTGCGGCTCGGACCCCGGTCCCGGTGGACCGGCCACCTGCGGCGCGGCCTCGGAGACCCCGGGATCGGCGAGCACCACCTCGAGCACCGCGTCGAGGTCGGCCTCCGGCGCGACGACCTGGGCCGGGCTCCCCGAGCCGGCCGCGAAGTGCCGCGCCAGCGCCTCCTGGCCGTCGACGGACTCCACCTGCGCCAGGAAGAAGTCGGTCTGCGCGACGCCGTCCGCCTTGAAGGTGGGCAGGAACGCGGCGAGCACGCCGAGGCCCAGCGCGGTGACGATCCACACCACGCGCGCCCGGCGGCCCACGAGCCGGGCCACGGCGGCCCAGATCCCGCGGACGTCGGTGTGCTCCGAGCCGTACGTGGGCCGGAACGGCCAGAAGGCGGCCCGCCCGAGCAGCGCGAGGGCGGCGGGCAGGAAGGTCAGGGCCGCGAGCATGGAGAAGGCGATCCCGATCGAGGCGACCGGGCCGAGGCCGCGGTTGGAGTTGAGCTCGGAGAAGAGGAGGGCGAGCAGGCCGAGGATGACCGTGATCCCGGACGCCAGGATCGGCTCGATCGCGCCACGCAGCGCGCGCCGGATCGCGGTGTACCTGGACTCGTGGTCGCGCAGCTCCTCGCGGTAGCGGGCGACGAGCAGCAGCGAGTAGTCGGTCGCCGCGCCGACGACGAGGATGAACAGGATGCCCTGGCTCTGGCCGTTGAGGGTGGGCACGCCGGCGTCTGCCAGCGCGTAGACCGTGGCGGCCGCCGCGCCCAGGGCCAGCAGCGCGGTGAACAGGACCACGAAGGGCAGGATCGGGCTGCGGTAGACGATCAGCAGGATCACCAGGACCACCGACAGGGCCACGACCAGCAGCAGGCCGTCGATCTCGCCGAACGCCTCGGTGAAGTCGGCCAGCACCCCGGCCGGCCCGGTCACGTACACCTCCGCGCCCGGTGTCCCCCCCACGATGTCGCGGATCTCCTCGACCCACGTCGCGAGCGCCTCGCCACCGTCCGCGTCCAGCGGCACCACGACCTGCACGGCCTGCCCGTCCTCCGCGGGGATGGGCGGGCTCGGCTCGGCCACGACGCCCTCGACCTGGGCGATCTCGGCGGTCCGATCGGCCACCGTCGCCAGGTCGGCCTCGGTCACCGGCTGGTCGAATTCCCAGACGACGACGGCCGGCAGCAGCTCGTCCTCGGTGAAGCCCGCCGCGATCTCGTTGACCTGCGTCGACTCGGCGCTGGTGGGCAGGAACGAGGCGTTGTCGTTGGTCTGGACCTCGGACAGCTTGCCGGCGAAGGAGCCGAGCGGGCCGCCGAGCCCGATCCACACCAGGACGAGGAGTGCCGGCAGCAGCCAGCGCAGCCGCCGCGTCCGGGAGGCGGCGTGGGCCGGTCCGGCCGCAGAATCGGGGGCAGGACGGGCCGTGCCCGACCCGGCAGGTGGCTCTCCGGCGGGGGGTTGTGGGGAGGACATCCAAGGCTCCCTGCGGAAGTTGTCCGGTACGACTGTCAGTGTGCTGAGGGTATCGTGGAGGGTCATGGCTGAGCGCGCAAACCCAGAGCCACCGAGTGGTGAGGACCTCACGTCCTGGCCCACCGGCCGCTTGCTGTCCACCGCCGCCCGGCTGGTGGAGCACGCGTGGTTCGACCAGCTCGCCGAGCACGGCGTCAGCCACGCGGGTCTCATGGTCCTCCACGAGCTCGCCGAGCGTCCGCTGAGCCAGCACGAGCTCTCCCAGCGCTGCGCGGTGACCCAGCAGACGATGAGCAGGACGCTCGACCGGCTGGAGCGCGGCGGCCAGGTCGTGCGGACCACGGACCCGGACGACCGTCGCCGCACCCTCGTCCGCCGCACCGACGCGGGAGCGGCCACCTGGCGGCTGATCGTCGACAGCGACGCCGCCGAGCGCGACATCCTCGCCGCCGTCGTCGACCCCACCGTGCTCCGGGAGAACCTCGTGCGCATCGTCCAGGTCCTTGGCGGCGACCGGCCCACCGAGCGGGTCGGCGCCGGTGAGCGGGCCCGCCGCCGGCGGTCCCGCCGGGCGTAGGCTGCCCGGCGTGGACGGCCCCCGCATCCAGGCCCTCGGTAGCCAGGCCCTCGGTAGCCAGGTCCTCGACACGCGCGTCCTCGGCCTGGCCCCCGACCTCGTTCCGTACGAAGCAGCCTGGGCGGAGCAGCGCCGGCTGCACGGGCAGCGGGTGGCCGACGAGGCACCCGACACGGTCCTGCTGCTGGAGCACGAGGCCGTCTACACGGCCGGCAAGCGCACCGAGCCGCACGAGCGGCCGCTGCCCGGACCCGGGGTCCCCCCTGTCCTCGACGTCGACCGCGGCGGCAAGATCACCTGGCACGGGCCGGGTCAGCTGGTGGGCTACCCGGTCCTGCGGCTGCCCGACCCCATCGACGTCGTCGCGTACGTCCGGCGGGTCGAGCAGGTGCTGATCGACGTGTGCGCCGGGCTGGGCGTCGCGGCCGGCCGGGTCACCGGGCGCAGCGGCGTCTGGGTGCCGGCCGACGACCGCGGGCCGGAGCGCAAGGTGGCGGCGATCGGCATCCGGGTCGCGCAGGGCGTGACCATGCACGGCTTCGCGCTCAACTGTGACTGCGACCTGGCCGCCTTCTCGGCGATCGTGCCGTGCGGGATCGCCGACGCCGGCGTCACCTCGCTCAGCGCGGAGCTCCGTCGACCGGTCACGGTGCGCGACGCGCTCCCGCTCGTCGAGGACCGCCTCGCGAGCCTGCTGCCGGCCGTCACGGCCGCCTGACCCGACGTACCCGGCCGACGTACCCGGCCGACGTACAGGGCCGACAAACGCCGGCCGACGTACGCTGGGCGCCGTGACAGTCGCCCCCGAAGGCCGCCGCATGCTCCGGCTCGAGGTCCGCAACGCCGCGGTGCCGATCGAGAAGAAGCCGCCGTGGATCAAGACCACCGCGCGGATGGGACCGGAGTACCGCGAGCTGCAGTCACTGGTGCGTAGCGGGGGCCTGCACACGGTCTGCCAGGAGGCGGGCTGCCCCAACATCTACGAGTGCTGGGAGGACCGCGAGGCGACCTTCCTCATCGGGGGCGAGCAGTGCACGCGGCGCTGCGACTTCTGCCAGATCGACACCGGCAAGCCGGCCGACCTGGACCGTGACGAGCCGCGGCGGGTCGCCCATTCGGTGCGCACCATGGGCCTGCGCTACGCCACCGTGACGGGGGTCGCCCGCGACGACCTCGAGGACGAGGGCGCCTGGCTCTATGCCGAGACGATCCGTCAGATCCACGAGCTCAACCCCGGCACGGGCGTGGAGATCCTCGTCCCCGACTTCTCCGGCCGACCCGAGCTGCTGCAGCAGGTCTTCGACGCCGCGCCGGAGGTCTTCGCGCACAACGTCGAGACGGTCCCGCGGATCTTCAAGCGGATCCGCCCGGCCTTCCGGTACGGCCGGTCGCTCGACGTGATCACCCAGGGGCGCCGGGCCGGGCTCGTGACCAAGTCCAACCTCATCCTCGGCATGGGCGAGACCCGCGCGGAGGTCTCCCAGGCGCTCCGCGACCTGCACGAGGCCGGCACCGACCTCGTCACCATCACGCAGTACCTCCGGCCGTCCCCCCGCCACCACCCGGTCGAGCGGTGGGTCCGGCCGGAGGAGTTCGTCGAGCTCGCCGCCGAGGCCGAGGAGGTCGGCTTCGCCGGGGTGCTCTCCGGGCCGCTGGTCCGCTCGTCCTACCGCGCGGGCCGGCTCTACCGGCAGGCGCTCGAGGCCCGGGTCCCCCTCGTGGGCAGCACCGCCGCGGGCAGCACCGCCGCGGGCTGACCGCCCACCCCGGCCGTGCCCGCGCGCCGCTCGCCTGCCGCCGGTGGCGCGCTCGGCCCGATCCGGCAGGCCGCCCGTGACACCCCGCCGGAGCGGGAGCGCCACGCCGACCTGATGCGCGCCGTGGCCATCGGCTTCGTGGTGCTCGGTCACTGGCTGGTCGTCCTGGTCACGTACGACGACGTCACCGGTCTGGCCGGACGCAGCGCGCTGGGCGTGGTGGGGTGGATGGTCCCGCTGACCTGGCTCTTCCAGGTCATGCCGGTGTTCTTCCTGGTCGGCGGCTACGCGAACGCCGCCTCCTGGCGCTCGCACCGGTCCCGGGGCGGGAGCTCGCCGGACTGGCTGCTCGGGCGGTTCCGCCGGCTGCTCCGGCCCACCACCGTCTTCCTGGCCGTCGTCGCCGGGGCGGCGCTGCTGGCCCGTACGGTGGGGACGGAGGACCGGCTGGTGGGTACCGCCACGTGGCTGGTGACCATGCCGCTGTGGTTCCTCGTCGTGTACCTGGCGGTGGTGGCGCTCACGCCGGTGACGCACCGCCTGCACGTGCGGTTCGGGCTCGCGGTGCCGCTGGCGCTGGCCGCCCCGGTCGGGCTCGCGGACCTGCTCGGGCTGGGGCTGGGGCTGCCCTACGTCGACGGGTCCAGCTACCTGCTCGCGTGGCTGGCGGTGCACCAGCTCGGCTACGCCTGGCAGGACGGCAGCCTGCTGGCCCGGCGGGGGGTCGCCGTGACGATGGCCGTGGTGGGGGCGCTCGCGCTCGTCCTGCTCACCGTGCTGGGCCCGTACCCGGTCAGCATGGTCGCGGTCCCCGGCGAGACGGTGCAGAACACCGCGCCGCCGACGCTCGCCCTGCTCGCGCTGGCCGTCACCCAGACCGGGGTCGTCCTGCTGCTGCGGCGACCGGCCGACCGGTGGCTGGCCCGCAGCGAGCGGACCTGGACAGCGGTGGTCGCCGTCAACGCGGTCGTGCTCACGGTCTTCCTGTGGCACATGGCCGCCGTCGTCGTGTCGGCGGTGCTGCTGGTGCCGACCGGGCTGATCCCCCAGCCGTCGCCCGGCTCCGGGGAGTGGCTGGCGTGGCGGGTGCCGTGGCTCGCCGCGCTCACCCTCGTGCTGACGGTGCTGGTGCTGCTGTTCGCCCGGGTCGAGATCGCGGCACGGGCGGCGGCGCCTCCGCGGGGCGGGCGTTCACGCTGGCCGCTGACGGTGCTGGGGCTGGTCGCGGTGGTCGCCGGGCTGCTGACGATCACGCTGTCCGGCCGCGGGGTGCACGGACCCGCCGGGTTGCCGACCGGGGCGCTGCTGCTCTACGGCTCGGGCGTCGCGGCGCTGGCGTCCGCCGCCCGGGCGTCGCGCGATGGTGACGGCGCCGTCATCTGAGCGAAACGCACCTCGGCTTTCCTGGAGGACGTACCGAGACGCGTCCCGAGAGGAGGCGGCCGTGGCCAACCCGTTCACCGTCCTCGTCCAGCGCGCCGACACCGCCCTGAACGGCCGGGCCCGGATCAACGCGGCCTACGCGCTGGCGGCCGACCGTCGCCGCGCGCGGGACTGGCGAGACGCGCTGGTCGAGGTCGACGCGGCGCTCGACCGGCGAGTGCCCCGCCCGGCCTGAGGCCCGCGCCCCGCCCGTACGCTGTGCGCCATGGCGCGCAAGGGTGGCGAGGCGAAGAGCGGCGACGCGGGCGGCACGGACAAGAAGCCCGGGCGCATCGCGCAGGTGCGCCAGACGTACCAGATGGCGCGCCGGGTCGACCCGCGCATCGGCTGGATCACCCTCGGCACCATCGTGGCCGTCGCGGCCGTCGTCACGCTGCTGGGGCTGGCCTTCGGGACCTGGTGGGTGTGGCTGCTCCTCGGCCTGCCGATGGCGCTGCTGGCCGGGTCCGTGGTCTTCGGCCGTCGGGCCGAGCGAGCCGCGTACGCGCAGATCGAGGGTCAGCCCGGCGCGGCCGCCGCCGCCTTGGGCACGCTGCGGCGGGGCTGGACTCTCACGCCGGCGGTCGGGGTCAACAAGCAGCAGGACGTCGTGCACCGCGTGGTCGGCCGCCCCGGCGTGGTCCTGATCGCGGAGGGGACGTCCCCGCAGCGGGTCGCCAACCTGCTGGCCCAGGAGAAGCGCCGGCACGCGCGGGTGATCGGCGAGGTCCCGCTGCACGACATGATCATCGGGACCGGCGAGGGGCAGGTGCCGCTGCGGCAGGTGTCCAAGCGGGTGATGAAGCTGCCGCGGGCGCTGCGCCCCGCCGAGGTCACCGAGCTGAACTTCCGGCTGCGCGCGGTGGGCACCTCGTCGGTGCCGCTCCCCAAGGGCCCGCTGCCCCGCAACGTACGGCTGCCGCGCGGTGGCCCGCAGATGCCCGGCCGCTGAGCCGCCGGCGCTTCTGCTCACCCCTGCCTGGTTGGAGGAGGGTGG
Organism: Jiangellales bacterium; assembly: GCA_035462845.1. Taxonomy (GTDB): domain Bacteria; phylum Actinomycetota; class Actinomycetes; order Jiangellales; family Jiangellaceae; genus DASTQL01. The sequence continues at coordinate 9,247 of DATHTV010000125.1, forward strand.
CCCTGCTCCACTCCGAGGTTGGAGCGGGGTGGCCCTCCT
>DATHTV010000126.1:0-25255 GCA_035462845.1 Jiangellales bacterium
CAAGGCGGTGATCGCCGGATCGTCGGTGGGGCCTTCGGCTCCGCAGTTCCAACTGATGTTATGGCTGTGACCGTCGCGATTCTCCTCGCCATTCGCCTCGTTGTGCTTCTCGTTGTAGCTCACCAGGTCGGCCAAGGTAAAGCCGTCGTGCGCGGTCACGAAGTTGACGCTGGCATAGGGGCGGCGCCCCCCCTGCTCATACAAATCACTGCTGCCCATGAGGCGGTAGCCCAATGCGCTGACTTGGCCACCGTCCCCCTTCCAGAAGTGCCGTACGGTGTCCCGATACTCCCCGTTCCATTCCGCCCACAGAACGGGGAAATTCCCCACCTGGTAGCCCCCTTCCCCCAGATCCCAGGGCTCCGCGATGAGCTTGACCTGCGACAGGATAGGATCCTGGTGGATGATATCGAAGAAGGCCCCCAGCCGGTCCACTTCGTGGAGTTCGCGCGCCAGAGCCGAGGCCAGGTCGAAGCGGAAGCCGTCGACGTGCATCTCCGTCACCCAGTACCGCAGGGAGTCCATGATCAGCTGCAGCGTCTGCGGGTGGGCCATGTTCAGGCTGTTGCCGGTGCCGGTGGTGTCGAAGTAGTGGCGGCGGTCCTCGTCGACGAGCCGGTAGTACGCGGCGTTGTCGATGCCGCGGAAGGACAGCGTCGGGCCCAGGTGGTTTCCCTCGGCCGTGTGGTTGTAGACGACGTCGAGGATCACCTCCATGCCGGCGGCGTGCAGCGCCTTCACCATGGCCTTGAACTCCTGCACCTGCTCTCCGCGCTGTCCGGAGGAGGAGTAGGCGTTGTGCGGAGCGAAGAAGCCGATCGTGTTGTAACCCCAGTAGTTCGACAGGCCCTTGTCCTCCAGGGTCGAGTCCTGGACGAACTGGTGGACCGGCATCAGCTCCACCGCGGTGACGCCCAGGGACTGCAGGTGGTCGAGCATCACCGGGTGGGCGAGCCCCGCGTACGTGCCTCGGATCTCCTCCGGGATCTCCGGGTGGGCGACGGTCAGGCCCTTGACGTGGGCCTCGTAGACGACGGTGTGGTGGTACGGCGTGCGGGGGTGGCGGTCGTCGCCCCAGTCGAAGAACGGGTTGATGACGACGGACTTCATCGTGTGCGCCGCCGAGTCCGCGTCGTTGAACGAGTCCGGGTCGCCGAAGTTGTAGGAGAACAGCGCCTGGTCCCAGTCGTTGCTGCCCTGGATCGCCTTGGCGTACGGGTCGAGCAGCAGTTTGGCCGGGTTGCAGCGGTGACCGCGGCGCAGGTCGTACGGCCCGTGCACGCGGTACCCGTAGCGCTGGCCCGGTCCGACGCGCGGCAGGTAGGCGTGCCAGACGAACGCCTCGCGCTCGGTCAGCGGGACCCGGGTCTCGGTGCCGTCGGAGGAGAACAGGCAGAGCTCGACTGCGTCGGCCACCTCGCTGAAGAGCGTGAAGTTCGTCCCCGCGCCGTCGAACGTGGCCCCGAGCGGGTACGGCGTACCCGGCCAGACCTCCATGCCGTGTTCCCCTCGCTCTGCAGAACGGCGGCCGACCGGCCACCGCCGGGTCATTCTGGCGCAACGCGGCCGGGAGCCGCGGCTCGGGGACGCTCAGGCGAGCCACCAGGCCGCGGACGGCGGCACCGTGACCGTGATGGTCGCGCGCTTCTGCCCGGCGGTGGCACCCGTCCGCGCTGCCCAGCCTTCCAGGTCACGCATCCAAGGCGGGGTCCCGGCCGGCAGGTCGGCCTCGGGGATCCGGGCCAGGTCACCGGGCTCGAGCCGGTTTCCGTACGGGCGCAGCGGCACGGCCCGGTCGGGTGTGACTGCCGGGGCGAGCACGTCGAGCGCGGCGTTCCAGCTGGCGCACAGGCGCCGCATCCCCTCCTCCAGCGTCACGACGCCCGCGCGGGAGGCCGCATCCGGGTACGTGGGGTGGAGCGCGGCGACGCGCCGCAGCGCCGCCCCGCCGGGCCACAGCCGCAGCGCCCTCTCTGCCGCCCGGCCGAGGGTGATGACACCCTGGACCGGGCTCGTCGCGGCGATGGCGTCCAGCCAGCGGTTGCGGTACGCGGTGATGCCCTCGTCCGCCACGTGGCTCTCCGACCGCTGCCCGTACACCGAGTACAGGAACGCGTTGACGAACACGTAGCTGCGGTCGAGCCCGAGCCGCGCGAGCAGGCCCTGGACCCGCTGGCCCGCCTCGCCGACCAGGATGCGCCGGGCGATCGCCTCGTGGGCCGCGGGGTCCTGGCCGATCACGAGCAGCCGGGCGGTGCCGTCGAGCCGGCCACGGTGGAAGACGGGGCCCCACTCGGTGCGGAAGCCGTCCCGGGGGTAGGCGTCCTCGCCGGGGTAGTCGTCGGCCAGGGTGCGGAACGGCTCGGCGCCGTACCCGGGACAGGACTCGTGCGGCACGCGGCTCACCCCTCGTCGCGGCGCTGGCCGGGGAGCACCGCCGCCGGCGTCTGCCCGGCGAGCAGGCGGGCACAGCGCGCCAGCAGGTCGCGGTTGCCGTGCAGCAGGTCGTCGACGGTCAGCACGTGCGGCAGTCCGGTCACACCCAGGTCCTCGATGGGCACCCCGTCGGAGCGGCCGCTGCGGACGGCCCGACGGAACGCCGTCGTGAAGCCGACACCGGCGGGCAGGGGCGGGAAGCCGTACGGGGTGCCGAGCAGGGCGTCGCGCAGCTGCGCGTCGGTCCACACGTTGGCGCCACCGGCCCCGGTGGCCTCGCCCACGCAGACGACGGGGCCGATGCCGTGGTCGGCCCAGCCGGCCGCGAGCAGGTCACCGGAGGAGTAGGTCGTCGAGTCGACGACGAGGAGCGCCGGCCCCGGGTACTGGCGACCGACGTCGTTGCACCAGTCCGGGTCGGTCAGCGGCAGCGGACGCGAGTAGAGCTCACCGGTGACGACGGCGTCCTCGAGCGACGCGGCCCAGGGATCCAGCTCCAGCCGGTTGAAGGGGCTGGCCGCCATCGCCCGGGTCAGCGGGGACGCGAGCAGGGAGAACCGGGTCGGTTGGATCTCCTCGTCGGTGAAGAGCTGGAGCATGCGCTCGGCCGCCCAGACGAGACCGCCGGGGTTGCCCCGGACGTCGACGACGACGCCCCGCTGCGGCAGGGCGGCGAGCAGCCGTGACACCTCGGCGAGGAAGAAGTCGTGGTCTCCCACGTCGAAGCTCCAGATGCGCAGGTAGCCGAGCCGGCCGCGGGCGAGCGGGCGGGCCGCGAGCACGTCGGGGAGGTCGGTGGGCAGCCAGGCGGACCCGGCTGCCGCAGCCGTCGGGCGTCCGGCGCGCTCGGCCCGCCACACCTGCCCGGCGAACTGCATCGTCTTGGCCCGCCGCACCGTCTCGGCCGCGAGGTCGGCACCGACCCGCAGGCCTGCCCGGGACCCGGGGTGGACGGCCGACGCCGAGCGGCCGGGGTCGATGACCCGCCAGTCCATGCGCACCTCCCGCCGGCGCCCACGCCTCGTGCGGTAGCCGATCTGCACCCAGTGCTCGTCGGGCGGGGGCCCGTAGGCCAGGGAGCGGAACGTGAACGACTCCAGCGCCCTCGCCCGCCGGGAGTCCGGACGCCCGCCGGTCTCGTGGTCGGCGTAGATGTCGACCGCCCGGGCGACCGGGACGCCGTTCCACCACTCGAGCCGCACCCCCTCGATGAACTCCTCGTCGTCGACCAGGCCGGCGTCGGAGACCTTGGTGACCAGCAGCCGCGGGTCCTCCGGCGGCCCGCACTGCTCGACGAGGAACGGCAGCGCGGCCACCGACCCGCGGACCGTGGACGGGCCGACGTAGCGGGTGTGGGCGTCGCGCAGGCCGGTCACCAGGCCCGTCACCGCCAGGTGGAACTCGGCGTCCGTCAGCGAGGCGCACCGGCGGCGCAGCAGCGCCAGGGCCTGCACCGGGTCGACGGCGAAGCCGGCCCGCTTCTGGGGCAGGTGGCAGTAGGCGCCGCCGAGCACCTGCGCCAGGGTGTCGACGACCTGGAGCCGCTGCCCGCCGTCGAGCGCGGGTCCCGCGTGCGCCTCGGCCGCGCCGCCCGGCGCTGCCGACAGCGCCTCGGTGAGCCGCGTCCCGCGCCTGGCGAGGGTGTCCTCCCAGGTCTCGGTGGTCAGTGCCATCCGAGGTGCCTCCTCACGAGTAGTAGCGCGCGAGCCCGTCGAGCAGGTCGGCGTGGAAGCCGCGCCCGTGCAGGGCGGTCAGCCAGGCCTCGTCGTGGCTGAGCGACTCCAGCGGCGGGACGACGACCTGGCCGAGGTCCTTGGGGAGCCCGCCGACCGGGCTCAGCCCCGTGGGCATGTCGAGGGCGAGACGCAGGGGGGCGCCGCGGTCGTCGAGCGGTCCCGCCCAGGCTGCGAGCCGCCCGAGGCCCTGCTCGATCTGCCCCTTCGGGTCTGCCCTGACCTCCTCGAGGCGGTCGACGACGTCCGTCCACTCCCACGGGGCGGTCTCGTCACCCGGCCGGTGCAGGGCCAGGTGCCGGATCTCGCCAGCGACCGTCAGCCGGGTGCAGCCCACGGCCCCCGCCTGGGCCATCAGCGCGGGCTCCCCGTACCGGGGCCGACCGTCGACCACGACCAGGCGGACGTCGCGCTCGGTCGCGGCGACCACGGTGGCGGCCGGGTCGGCCCCGCGCCCGGCGGCGACCACGAGCACGTCCCCGATCGCGCCCGGCTGGAGCCGGCCCACCTGACGACCCCAGCCGCGCCGGAGCACGTCGCCGGCGTCGGACGTGACCATCTGGACGAGGTCGGCGTCGCTCAGCGCCCAGCCGTGGGCGTCGGCCGCCAGCCGGGCGACCTTGATCTCGCCGAGGACGTGCTTGGTGCCCGACGGCGCCCAGTCCGACCCCAGGCAGACGGTGATGCCGGCGGCCCGCGCCGCCGGGACGTCGGTCGTGGTCCCGTACAACCAGAGGTTGGAGAACGGCGACCACACCACGGCTCCGGCGCCGCCGGCCGTGCGCCACCGCTCGAAGGCCGTCCGGTCCGCTGCGCAGCAGTGCACGGCGACGAAGTGGGGCTGGAGACAGCCCGCGTCGGCGGCGTCGCCGAACTCCCGGGCGACGACCGACCCCGGCTGGCCCTCGGCGCAGTGGTAGATGAACGTGCTGCCCGCCCGCATCTTGTTGGCACGGTCGGCGAGGACGGCGGGCTTGAGGGTGAGCGTCGCCGCGTACACCAGGTTGGCGTTGCCGGTCCCGAACGTCTCGTCCTCGACGTTGCGCACCAGCCAGCCGTCCCGGGGTCGGTTCTTCGGGGGCGACCCCTGCACCGTCGTCGTGCCGCCGACGATCGCCTTGGTCTCGACGTACGCGAGGAGCTCCTCGGGCGCCGCGGTGACGAAGGCGTACGCGGGCCAGGTCACCGACGCCGCGTAGGACCGGGCCCGCGGCCAGGAGTTGTGGTGCAGGAACGGCTCCTGCTGCCGGGGCTCTACCCAGAGGGGCAACGTGTCGTAGGCGAGGTGGTTGTGCAGGTCGACCAGGCCCGGCAGCACCAGGTCGTCGCCCACGTCGACCCGGGGTGCGTCCGCGAAGCCGGGCGGGCCCGCGCGGGTCCCCCGGGTGACGGCGGCGACGAGGCCGTCGTCACCGATCCAGACCCGCCCCCGGAAGGCTGTCATCGGCTCCGGGCTGAGCGAGGGGTCGCCGGACAGCGGGACCACCCGACCACGGACCACGAGCGCCACGACGCACCTCCGAGCGACGGTGATCGACCCACCACGAGCATGACGTGGTGGCGGGGCCGCCGTCGTGCATTCGGGGAGGAAGAGGGCTTCCGGCCCGTCCCTGATACGTCGTGACGGTCTGCCGCTACTCCGCGAGCGCGGCCACGTCCCCGACCACCACCACCGCGGGCGGCCGGACGCCCCGCTGCCGGGCCAGGTCGCCGATCGTCGCCAGCGTGCCGGTGGTGGTCCGCTGCCGTGGTCCGTACCCGTCCTCGACCACGGCCACGGGGGTGGCCGGGTCGCGGCCGTGCTCGATGAGCCGGGCCGCCGTGGTCTCGAGCAGCGAGACCCCCATCAGCACGATCAGCGTGCCCTCGAGCCGGGCGAGTGTCGGCCAGTCCAGCCCCTCGTGCCCGGAGACGACGGTGACCTGCTTGGCCACGCCGCGGTGGGTGACCGGGATGCCCGCGGCCGCGGGGACCGAGAACGCGCTCGTGACGCCCGGCACGACCTCGACGTCGACCCCGGCCGCGCGACAGGCCAGCGCCTCCTCGCCGCCCCTGCCGAGCACGTACGGGTCGCCGCCCTTGAGCCGCACGACCCGCAGGCCCTGCCGCGCCCGCTCGACGAGGATCCGGTTGATCTCCTGCTGGGGGACCGGGTGGTGGCCGGGCGTCTTGCCCACGTCGACGACCTCGACCTCGTCGGGGAGGTCGTCGAGCAGGCTCCGCGGCCCCAGGCGGTCGGCGACGACCACGTCCGCGTCGGCGAGCAGGCGCCTTCCGCGAGCGGTCACCAGCCCTGGGTCGCCGGGGCCGCCGCCGACCAGGGCGACCGACCCGCCACCGGGCCGCCGTTCCCGGCGGAGCCGCCGCAGCGGCAGGGCGCCGGTCTCCAGGCCGGCCTGCACCGCGTCGCGGAGCGCACGGGCCCGGCGGGGGTCGCCGCCGGCCGTGACGGCCACGAGCACGCCGTCGACCACCGCGACGGCGGGTGTCCAGGCCGCGGAGAGCCCGGCGGCGTCCGCGCGGACGGACCACACCCTGGCCGCCTCCGCGTCGGTCGCCACGGCGTCGTCGACGTCGCGGTCCCCGGTGGCCGTGTGCACGAGCCAGGCTCCGTCCAGGTCGGCCGAGCCGGCGTACTCGCGTGGGCGCCAGCGCACCGTCCGGGCAGCGGCCAGCTCGGCCAGGTCCTCGCAGAGCCACGGGGCCACCACGACGACATCGGCACCGGCGTCGACCAGCGCGTGCGCCCGGCGGGCCGCGACCGGGCCGCCGCCGACCACGACGGTGCGCCGGCCGTGCAGGTCGAGGGTCAGCGGGTACGAAGGCGTGCTCACACCGACCTCCCGGTGAGACCGCGGGCGCGCAGGACCCGGCGCTCGACGGGCGCGAACACGAGCAGCTCGATGGCGATGCCGACGACGAGGATGAGGCCGATCGAGGTGATGACGAGATCCATCCGGGAGAGCTCCCGGCCGACGTTGAGCAGCTGCCCCAGGCCGATGCCCAGGGCGGGGGAGTAGGTGATGAGCTCGGCGGCCATCAGCGAGCGCCACGAGAACGCCCAGCCCTGCTTGAGCCCGGCGAGGTAGCCGGGCAGCGCCGCCGGCAGGAACACGAAGCGGATCCGCGCCAGCTCGCCGAGCCCGAGTACGCGACCGACCTTGTCGAACAGTGGTGGTACCTGGTCGAAGCCGGCGAGGAGACCGTTGGTGATCGAGGGCACCGCCCCGAGCAGCACCACCGTGTAGATCGCCGCGTCGGACAGGCCGAACCAGATGATGGCCGCGGGCACCCAGGCGACCGACGGCAGGCTCTGCAGGCCGGTGACGATCGGCCCCAGCGCGGCCCGCAGCCACCGGCTCCGCGCCATCGCGAGGCCCAGGACGGTGCCGACGACGAGTGAGGCCAGGAAGCCCACGACCCCCCGGGACAGGCTGGTCGTCACGGCGGCCCAGGCCCGGCCGTCCTGCACCACGGAGACCAGGGTCTGCCAGGTGTCGGCCGGGCTCGGCAGCGCGTACGGGGGCCGGACGCCCAGGGCGTAGGCGAGCTGCCACATCGCGACGAGCACGGCCAGGGCGACCAGCGGCGGCAGCACGGACCGGACGAGGACGGTGCGCGCGCCCGGCTTCGGCGGCAGCGCGGGTGGGTGGTCGAGGGCGTCGAGGCCGGCCTCGAGGGTCCGCACCTCGTCGCGGTCCTGCACGCGGTCGTCAACGGGCATGGCGGCTGATCTCCTGTCGCAGGACGGCGGTGATCTCGGTGGACAGGGCGCTCACCCCGGGCGACTCGATGGCCCGCGGCTGGGTCAGGCCCACTTCCCACTCGCGGACCAGCCGTCCCGGCCGGGAGCTCATCAGGACGACCCGCTGGCCGAGCCGCACCGCCTCCCGCACGTTGTGGGTGACGAACACGACGGTCAGGCCCTGGTCCGCCCACAGCCGGGCCAGCTCCTCGTGCAGCACGTCCCGGGTGATCGCGTCGAGCGCGGCGAACGGCTCGTCCATGAGCAGCACCCGGCTGTCCTGCGCCAGGGCTCTGGCCAGGGCGACCCGCTGCCGCATGCCGCCGGACAGCTCGTGCACGCGGGTGCCGGCCTGCCCGTCGAGGTTCACCAGGGCGAGCAGCCGCCGGACCTCGGACCGGCGCTCCGCCCGCCGAACCCCTCGTGCCCGCAGGGCCAGCTCGACGTTGCCTCCGGCCGTCAGCCAGGGGAGCAGGGCGGGCTCCTGGAACATCAGCGCCGGCCGGCTGGAGGACACCTCGACCGCGCCGGCCGTCGGCCGGTCGAGCCCGGCGATCAGCGAGAGCAAGGTGGACTTCCCGCAGCCCGAGGCGCCGAGCAGGCACACGAACTCGCCCTCGGCGATGTCGAGGTCGATGCGGTCGAGGACCGGCGGCCGGTCGTCCTCGTAGACTTGGGAGACCCGCCGTACCCGGACCGCCGGCGGCGGCTCCGGCGTGACGACGAGTCCGGTGCGCTCGGACTGTTCCAGGGCGGGTTCGGCCACGGTGGCTACTCCTTGCCGAGACCGCCCGCCGAGACGGCCGGCAGGCCCTTCTCGGCGAGGATCGCGTTGAGGGCGGACAAGTCGTAGATGCCGTCGAGGTCGACCTCCTCCTCGGCGGTGCCGGCCACGAAGGCGTCGGCAGCCGACTCGGCGAGCGACGACGCCACCGGGTCGACGGTGACCTCGAGGTTGTCCCACGCGCGGGCCAGCACGTCGTCGCCGAGCGGCTGACCGGTGAGGGCACCGATGCCGTCGTTGACCACGGTGCGGGCCTCAGCCGGGTTGGCCGTCGCCCACTCGACGGCCTCGACGTGACCCCGCAGCAGCGCCTCCACCGTCTCCGGGTACTCCTCGAGGAACTCCGTGCGGACGATCAGGTGGGTCGTCACGAAACGGCCCTCCGGCCACAGGTCCGCCTCGTCGAGCAGCACCTCCGCCCCGGCCTCGAGCACCAGCCGCGACGCCCACGGCTCCGGCAGCCACGCCCCGTCGAGCCGACGGTCCTGGAAGAGCTGCAGGGTGTCGGCGTTCGGCGTGGGCGAGATCGTGACGTCGCCCCCACCGTCGACGCTGTTCTCCAGCCCCTGCTCGGTGAGCCACGCCCGCAGCGCGACGTCCTGGGTGTTGCCGAGCTGGGGAGTGGCGAGCGTCGTGCCGCGCAGGTCGTCGGCGGAGTCGATGCCCTCGCGGACGACGAGCTGGGCTCCGCCGGACGTGGAGCCGGCGATGATCCGGATGGCCTCGCCGCCGCTCTGCCCGAAGGCGTTGATGGCCGGGTTGGGGCCGATGTAGCTGGCGTCGATGGCGCCCGCGAACAGCGCCTCGACCACGGCGGGGCCCGCGTTGAAGACCTGGGTCTCCAGGGCGGTGTCCCCGAGGGCGTCCGGGATGTACCCCTCGTCGACGCCGACGACGGCGGCCGCGTGGGTGACGTTGGCGAAGTAGCCGAGGCGGAAGGTGTCCGCGGTGCCGCTACTGCCGTCGGTGCCGGCGGGGTCCGCGTCGCCGGCGGCGGCGTCACCGCCGCAGGCGGCGAGCAGGGCGAGCAGCGGGAGCGCGGCGAGCACGACCAGCGGGTGGCGCCGGTACGCGAGCGGGTTCCTGCGCATGGGGAGGTGGTCCTTTCAGGGTCCTGGGGTGTGCACGTCGGCGGCGCGGGAGGCCGGGGCCTCCACCGGACATCGCCGCCGGGCGACCGCCAGCGGGTCGCCGACCATGCCCGCGGCCAGGGTCCAGCCGTCGTGGTCGTCGACGAGCAGGAAGGAGCCGGTGCGCCGGCTCCGCTCGTATGCGTCCGGGGCCACCGGTGAGGCCAGGCGCAGGGTCACCCGGCCGATGTCGTTGAGCGCCAGGGAGTCGGCGGGCGACTCGGCGACGGGGTCGAGCCCCAGCCGGGAGGTGACCTCCCGGACCGCGGCGCGGACGGTGCGCGTGCCGTGCTTGAGCAGCAGCCGCGCCCCGGGGCGCAGCTCGCGGTCGCCGAGCCAGCACACCGTCGCCTCGAGGTCCTGGGTGGCCTCCGGGGCGCCCGCCACATGGGCCAGCAGGTCACCGCGGGCGACGTCGAGGTCGTCGCCGAGCCGCAGCGACACCGACTGCGGCGCGAACGCCTCCGGCAGCGGGCCGTCCGCGGTGTCGATGCCTCCGACCGTCGTCCGGTGGCCCGCCGGCAGGACCAGCACCTCGTCGCCGACCCGCACGACTCCGGTCGCGACCTGGCCGGCGTAGCCGCGGTAGTCGCCGTGGCGCAGCACGTACTGCACCGGCAGCCGGAACCGCTCGTGGCGGGGGTCCACGTCCAGCGGCACCGACTCGAGGTAGTCGAGGAGGGTCGGGCCCTCGTACCACGCGGTCCGCTCCGACCGGGTGACCACGTTGTCGCCGTCCAGGGCCGAGACCGGGATCGTCCGCACGTCCGGGATGCCCAGGTCGGCGGCGATCTCCCCGACCTCCTTGGCGATCGCCGCCACCCAGGACTGGTCGTAGCCGACCAGGTCGATCTTGTTGACCGCGAGCGCCACGTGCGGCACCCGCAGCAGGGCGGCCACGGCGAGGTGGCGGCGGGTCTGCTCGCCGACCCCGTGGCGGGCGTCGACGAGCACGAGCACCACGTCGGCAGTGGACGCCCCCGTGACGGTGTTGCGGGTGTACTGCACGTGCCCGGGACAGTCGGCCAGCACGAACGTCCGCCGCGACGTCGCGAAGTACCGGTAGGCCACGTCGATCGTGATGCCCTGCTCGCGCTCGGCCCGGAGGCCGTCGGTGAGCAGCGCCAGGTCGGTGCGGTCGAGCCCGCGGTCCCGGCTGACCCGCTCGACCGACTCGAGCTGGTCGGCGAGGACCGCCTTGCTGTCGTGCAGCAGCCGCCCCACCAGGGTGGACTTCCCGTCGTCGACGGACCCGGCCGTCGCGAGCCTGAGCAGGGTGCCTGCGGGTCCTTGGCCGGTGCCTGCCTGATCCGTCATGTCAGAAGTACCCCTCACGCTTGCGGTCCTCCATCGCGGCCTCGGAGATCCGGTCGTCGGCGCGGGTGGCCCCCCGCTCGGTGAGCCGGCTCCCGGCCACCTCCTCCAGCACGCCCGCCACGTCGGCTGCCTGCGAGAGCACCGCCCCGGTGCACGACATGTCGCCGACGGTGCGGTAGCGCACCGACCGCTCCACGACCTCCTCGCCCCGGCGGGGCGTCGACCAGGGCCCCTCGGCCAGCCACATCCCGTCCCGGCGGAACACCCGGCGCTCGTGGGCGAAGTAGATGGACGGCAGCTCGATGCCCTCGCGCTGGACGTAGCGCCACACGTCGAGCTCGGTCCAGTTGGAGAGCGGGAAGACCCGCACGTGCTCGCCGGGGCGGTGCCGGCCGTTGTAGAGCGACCACAGCTCCGGCCGCTGGTTGCGCGGGTCCCACTGCCCGAACTCGTCGCGCAGGCTCAGGATGCGCTCCTTGGCCCGGGCCTTCTCCTCGTCGCGACGGCCGCCGCCGAAGACCGCGTCGAACCGGTGCTCGGCGATCGCGTCCAGCAGAGGCACGGTCTGCAGCGGGTTGCGGGTCCCGTCGGCCCGTTCCCGCAGCCGCCCGTCTGCGACGTAGTCGGCCACGCTCGCCACGAGCAGGCGCACGCCCAGCCGCTCGACCGTGGCGTCCCGGTAGGAGAGCACCTCCGGGAAGTTGTGCCCGGTGTCCACGTGCAGGACCGGGAAGGGGACCGGGGCCGGCCAGAAGGCCTTGCGGGCCAGGTGCAGCATCACGACGCTGTCCTTGCCGCCCGAGAAGAGCAGCACCGGCCGCTCGAACTCGGCGGCCACCTCGCGGAGGACGTGGATGCTCTCGCTCTCCAGCGCCTCCACGCCGTCGAGGACGTACGTGCTCACAGCAGGCCCCTCTCGGCGAGAGCGTCGTGCAGGTGCGCGACGGTCTCCGCGACCGGGCGCCCCGCGGTGGGGAGGACCACCTCGGGGGCGACGGGCGGCTCGTACGGGTCGTCGACGCCGGTCAGCCCGGTGAGCTCGCCCGCGGCCGCCCGGGCGTAGAGCCCCTTGACGTCCCGGGCCCTCGCCACCTCGAGCGCGGTGTCCACGTACACCTCCACGTAGGACGTCCCCTCCTCCGCGTGCCGCCGGCGGACCCACTCGCGCGTCCCGGCGTACGGTGCGATGACCGGGACCAGCACCAGCACGCCGTGCCGCGCGAGCAGGCCGGCGACCCAGCCGATCCGGCGGACGTTGGTGTCCCGGTCCTCGCGCGAGTAGCCGAGCCCGGCCGACAGGTGCGGCCGGACGGCGTCGCCGTCGAGCACCTCGACCGGCACGCCGGCTGGGCGCAGGCGCTCGGCGAGGCCGTGCGCGAGCGTGCTCTTGCCCGCGGAGGGCAGGCCGGTCAGCCAGACGGTCGCCCCGGTCATGTCGTGATCCCGCACTCGGTCTTCGCCAGCCCCGCCCAGCGCCCGCTCCGCGGGTCGGCCCCGGGTTCCGGGCGCCGGGTGCACGGCGCGCACCCGACCGACGGGTAGCCGTCGGTGAGCAGCGGGTTCACGAGGACGCCGTGCTCGGCGACGTAGGCCGCGACGTCGTCGTCGGTCCACCGGGCCAGGGGCGAGACCCGGACCTTGGCGCGACGCCGGTCCCACGCCACGACCGGCGTGCCGCGACGGGTCGGTGCCTCTGCCCGGCGTACACCCGTGGCCCAGGCGTCGTAGTCCGCCAGCGCCCTGTCGAGCGGCGCCACCTTGCGCAGGGCGCAGCACAGGTCCGGGTCGCGGTCGTGCAGCCGGGGTCCGTACGCGGCGTCCTGCTCCGCGACGGTTCGGTCGGGGACCAGCGTGCGCACCCGCACGGGCAGGGTGGCTGCGACCGCGTCCCGCGTGCCGATCGTCTCGGCGAAGTGGTAGCCGGTGTCCAGGAAGAGCACGTCGACACCGGGGGCCACCCGGGAGGCGAGGTGGACCAGGACGGCGTCCTGCATCGACGAGGCAACGGCGAACCGCGCGCCGAAGGTCGCCGAGGCCCAGGCCAGCACCTGCTCGGCCGGCGCGTCCTCCAGCTCCCGCGCCGCGTCCGATGCCAGCTCCCGCAGGCTCATCGCCGCACCATCCCCTCGGTAGAGAGGCCGAGCAGGCGCACCGCGAAGACCCGCAGGCACGAGCGGCACTCCCACGCCCCGTGGGCGTCCCCTCGGGCCGTCTCGTGGGGGTGCAGGTCCTCGTCGCCGCAGTTCGGGCAGCACAGGACGGTCGACCTGGTCTCGCTCATCGCAGCACCCCCTCGTCGGCGCGGACGGCCCAGGCGGCGAAGCGCTCACCCGGCTCGCGGCCGGCCACGAAGGCGCGGACGAGGCGCTCGACGTAGTCGGGCAGCTCGTCGGCCGTGACCTTGTGGCCGCGCAGCTTGCGCCCGAAGCCGGCGTCCAGCCCCAGGCCGCCGCCGAGGTGCACCTGGAAGCCGTCCCGGCCACCCACGACCTGGCCCTTGAGGCCGATGTCGGCGACCTGGATCCGGGCGCAGGAGTTGGGGCAGCCGTTGACGTGCAGGCTGATCGGGACGTCCAGCTGCGGAGCCACGTCGGCCAGGCGCCGCTCGAGGTCCGCGACCGTGGTCGCCGCGAGGCCCTTGGTCTCGACGATGGCGAGCTTGCAGTACTCCAGGCCGGTGCAAGCCATCGTGTGCCGGCGGAAGAGCCCCGGCCGGGCCGGCAGCCCCAGCGCGTCCAGGGCCGTGACCAGGCCCTCGACCTCGTCGTCCGCGACGTCCAGGACGACGAGCTTCTGGTGCGGGGTCAGCCGCACCCGGCCGGAGCCGTGCGCCTCGGCCGCGTCGGCCACCTTCGCCAGCAGGGCGCCGGAGACGCGCCCGACCAGGGGAGCCACCCCTACGTACCAGCGGCCGTCCACCTGGCGGTGCACGCCGACGTGGTCGTACGGGCGGGCGGGGACGCGCGGCGCCGGGCCGTCGACCAGCGGGCGGCCGAGGTAGTCGTCCTCGACGACCTGCCGGAACCGCTCCACCCCCCAGTCGGCGAGGAGGTACTTGAGCCGGGCCCGGCTGCGCAGCCGGCGGTAGCCGTGGTCGCGGAAGGCTCCGACGACCGCAGCCCACACCTCCGGCACCTCCTCGAGCGGTACCCAGGCGCCGAGCCGCTGGGCGAGCCGGGGGTTGGTGGACAGCCCGCCGCCCACCCACACGTCGAAGCCCGGCCCGTGCTCGGGGTGCACGACGCCCACGAAGGCGAGGTCGTTGACCTCGTGGACCACGTCCGGCAGGCCGCTGACCGCTGTCTTGAACTTGCGGGGCAGGTTGGAGAACTCCCGGGAGCCGACGAAGCGCCGCTCGATCTCCCGGATCGCCGGGGTACCGTCGAGCACCTCGTCGGCGGCGATGCCGGCGACCGGGGAGCCGAGCACGACGCGGGGCGTGTCACCGCAGGCCTCCTGGGTCGAGAGGCCGACCGCCTCCAGCCGGGCCCAGATCTCGGGCACGTCCTCCACGCGCACCCAGTGCAGCTGGACGTTCTGCCGGTCGGTGATGTCGGCGGTGTCCCTGGCGTACGAGGTCGAGACGTCCGCGACCACCCGGAGCTGGGCGGTGCTGAGCTGGCCGCCGTCGACGCGGACCCGCAGCATGAAGTACTCGTCGTCGAGCTCGTGCGGCTCGAGGACGGCCGTACGCCCGCCGGGGATGCCCGGGCGCCGCTGGGTGTAGAGCCCCCACCAGCGGAACCGGCCCCGCAGGTCTGCCGGGTCGATGCCCGCGAAGCCGGTGTACCGGTAGACGGTCTCGATCCGGGCCCGGACGTTGAGCCCGTCGTCGTCCTTCTTGACCCGCTCGTTGGCGTTGAGCGGCTCCCGGTGCCCGAGAGCCCACTGGCCCTCGCCGCGGCGGCGGTCGACGGATGGTTGTGCCATGGCGGCGTCCTGGGGTGCAGAGGACGCGTGAGGCGGGGCTCCGGGTGACGTCGGCGTCAGGAGGGGGCCGGCGCGATCACGCGCCCGGCGGATGTGAGCGGGCGGCGGATCAGACCGGCATACACATCATGCTGCGCACGCGCCCGTAGTCGACGTGGCGACGGACCACGAGGACGAGGGAGGCGGCGGACATGCGCGGAAGCATGGCACGGCTCGGACGTCCTGCCCACCACCCGTCCAGGATCCGGACCGTCGTCCCACTGCTCGGGACGGCCCGGGTGCGGCAGACTGGCCGGGTGATCTGCCAGGCCTGCCGGGAGCGCCGCCACGAGGCCTGCCGCGGCGGCTCGTGGTGCGACTGCCAGCACCAGTCCGCCGACCGGCCGGTGGAGCCGGCCACCGGGCCGCCCGGGGAGTAGCCGGCGCTCAGGGCAGGTGCGGGGTGACCCGGGCGAGCAGGGCGGCCGTGTCCACGCCGTCGGGCAGCATCCCGTACGTGCCCTCCGGGGCCTCCAGCCGGGAGGCGCAGAAGGCGTCGGACACGGCCGCGGGGGAGTGGCGCACCAGCAGGGCCGCCTGGAGCAGCACCGCCATCCGGCCGGCGAGCAGCCGGGCCGAGTGCTCCGCCCCGGCCGGGTCCGCCACGGCGCGGGCCAGCAGTCGTTCGCTCTCCTCCAGCGCGGTGTCGAGGCGACGGTCGCCGCCGCGGGCCAGGCCCACCTCGGTCCGCCACGCCTCGAGCGCGGCCGGCTCCCGTGCCAGCACCCGTACGAGGTCGAGGGCCTGGACGTTGCCCGACCCCTCCCAGACCGAGTTCAGCGGTGCCTCGCGGTAGAGCCGCGGCATCCCGCTCTCCTCGACGTAGCCGTTGCCACCCAGGCACTCCAGCGCCTCGGCCACCTGGCCGGGGGCCCGCTTGCAGACCCAGTACTTGGCCACCGGCAGGGCGACGCGGCGCAGCGCCTGCTCCGCCGGGTCGTCGGCGGCGTCGACCGTCGCTGCCAGCCGCAGCGCGAGGACGGTCGCGGCCTCCGACTCGAGGGCCAGGTCGGCGATCACCGCTCGCATCAGCGGGGCGTCGGCGAGCATCCGGCCGAAGGCGTGGCGGTGCGCCGCGTGCCACGCCGCCTCCGTCACCGCCCGGCGCATCAGGGCGGCCGAGCCGAGGGTGCAGTCGAGCCGGGTGGCCGCCACCATCTCGATGATCGTGGCCACGCCGCGCCCCTCGTCCCCGAGCCGCTGCCCGAGCGTGCCGTCCAGCTCCACCTCGGCCGAGGCGTTGGCCCGGTTGCCCAGCTTGTCCTTGAGCCGCTGCAGGGCGAAGGCGTTGCGGTTCCCGTCGGCGAGCACCCGGGGGACCACGAAGCAGGTCAGCCCCCCCGGGGCCTGGGCCAGGACCAGGAACACGTCCACCATCGGCGCCGAGCAGAACCACTTGTGCCCGGTCAGCGTGTACCAGCCGTCCTCGACGGTGGGGGTGGCCCACGTGGTGCCGGCGCGGACGTCCGAGCCGCCCTGCTTCTCGGTCATGGCCATCCCGGCCAGGCAGCCGGCCTTGTTGGCCGCGCCCAGCAGCCCGGGCTGGTAGGCGCGCGCGGCGAGGTGGGGCTCCCAGGCGGCCGCGACTGCCGGGTCGGTGCGCAGGGCCGGTACCGCCGCGTACGTCATCGACACAGGGCAGCCGTGGGCGGCCTCGACCTGGCTCCAGACCAGGAAGCCGGCGGCCCGCGCCGCGTGCGCACCCGGCCGCGGGTCGAGCCAGGGCGCCGCGTGCAGGCCGGCGCCGACGGCGACCTCCATCAGCCGGTGCCACGAGGGGTGGAAGTCCACCTCGTCGACCCGGTGCCCGTACCGGTCGTGCGTGCGCAGCCGGGGCGGGAACCCGTCGGCCTCGTCCGCCCAGTGCCGAGCCTCCGCCGACCCCGCCCGGCGCCCGAGGTCGTGCAGCCCGGGCTCCGCGCCGGCGGCGTACCGGCGGACGGCGTCGACGAGCGCGGGGTCCCCGCCGAAGACGTCGTGCCCGGTCAGCGGGGGCGGCTGGTTGGTGACGTCGTGGGTGTGCGGCACGCCGACACCGTACGGCGGCTGCGGTGTCGCCGTCCCGCGCCGTCGTACCGTGGGCGCCGTGGTGTCCCCGGACGAGGCGCAGCGACCGCGGCTGCACACCGCCCGGCGGCTGCTCGCCTCGACCGTGGGGTCCTGCTTCCGGTACCGCGTGACCGGCCTGGCCGCGGAGGCGGCCTTCTTCGCGATCCTCTCGCTGCCCCCGCTGGTGTTCGGCCTGGCCGGCACGGTCGGCTACATCACGTCCGCCCTCGGCTCGACCACCGTCGGCCAGCTCCGCGACCAGGTCGTGGCGCTCGCCGGCCAGCTGCTCGCCCCCGAGGGGGTGAGCCAGGTCATCGAGCCGACGCTGGACGACGTGCTGGCCGGGGGGCGCGCGGACGTGATCTCGCTGGGGTTCGTCATCGCCCTCTGGTCGGGGTCACGAGCGCTGAACGTCTTCGTGGACACCATCACGATCATGTACGGGCTGGGCGGGCACCGCGGCATCGTCAAGACCCGGGCGCTGTCCTTCGCCCTGTACGTGGTGGCGCTGCTCATCGGCGTCGTGGTGCTGCCCCTGGTGGTGGCCGGACCCCAGTTCGTCCGGTCGGTCCTGCCGCCGGGGATCGGGTGGCTGCAGCAGCTGTACTGGCCGGTGGTCGTGCTGCTGTCGATCGCCTTCCTCACCACGCTCTACCACCTCTCCGTCCCGGGGCGGACCTCCTGGATCCGGGACCTCCCGGGGGCGGCGCTGTCCTTCGTCGGCTGGATCGCCGGCTCGTACGTGCTCCGCTGGGTGCTGTCGGCCGCCACCGGCGGCACGTCGGTGTACGGGCCGCTCGCCGCCCCCATCGCCGTCCTGGTCTGGCTCTACCTGGTGTCGATCGCGGTGCTGATCGGCGCGGCCCTCAACGCCGCCGTCAACCAGATGTGGCCGGTCAAGGGCGGCGCGCGACCGACCGTCGAACCTCCCGACGTGGAGGAAAACCCGGTGACACCGGTGCGTAGCCGGCCCTAGCGTGTCCTCGACCGGTACCGAGGTGAGGAGGTGGGGGCGATGACCGTCCGCGAGCGAGCGACTCACGAGCCCGCACCCACCTCCCGGTTCTCGCGCAGCTGACGCAGCGCTCCTGACGCGGACCGGACCCCCCCTGAGGACCCGCGTTGACCGACCGTCAGAACCACACCGAACGTCCGTACCGTCCTGACGAGCCCGACGAGCCCGACGAGCCCGACGACCTCGTCGACCTCGGCTGGGGCCCCGACCTGGCCGCCGCGATGGCCGAGCACGAACCGGGGGCGACCCCGGGTCGGGTGACCCGCGCCGACCGGGCCGGCGTCGAGGTGCTGGGCCGCGACGGCCCGCTCCGGGCGCTGCTCGGCCCGCGCCTGCCCGACGCCGTACCACCCACGACCGGCGACTGGGTCGTCGTCCGCCACCGAGCCGACGGCCGTGCCGTCTGCGACGCCGTGCTGCCCCGGCGGACCGCCGTGGTGCGCGGTGCGAGCGACCGGACGTCGGCCGGGCAGGTGCTCGCCGCCAACGTCGACGTCGTCGCGGTCGCCGAGCCGCTCGACCCGGAGCCGGACCTCGGCCGGATCGAGCGGCTGCTGGTGCTGGCCTGGGGGAGCGGCGCCCAGCCGCTCGTCGTCCTCACCAAGGCGGACCTCGTCCCGGACGCCGACTGGCTGGCCCGCGACGCGGTGGCCGCGGCGCCGGGGGTCGAGGTGCTCCTGCTCAGCGCGACCACCGGGGCGGGCGTGGCCCAGCTGCGTGGCCGGATCGGCCGGGGCCGGACCCTGGCCGTGCTGGGGCCGTCGGGGGCGGGCAAGTCCACCCTCACCAACGCCCTCGCCGGCCGGGAGGTGATGGCGGTGCGGGCGCCGCGCCGGGACGGCAAGGGTCGCCACACGACCGAGCACCGCGAGCTGGTCCCGCTCCCCGGCGGCGGGGTCGTCCTCGACACTCCGGGTCTGCGGGGCATCGCCCTCGTGGCGGACGACGACTCGCTGGCCGCGGCCTTCGCCGAGATCGACGAGCTGGCCGCCGCCTGCCGGTTCCGGGACTGCGGGCACGCCGCCGAGCCCGGCTGCGCCGTCCTGGCCGCGGTCGAGAGCGGTGACCTCGAGCCCCGGCGGCTGGAGAGCTGGCGCCGGCTCGGCCGGGAGGCCCGGTGGCAGGCGGCCCGCCAGGACGCCCGGCTGCGCGCGCAGGAGGTCGCGGTCTGGAAGCGGCGCCACCGCGAGATGCGGCGGGTCTACCGGGAGCGCGGGCGCTGACCGTACGCGACGTCCGCAAGCAGCACCGCCCCCGCAAGCACCAGCAGGCCGGGGACGATGAGGTACGCGCGGTGCGTCCCGACGCGGTCGGCCAGCGAGCCGAGCGCGAACGGGGCGACACCGATCGCCAGTCCGGCGCCGAGCGACGCGCGGGCGGTCGCCACGTCGGCCAGCCCGCGGGAGGCGGCGATGGCCCGGGTCACCGCAAGCGGGAACTGCACGGCCACCCCCAGGCCGACGACGAGCAGGCCACCGACGGCCAGCCACGGTGACGTGCTGGCCCAGAAGGCGGCGAAGCCGGCGAGCGTGACCAGCAGAGACGACCCCAGCAGCAGGTCCACCGGCACCCGCAGTGCGAGGCGACCGCCCAGCAGGCGGCCCACCGACATGCCCAGGACCAGCAGGCTGACGGAGGCGGCCGCGGCACCGGCCGAGAGACCGGCGCGCTCGCGCAGCAGCACCGAGGCCCAGATCGTCATCGAGAACTCGACCGCGATGCAGAGCACGAAGACCGTCCACGACGCCCAGTACCGCCGCGGCAGCCGCGGCCGGGCGCCAGGCGGGAGGCCACGCGATGGCGCGGGGTCCGGCATCCGAACCCCGCGGGAGTAGACGAGCCCCACCGCGGCGAGCGGCACCACCGCGAGCAGCCCGACCCGCCACCCGAGGCCCGAGGCCACGCAGAGACCGAGGACCAGCGGGGACAGCACACCGGCGGCCGCGGCGAGCGCGTTCGCCTCGTTGATGGCGGCGGGTCCGGCCAGCTCGTGGTGGTCCGAGAGGACGGGGGAGTGCGTGTTGACCAGGAGCGAGCCGAGGGTGCCGCCCACGAGCGCGCCGAGCAGCGTCACCGGGAGCGCCGTCGCCGACGTGATCAGCACGACGGCGACCGCGATGCCGACCAGGCCGAGGCGCATCACCGTGGCCCGGCCCAGCCTGGCCACCAGGGCGGCGCCGAAGAGCCCGGCGAGCACCGACCCCGCCGCGAGGGCGGTGCCGTGCAGGCCGGAGACAGCACGGGAGACCCCCTGGTCCTCGCGCAGCAGCGGGACGGTCGGGCCGAAGGCGAAGAGCCAGTAGCCGAACACCGCCATGTGCACGTAGACCGTGCGCGTGGTGCGGTCGCGCTCGAGGGTCGTCAGCGAAGGCTCCTGGGGAGAGGGACACGGGACTGCGGACAGGATGCCTGCTGAAGAGGCTGGAGCGGGCGGAGCTGGCACGCCGGCCGACGAGAACGGCCCCCGACCTGGCGTCTCCGCTGGTCAGGGGCCGTGTGCGGTGGTGGGCGATACTGGGATTGAACCAGTGACCTCTTCCGTGTCAAGGAAGCGCTCTCCCACTGAGCTAATCGCCCGCTGCGGGTGGTGCGAGGTGGAGACGGGATTCGAACCCGTGTAGACGGCTTTGCAGGCCGTTGCCTCGCCTCTCGGCCACTCCACCGAGGTGAGGCCTGCCGGCCCCCTCGAGCGGACGACGGGACTCGAACCCGCGACCCTCACCTTGGCAAGGTGATGCGCTACCAACTGCGCTACGTCCGCATGCTGCGCTGCCGCGGTGATCACCCCCGGCGGCGTGCGTCGGAAACACTAACCCATGGCCAACGGGGGCACCAAACGCGGGGGAGCGCTAGCGTCCTGGCTCCGTGAGCACCCTCCAGCGCGCCGGGACGGGTGCCTCCGCGCACCTCGGCGGGTGGCTCGCGAGCGGGCTGCTGGAGGTGTCCGCCGACCTCGCGGCGCTCGACTCCGGCGGGCGGTGGGCGGTCGTCGTGACCTTCGAGGGCAGGGCGCTGCTGGCCCGGTTCGCCCGGTGGGAACGCCGGCCCCTCCCCGCCGGCCGGCCGTGGCGCGGCCCGTCGCCGCGGGGCTGGCGCTCGTCCCTGGACCGGGACGGCTACACCGCGGCCGTCCGGGCGGTGCGGGAGCGCATCGCCGCCGGGACCGTCTACCAGGTCAACGTCTGCCGCGTGCTGTCCGTGGCGCTGCCCGGCCCGCCGGACGTCACCCCGGACGTGCTGCCGCTGGCCGGCGTGCTGGCCTCCCGGCACCCCGCCCCGTACGGCGGCGTCGTCCAGCTCCCCGACCACGGTGTCCACGTGGTCACGGCGTCGCCGGAGCTGTACCTCCGGCGTTCCGGCGACCGGGTCGAGTCGGCACCGATCAAGGGGACCGGCCGCACCGCCGCGGACCTGACCGCCAAGGACGTCGCCGAGAACGTCATGATCGTCGACCTGGTGCGCAACGACCTGTCCCGGGTGTGCCGGACCGGGACGGTGGGCGTGCGCGACCTCCTGCACGTCGAGGAGCACCCCGGTCTCGTCCACCTGGTGTCGACGGTGACCGGCGACCTGGTCCCGGGGACGACCTGGGCCGACCTCGTCGCCGCCAGCTTCCCGCCGGGCTCGGTCTCCGGCGCGCCCAAGTCCACGGCGCTGGTGGCCATCGGGGACCTCGAGCCGGTCGAGCGGGGCCCCTACTGCGGCGCGGTCGGCTGGGTGGACGCGGACGCCCGGACGGCCGAGCTCGCCGTGGGCATCCGCACCTTCTGGGCCGCGGCCGGGCGGCTGCACTTCGGCACGGGCGCCGGTGTCACCTGGGGCTCCGACCCGGACGCCGAGTGGGCCGAGACGGAGCTCAAGGCCGCCCGGCTCGTAGGGTTGGCGAGCCGCGACGAGGGAGACGCATGACGACCTGGGTGAACGACCGGCTGGTGGCGGACGAGGCGGCCACCGTGAGCGTCTTCGACCACGGGCTCACCGTCGGCGACGGGGTCTTCGAGACACTCAAAGCCGTCGGCGGGGTGCCGTTCGCCGTGAGCCGGCACGTGGAGCGGCTGGCCCGGTCGGCAGCGGGCCTCGGCCTGCCGGAGCCGGACGCCGACCGGGTCCGCGACGCGGTGGCGGCGGTCCTCGAGGCCGACGGGCGGGACCGGCTCCGGATCCGGATCACCTACACGGGCGGCGTCGCCCCCCTCGGCTCCGGCCGGGGGGACTCGCCTCCGACGCTGGTCGTCGCGGTGGCGGAGCTGGGCTCGTGGCCGGCGTCCACGGCGGTCGCGACGGTGCCGTGGCCCCGCAACGAGCGCGGCGCCCTCGCCGGGCTCAAGACCACGTCCTACGCGGACAACGTCGTCGCCCTCGCCGCCGCCCACGCGGCCGGCGCGGGCGAGGCGGTGCTCGCCGACACCCGGGGCCGCCTCAGCGAGGGCACCGGAAGCAACGTCTTCCTCGTCCTGGACGGCCGGCTCGTCACGCCGAGCCCGGCCACGGGCTGCCTCGCCGGCATCACCCGAAACCTGGTGCTGGAGTGGACCGACGCCCGCGAGGAGGACGTTCCCGTGGAGGCGCTCGCCTCGGCCGACGAGGTGTTCCTCACCTCCTCCACCCGTGACGTGCAGCCGGTGCACGCCGTGGACGGACGCCCGGTCCCGGCCGCACCGGGTCCGGTGACGCGCGCCGTGATGGCGGAGTTCGGCCGCCGCAGCGGTGCGGACGCCGATCCCTGAGCCGGCGGGACGTCAGCCCGCCAGGGCTGCCCGGCGGCGCTCGCGGTAGGCCGCCACGTGCAGCCGGTTCCCGCACGTGCGGCTGTCGCAGTAGCGCTTGGACCGGTTGCGGGACAGGTCGACGAGCACGCGCGTGCAGTCCGGCGCGTCGCAGACGCGCAGCCGCTCGAGCTCGCCCGCCACGACGACGTGGGCCAGCGCCATGCCGCCGTCGACGGCGAGGTGCTCGGTGAGCGAGGCGCCCGGGGCGAAGTAGTGCAGGTGCCAGTCGTAGCCGTCGTGGTCGGTCAGCCGGGGCGACACCACGGCATCGCCGATGATCGCCTTGATGAGGCTGGCCGCCTCGGCGGGCGAGGAGGCGGAGAAGACGGCCCGGAGAGCGGGCCGGAGGGCGCGCACGCTGTCGAGGTCGTCGTCCGTGAGCCGGCCGGTCTCGCTGATCCGGTGCGCGTCGACGAACTCCTCGAGGTCGTCGATGCCCGCCAGCAGGTCCTCGCCGCCCCCCTGCGGGTCGGTGTTGACCAGGTCGACGATCGTGGCGAGCGAGTGCTCGACGTCATGGGTGAATGTCACGCCTGCGCCTTCTGCCGGGTGTCCAGGATGCGGGACAGGTTACCCCGGCGGGACGCGTGTCGTGTGACGGCTGACACGCGTCAGCGGCGGCCCAGCAGCTCGTCCAGCTCCGCGTCGAGGTCCAGGTGCGCGCCCTCGGCGCCGAGCGGCACGACCCGGAACGTGTCGCCGAGGAAGCTCCGGACGGCTTCCACGGGCGCCTCGAGCAGGGCTGCTCCGTCGGGGGAGGACAGGCTGAGGTGGGTGACCGCACGGCCCGAGGGGTCCAGGCCGGGCCAGACGACCACGTCGCCCTCTCCGGCCCGCTGGTCGAGACCGGCCACGAGCAGGTCCCGGGAGAAGACCCAGCGCACCGGCTCGGCGGACCCGGCGTCGAACAGCGCCTCCACGGCCAGGGGGTCGCTGGCCCGGTAGCGCAGCTGAGCCTCCAGCGGCAGCGCGGGACCGTCCGCGCTGAGCAGGTGGAGCGACAGCTCGTGCGTCACCGTCGAGGGGACGTCCATCGTCGGGGGTCCTTTCCGCACGGAACGGGGGGTCCGAGCCCCGAGGGACCCGGGGAGGGACCTCTGCCTTGTGCCCGCGACGCGAGGAGGCAAACCGCGAGCCGGCAACGTCCTGCGCCGCCGTCGTTAGGCTTGTCGACGTGGCGGCCGCCCAGACCCCTCCGGACGCGGACGAACACGTCCGATTCCGGCGTTACCACGCCTGGCGGCGCACGCTCGCGGCCAACCCCGCGCTGGACCTGACCTGGCGGCTCGGCGTCCTCGTCGTGGGGTCGGCCGTCGTGCTGGCCGGCCTGGCGATGCTCGTCCTCCCCGGCCCCGGGTGGGCGGCGATCTTCGTCGGCCTGGCGATCCTCGGCACCGAGTTCCACTGGGCCCGCCGCCTGCTCCTGTGGGTGCGGGCCCGGGCCCGCACCGTGGCCCGGCGGGCGATGGACCCGCAGCGCCGCCGCCGCAACCAGGTCCTCGCCGCGGTGGCCCTCGTGCTCGCCGTGGCCGCCGTCGCCGCCTACGTCGCGCTGTGGGGGCCGCCGGACGTCGTCATGGACCTGGTCAAGCGCTGACCAGTCGCTCCTGTATGGTTCACGACGCGCCCGGGCGATTAGCTCAGTGGGAGAGCGCCTCGTTCACACCGAGGAGGTCACTGGTTCGAAACCAGTATCGCCCACCCCCACGCCCCCGTAGGGAGTCAGCAGCGTGTCCGAGTCCATCCGTGTGCACGTCGGTGGCGCCCAGCGGGAGGTCGAGGCCGGGTCCACCCCGGGCGAGGTGCTCGGGACCGTGCCGGGCGTGGTCGCGGCCCGCGTCGGGGGGCGGCTCCGGGACCTCGACCACGTGCTCCACGACGGGGACGAGGTGGACCCGGTCCGGGCCGACGAGGCCGACGGACGCTCGATCATCCGCCACTCCGCGGCGCACGTCCTCGCGCAGGCGGTGCAGGAGCTGTTCCCGGAGGCCAGGCTGGGCATCGGCCCGCCGATCGAGAACGGCTTCTACTACGACTTCGACGTCTCGCGGCCCTTCACCCCCGAGGACCTCGTGCGGATCGAGACCCGGATGCGCCAGATCGTCAAGGAACGCCAGCGGTTCTCGCGGCGACCGGTGACCGACGACGAGGCCCGGTCGGAGCTCGCGGACGAGCCGTACAAGCTCGAGCTGATCGGCCTCAAGGGCGGCGCGCCCGAGGGGGACGGGTCGTCGGTGGAGGTCGGAGGCGACGGCCTGACGATCTACGACAACCTGCGCAAGGACGGGTCCACCGCCTGGAAGGACCT
>DATHTV010000127.1:0-18919 GCA_035462845.1 Jiangellales bacterium
CATCCGCCACACGGCGAGCACGAACCCGAGCAGGAGGGCGAGCACGGCGGCCAGGCCGGCGGCCTGGAGCGTGGCCCACAGCCCGCGCCAGAGGAACCGCCACACGTCCGGGTCCTGGAAGATCTCCCAGCGCCGGGCCTCGAAGATCCCGTTCTCGTACAGGCGCCAGACGACCCAGGCACCGATGCCGAGCAGCAGCAGCGCGCCGAGCACCGACCCGATCCGGTTGCGCCGGCGCGCCTTGGGGCCGGGGACGTCGTAGAGGACCGAGGTCATCGCGCGAACGCCACCTTCCGCTCGACCTGGTTGGCGAGCAGGCCGGACGGGATCGTGATGACGAGGTAGAAGACGGCGACCCCGACGAGCACGGCGATCACGTCGCCGCCGTAGGCGTTGGCGAGCCGCCGTCCGACGCCGAACAGCTCCAGGACGAAGAACCCGCCCGCCACCGAGGTGTTCTTGGTGAGCGCGATGAAGATGTTGATCAGCGGCGGCACGATGGTGCGGAAGGCCTGCGGCAGGACCACTTCGCGCAGGGTCTGGTTGAAGGTGAGCCCCACCGAGCGCGCGGCCTCGGCCTGGCCCACGGACACGCTGTTGACACCCGACCGCACGGCTTCGCAGACGAAGGCAGCGGTGTAGACGCTGAGCGCCAGGACCGCGGAGGCGAAGAACGGCACCCGGATGCCAACCTGCGGCGCCACGAAGACGAAGAAGAAGAAGACGATGGTGAGCGGAGTGTTGCGGACCAGCTCGACGTAGGTCGCCCCGAACAGCCGCAGGGGTGGCACCGGGGAGACCCGGAAGGCCCCGAGGACCGTGCCGAGGACCAGTGCCGCAGCCCCGGAGACCAGCGCCAGGGTCAGAGTCGTCCGGAAGCCCTGCCAGTAGAGGGGCAGGTTGTCGATGACGGCGTCCACGCACTCACCTCGCTCGCGGTAGGGGGCCGGTGCCGCCGAGGTGGGGTGCCCGGGCCGGGCACCCCACCTCGGTCATGTCACGAAGGGGGTCAGCAGCCCTCGACCTCGTACCGGTCGACCTCCGGCGGCTCCGGGGTGTCGAGCACCGTTCCTGCGGTGGCCTCCCAGGCCTCCTCCCAGCGGCCGTCCTCGAAGGCCGCCTCGAGGGTGTCGTTGACGAAGTTGCGGAACTCGGTGTCGCAGCGGTCCAGGCCGATGCCGTACGGCTCCTCGGTGAACTGCTCACCGCGCAGCTCGAACTCGTCCGGGTTCTGGTCGACGAAGCCCGACAGGATGACGTTGTCGGTGGTGACGGCGTCGACCTGGCCGTTGCGCAGCGGCTCGAGGCAGTTGCTGTAGGCGTCGGTGAGGACGAGCTCGGCGTCGGGGTAGTTGGTGCGGATGTTCTCGGCCGGGGTCGAGCCCTCGACCGAGCAGACCCGCTTGCCGGCCAGGTCGTCGGGCCCCTGGATGTCCTCGTTGTCGGCGAGGGTCAGGATCGACTGCCCGGCCACGTAGTACGGCCCGGCGAAGCTGACGACCTCCTTGCGGGTGTCGTTGATCGTGTAGGTGGCGACGACGATGTCGACGCGACCGTCCTCGATGAACGGCTCGCGGTTGGCCGACACGGTCTCCGTCCACTCGATGCCGTCCGGCTCGATGCCGAGCTCGGCGGCGATGATCTTGGCGATCTCGACGTCGAAGCCCTCGGGGTCGCCGCTCGGCCCGCGCAGGCCGAACAGCGGCTGGTCGAACTTCGTGCCGACGGTGATCGTGCCCGCCTCGTTGAGCTCGGCCATGGTGGTGCCGGCCTCGAAGGTCACCTCCTCCTGGACCTCGGGCTCGGCGGTCGTCTCGTCGTCTCCGCCACAGGCGGCTAGGGCTGCGGTGAGGGCGAGTGCCCCGGCCGCGGCCGTCCAGCGTCGTGCTCGCATGGTCCGTCTCCTCCTGGTCGTACGGGGTCGGGTCAGTGGGTGAGGATCTTGCTGAGGAAGTCCTTCGCCCGGTTGCTCCGGGCGTTGGTGAAGAACTCCTCGGGCGTGTTCTCCTCGACGATCTGGCCGTCGGACATGAAGACCACGCGGTTGGCGGCCTTGCGGGCGAAGCCCATCTCGTGGGTCACCACGACCATCGTCATGCCGTCCCTGGCCAGCGTGGTCATGACGTCCAGGACCTCGTTGATCATCTCCGGGTCGAGCGCGGAGGTGGGCTCGTCGAAGAGCATGACCTTGGGTCGCATCGCCAGCGCCCTGGCGATCGCGACGCGCTGCTGCTGGCCGCCGGACAGCTGCGCGGGGTACTTCTCGGCCTGGTTCGCGACACCGACGCGGTCCAGCAGCTCCATCGCGGCCTGCTTGGCGTCGGCCTTCTTGGCCTTCTTGACCTTGATCGGCCCGAGCATGACGTTCTCGAGCACCGTCTTGTGCGCGAAGAGGTTGAAGGACTGGAAGACCATGCCGACCTCGGACCGCAAGCGTGCGAGCTCCTTGCCCTCCGCGGGCAGGGGCTGGCCATCGATCGAGATCGTGCCGGAGTTGATCGGCTCGAGCCGGTTGATGGCGCGGCAGAGGGTGGACTTGCCCGACCCGGACGGGCCGATGACCACGACGACCTCGCCCTTGTGGATGGTGAGGTTGATGTCCTGGAGGACGTGCAGGTCGCCGAAGTACTTGTCGACCCCGTCGAGCTCGACGAGGGGCGCGCCGGGGGCGTGGGCGGGTGCCTCGGGCCTCTCGGTCATGCGGGGAACCTATCGGGGCGCTTGTACCCAGTCACGGACTGTTCGATCACGAACCGGACACATCCTGGCCACGACCCCGGGCCCGGCGGGTCCGGCGGCGGCCGGCCGGAGGCCGCCGCACTCACCAGGGCACCTCTCCAGGGCGCCTACCCTGGTCTCCGTCATGAGCGAACGCACGTACCAGGTCCGCACCTTCGGGTGCCAGATGAACGTCCACGACTCCGAGCGGCTGGCCGGGCTGCTCGAGGGCGCGGGCTACACCCGGGCACCCGAGGGCGAGCCGGCCGACGTCGTCGTGCTCAACACGTGCGCCGTCCGGGAGAACGCCGACAACAAGCTGTACGGCAACCTGGGCCACCTCGCCCCGGTCAAGGAGCGGACCCCCGGCATGCAGATCGCCGTGGGCGGGTGCCTGGCGCAGAAGGACCGCGGCGAGATCGTCCGCCGCGCGCCCTGGGTCGACGTCGTGTTCGGGACGCACAACGTGGGCTCCCTCCCGGTCCTGCTCGAGCGGGCCCGGGTCGCCGAGGAGGCGCAGGTCGAGATCCTTGAGGCGCTCGAGGTGTTCCCGTCCACGCTGCCCAGCCGGCGCGACAGCGCGTACGCGGCGTGGGTGGCGATCAGCGTCGGGTGCAACAACACCTGCACCTTCTGCATCGTGCCCGCCCTGCGGGGCCGGGAGCGGGACCGGCGCCCCGGCGACGTCCTGGCCGAGGTCGAGGCACTCGTCGCCGAGGGGGTCCTCGAGGTCACCCTGCTGGGCCAGAACGTCAACGCGTACGGCGTGGAGTTCGGCGACCGGTACGCCTTCGGCCGGCTGCTCCGGGCCGTCGGCACCGTGCCGGGGCTCGAGCGGGTCCGCTTCACCAGCCCGCACCCGCGGGACTTCACGCCGGACGTCATCGAGGCGATGGCCGAGACGCCCACGATCATGCCGCAGCTGCACATGCCGCTGCAGTCGGGCTCGGACCGAGTGCTGCGGGCGATGCGCCGCTCGTACCGGCAGGACCGCTTCCTGCGCATCGTCGAGCAGGTGCGCGAGGCGATCCCCTCGGCGGCGATCACCACCGACGTCATCGTCGGCTTCCCCGGTGAGACCGAGGGGGACTTCGAGCAGACGCTCCACGTGGTCCGGGAGGCACGCTTCGCTGCGGCGTTCACCTTCCAGTACTCCCAGCGCCCGGGCACGCCGGCCGCGTCGATGCCGGGCCAGGTGCCCAAGGCGGTCGTCCAGCAGCGGTACGAGCGGTTGGTGGCCACGGTCGAGGACGTGGCCTGGACGGAGAACCGCGCCCAGGTCGGCCGCGAGGTGGAGGTGCTCGTCGCCGAGGGCGAGGGCCGCAAGGACGCCGCGACCCACCGCTACTCGGGGCGGGCCCGGGACAACCGGCTCGTGCACGTCGGCGTGCCGGCGGGGGCCACGGCGCCGCGCCCCGGCGACCTGGTGACCACTCGGGTCACCTACGCGGCACCGCACCACCTGGTCGCGGACGCCGACGCGTCGGCCTACCGCCTCAGGCGCACGCGCGCGGGCGACGTCTGGGCGGCGCGCCAGGGGGGACCGTCCGAGCAGCGCCCCACGGGCGTCCTGCTGGGCATGCCCGCCGTCGGCGTCCCTCGCTGACGGCCGAGGCGCTCGGCTCGCCGACGGGGTGGGCTCAGGCCGGCGGTACGCGCCGGAGCAGCCTCTCGCGGTAGCGGACCCGCTCCCGGTCGGCGACGGCGAGCGTCGCCAGCGCCCCGACCCCGCCGAGGCCGAGGGCCACCCACGAGACGGCGACGTCGGGCACCTGGCCGAGCAACCACCACCCACGGTCCGCCGCGACCACGAGGACGCCGCTCACCACCGCCGCCACCAGGATGCCGGTGCGCCGGGGCCGCGGCGTCTCGGGGGCGGGGCGGGCCTGCCACCCGGCAGCCACCCCCAGGGCCACCAGTGCCAGCCCGAGGACGGCCCCCAGCCCGACGCCGCCGTCCAGGACCACGGCGGCGAGGCCGGCGAAGACCAGCAGCCGGGGGAACAGCGACGTCAGCCCCTCGACCCGGACCACGGGCAGCCAGGCGACGGTCAGCCCGATGCCGCCGAGCAGCAGGGTCAGGGCGATCGCGGCCCTGGTGACGTCCAGCCCCTCGAGCACGGGGTCATCCCACCACGAGTGTCCCTCAGCGGCCGCCCGGGACCCGGACGTCGATCCAGACCAGGCGGTGGTCGCTGGACGGGAACGGGAAGACCCCCGTCAGCCGGGACAGCGGGTGGTCCAGCGTGGGCCAGAAGACGCCGGCGTCGAGCGTGCGCAGCGACCGGCTGGGCAGCACGTAGTCGGCCCGCAGGTTGCCGGGTGCGGAGTCCGCGAAGTCGGCGGTGTCGTAGCGCGGGTCGGACCGGTGGGCGAGGTTGGCGCCGCCCTGGAGCAGGCTGGCCTCGACGGCGCCGGCACTGGCCGGGGTCACCGACGTGTCGATGCGCGGGTGGTCGAGCAGCTGCTGGATGGCGCCGGGCACGCTGTCACCGTCGAAGGGGTCGGAGTTCTGGTCGCCGGCCACGACGAAGGCCGCGCCGGGCCTGAGCCCCCCGCGGCGCCCCTGGTCGTCGTAGATGTACCCGGCCCGTGGTCCGGGGCTGACGTAGTCGGCCCAGAAGCGGATCTCGTCGGCGTTGCGCAGGCCGTTGCGGTCCTCGGGACCGTCGAAGACCGGCGGCGTCGGGTGCGAGGCGAGGAGGTGGACCGTCCGGCCGCCCACCTGTACGGGGACGTCCCAGTGGCTCTTGCTCGACAGCCGGACGACTTCCAGCTCCTCGGGACTGAACCAGTCGGCCGGGGCGGACGTCATCGGGTCGTCCGGCAGCCGCGCCCCGGGCATGTCCCGCCAGCGGAAGGTCTGGAACGTCCGCACCTGGTCTCCCGCGATCGGGTGCTGGGACAGCACGAGCATGCCGAACTGGCCGGGGAAGAAGCCGAAGCCGAACGCGTCGTCCGGCCCGCCGACCACCCCGTCGTTGTTGAGGTCGAAGCCGGACGGGATGCCGGTGTTCGAGGGGGCGATGACGAGGTGGTCGTAGCGGATCGGCTCCGCCCCGCCCTGCGGGAGCTCGAGGTAGTTGGTCCTGAACAGGTCCGCGGCGACCGGGTCGTAGTCGAACTCGTTGATCAGCAGGACCTCGGGGCGGGTCCGCTGGACGATCTCGGCGACGGCGGCGGCCTGGGCGTTACCCGGCGTGGACAGGTCCGCCCGGAGCTGCCCCGCGACGTTCCGGTTGAGTGACGCGTTGAAGGTCGCGAACCGTACGGTCGGCGCACCCGGCGGCCCGTCCGACGGCGGCACCGCGCCAGCGGGCAGGGCGCCGGCAGCGAGCGCGAGGCTGGAGGCGAGGGCGGCAGCCGCGACGGCGGCGCGGGCGGGTCGGACGGGCACGTGGACCTCCAGGCGTCGACGGGCGAGGGCCCCGACGCTAGTGCGCCAGACCCGCTGCCATCCAGCATCGGGAGGTGGCCGGCCGGCGGACGCCAGGCGCCGTCCCGGTGACGGTCGGTACCGTCGCGCATGCTCGTCGCGGCCGCCGTCTGCCCCCACCCGCCGCTCCTGGTGCCCCAGGTCGCCGCCGGGGCGGCGCCCGAGCTGGACGACCTGCGCCAGGCCTGTGACCGCGCGCTCGACGCGCTGGCGGCGGTCGACCCCGAGGTCCTCGTCGTGGTCGGCGGCGGGACACGGACCCGTCGGCACCCGCCCGGGTCAGCAGGCTCGCTGCGGCGGTACGGAGTCGACGTGGACGTGTCTCTGGGAGCGGCCGCCCCCGGTGGTCCCGGTGGTCCTGGTGGTCCCGGTGGCCCCGCCGCACCGACGCTGCCGCTGTCGCTGTCGATCGGTGCCTGGCTGCTGACCCGCTCCGGTCTGCGTGCAGCCACGGTCGGGTGGGAGGTGGCGTCGGACGCGCCGACGGACGATTGCCGGGCGCTGGGCGAGCGGCTCGCCGCGGAGGCGGACCGCGTGGCCCTGCTGGTCATGGGTGACGGCTCTGCCCGCAGGTCGCCGCAGGCCCCCGGGTACGAGGACCCGAGGGCTGCGGCCTACGACGCCGCGGTCGTGCAGGCGCTGGCGGACGGGGACGGCGAGGCCCTGCTGGTTCTCGACCCGGCCGAGTCCGCCGAGCTCATGGCCGCCGGCCGGGCTGCGTGGCAGGTGCTCGCGGGTGCGGCCGCAGATCAGCTGACCGACACGGCCGTGCTCTACGACGCGGCGCCGTACGGCGTGGAGTACGTCGTGGCGCTCTGGGAACGCCACGGCTGACTCACCGGTCGGGGATGTCGTCGTCCTTGCCGTCGAGGCTGTCCAGCACCTCGCGGGCCTTGGCCATGCCCTGCTCGATCTTGTCGGTGTGCTGCCCGCCGGTCTTCTCGTCGATCACCTGGGCTGCCTTGTCCAGCGCCTCGTCGACCTTGGCCCCGTGCTGGTCCACGGCCTCGGTCACCTTGGCCTTGAGCTCGTCCATGCCAGCCATGCCTGCTCCTCGCGCCGGTGCCCCGCCGGGCCGTCCCGGCGGCCGTCGGGCGGCTGCGAGACTAGCCCCCGTGGCGCCACCTCGCAGGCCGGGCGGGCTCGTGGTGGCGGTGGTCGGCCCGACGGCGGCGGGCAAGAGCGACCTCGCCCTGGACCTGGCCCTCCGGCTCGGCGGGGAGGTGGTCAACGCCGACTCGATGCAGCTCTACCGGGGCATGGACATCGGCACGGCGAAGCTGTCCGTGGCCGAGCGGCGTGGCGTCCCCCACCACCTGCTCGACGTCCTCGACGTGACCGAGCCGGCCACGGTCGCCGAGTTCCAGGCCCTCGCCCGCGCGGCGCTGGAGGACTGCCTGGGGCGCGACACCGTCCCGGTCCTCGTCGGTGGGAGCGCGCTCTACGTACGGGCGGTCCTGGACCCGTTCGAGTTCCCGGGGACGGACCCGGGCGTCCGGACGCGGCTCGAGGCCGAGCTGGCCGACCTCGGCCCGGGAGCACTGCACGCGCGACTCGCCGCGGTCGACCCGGAGGCGGCCGCGTCGATCCTGCCCACCAACGGACGGCGGGTCGTCCGGGCGCTGGAGGTGCGGGAGCTGACCGGCCGTGCGTTCGCCGCCACCCTGCCGCCACGCCGGTCCGTGTACCCGGGGGCCGTGCAGGTCGGGCTGGACGTCTCCCGGGACGTGCTCGACCGACGCATCGAGGACCGCGTGAACCGGATGTGGCGGCGGGGACTCGTCGAGGAGGTACGCGCGCTCGCCGCCCGCGGGCTGGCGGACGGCCGGACCGCCTCCCGCGCGCTCGGGTACGCCCAGGTGCTGCGGCACCTGCGCGGCGAGCTCACCGAGGAGCAGGCGAGGGCCGAGACGGTGCGGGCGACCCGGCGCTTCGCACGGCGCCAGGACTCCTGGTTCCGCAAGGACCCGAGGATCGACTGGCTCCCGCACGACGCGCGCGACCTCGCGGACCGCGCGGTCGCGGCGGTCAACCGGTCGCCGGCGCGCCGGTAGCCCTCCGGCCGGCGGGTCGCAGGCTGCCAGCCGATGATCACCGGGGGTGTGCCGGCGGTCTCGGGAGAGGTAGGTTCAGCCTGATCCGCACCTCTCGTCCCACCGGAGGAATCCATGCGCCGATTGCCCCTTGCCGCACTCGCGGCCGCCCTGCCGGCGGCTCTCGTCGTGACGGCGTTGCCTGCCGCCCAGGCCGCCCCCCGGGCGACCGACAAGGTCCCCACTGCGGTGGGAACGGGGGGCGCCGTGGCCACGGTCGACCCCGAGGCCACGCGGGTCGGGCTGGAGGTGCTGCGCAAGGGCGGCAACGCGGTCGACGCGGCCGTGGCCGCCGCGGCGACCCTTGGAGTCACCGAGCCGTACTCCGCCGGGATCGGCGGCGGCGGCTTCTTCGTCTACTACGACGCCGCGGGCGGCGAGGTGCACACGATCGACGGGCGCGAGACGGCGCCGCGGGCGATGCGCGCCGACTCGTTCGTCGAGAACGGCACGCCCATCCCGTTCCCGGACGCCGTGAGCAGCGGCCTGTCCGTCGGCGTTCCGGGTACCCCGCTGACCTGGCAGCGGGCGCTCGACGAGTGGGGGTCGATCTCGCTCGCCGAGGCGCTGCGTCCGGCCACGCAGGTCGCGTCCCGGGGGTTCGTCGTCGACGAGACCTTCCGGTCGCAGACGGCCGCCAACGCCGCGCGCTTCGCGGACTTCACCTCCACCGCCGAGCTCTTCCTGCCCGGCGGGCAGCCGCCGCGGGTGGGCACCCTGTTCCGCAACCTCGACCTCGCGCACACCTACCGGTTGATGTCCCAGCGCGGCCTCGGCGTCCTGTACGGGGGAGAGCTGGGCCGGGAGGTCGTGGCGACGGTCAAGAACCCGCCGGTGGCGCCGAACGTGACGCGCACCGTCCGGTCCGGCCTCATGGAGCTGTCCGACCTGCGCGCCTACACCGCGCCGCTGCGCGAGCCGACCGTCTCGTCCTACCGCGGCCTGGACGTGTACGGGATGGGCGTGCCGTCCTCCGGCGGCATCGCCGTCGGCGAGACCCTCAACATCCTCGAGGGGTACGACCTGGGGGCGATGGACACGACCACCGCGCTGCACGCGTGGTTCGAGGCCAGCGCCCTGGCCTTCGCCGACCGGAACCGCTACGTCGGCGACGTGCCGGGCGTCCCGGTGGCCGAGCTGCTCTCGCAGGGCTTCGCGGACGAGCGCCGGTGCCAGATCTCCCTGGACGCGGCGGCGCCCAAGCCGGTCGCGCCGGGAGTGCCCGACGGCGTCTACGCCGGCTGCGGCACTCCGGCGACGGTGGGCGCCGCCCAGGCCGACGGCGTGTCCACCACGCACCTGTCGACCGCCGACCGCTGGGGCAACGTCGTCTCGTACACGCTGACCATCGAGGCCACGGGCGGCAGCGGCATCGTCGTCCCGGGGCGTGGCTTCCTGCTCAACAACGAGCTGACCGACTTCAACTTCACGCCGACCCAGGGCACCGAGCCCGACCCGAACCTGCCCGGCCCGGGCAAGCGGCCGCGGTCGTCGATGAGCCCGACCATCGTGCTGCAGGACGGAGAGCCGTTGCTCGCGGTCGGCTCGCCGGGTGGTGCCACGATCATCACCACCGTCGAGCAGGTGCTCGTCGGCCGGCTGGACCTCGGGCTCTCCCTGCCCGAGGCCGTCGCGGCGCCGCGCGCCTCGCAGCGCAACACGCCGAACACGAACGCCGAGCAGGCCTTCCTCGACGCGTACGGCCCGGCTCTGCGCGACCTCGGACATTCCTTCGCCCCCCCGGCGGAGATCGGGGCCGTCGCGGCCCTGGAGTTCCTGCCCGACGGTCGCGTGCTCGCGGCGGCCGAGCCGGTCCGCCGCGGCGGCGGCTCGGCGGGTGTGGTGCGTCCCGGCTGAGCGAGCCCGTCCGCCGGCCACCGAGCGCTCCACGCGAGGGCCCTACGATCCCTCGCGTGGAGCGCTCCTTCGGCTGGGTCAAGGGACACGGCACCCGCAACGACTTCGTGCTGCTGCCCGACCCGGACGGGACGGTCCACGGCGACCTCGACCCCGCGCTGGTCCGGTGGCTGTGCGACCGCCGCGCGGGCATCGGCGCCGACGGCGTCATCCGGGTGGTCCGCAGCGCCGCGTACGGGCCGGCCCGGGCCCAGGCGGGCCAGGCCGAGTGGTTCATGGACTACCGCAACGCCGACGGCTCGGTGTCCGAGATGTGCGGCAACGGCATCCGGGTGCTGGGTCGATACCTGTGGGACGAGGGCCTGGCGTCGGACGACGTGCTGGCCGTGGGCACCCGCGGCGGCGTCCGCACCCTCCACCGCGGTCCGGGCGGCTCGTCGACGGTCGAGATGGGCGTGCCCTCGAGCCCCTCGGGGCCCGACGACGTGCCGGTCGAGGTGCGCGTGGCAGACGTGAGCCGGCCGGCTGTGCCCGTGTTCGTCCCCAACCCGCACGCCGTGGTCGTGGTGGACGACCTGCAGGAGGCCGGCCCGCTGCTGGAGCCCCCGGCCCTGACCCCGGCTGCCGTCTTCCCCGCCGGCGCCAACGTCGAGTTCGTCGTCCGTCGCGGGCCCCGGCACATCGCCCTGCGGGTCTGGGAGCGCGGGGTGGGCGAGACCCCGTCGTGCGGGACGGGGGCGTGCGCCGCGGCCTGGGCGGTGATGCGGGAGGACGGCGAGCCCGGCGGGTGGACGTGTGCCGTCGACGTCCCCGGAGGGACGCTGACCGTCTCCGAGCGCCCCGACGGCCAGCTGCTGTTGGGCGGCCCCGCCGAGCTGGTGGTCAGCGGCACCGTCGCGCCCGCGGCCACCAGGCCCTGACCTGACGCCGTGACCTGACGCCGTGACCTGGCGGCCGGGTGGGCTCGGACAAAACGGAGTGCCCCCGGTGGACCCCGCGTGCCACCCTGGAGGGGATGATCCGGGCCGTCCCCGGCGTTGAGAGCAGGAGTATGAGCAACGAATCCGCAGTGCCTCGTGAGACCGCCACCGACGATCGCGCCGTGCTGGGCCTCGTCGACCCCGACGCGGGACCGGACGACACCACCGGGGACCTCGACCTCGAGGAGCGGCAGTCGCTGCGGCGGGTGGCCGGGCTCTCGACCGAACTCGAGGACGTCAGCGAGGTCGAGTACCGGCGACTCCGCCTCGAGCGTGTCGTGCTGGTCGGCGTCTGGACCGAGGGGACGGCCGCCGACGCCGAGAACTCGATGGCCGAGCTGGCCGCGCTCGCCGAGACCGCCGGGTCGCAGGTCCTCGAGGGGCTGGTGCAGCGCCGGTCCCGGCCCGACGCGGCCACGTTCGTCGGGTCCGGCAAGGTCGCGGAGCTCCGTGACGTGGTCCTCGCGCAGGGCGCCGACACCGTCATCTGCGACGGTGAGCTGTCGCCCGCGCAGCTGCGCAACCTGGAGGACCGGGTCAAGGTCAAGGTCGTCGACCGCACCGCGCTGATCCTGGACATCTTCGCCCAGCACGCGAAGAGCAAGGAGGGCAAGGCGCAGGTCGAGCTCGCTCAGCTCCGCTACCTCACCCAGCGCCTCCGCGGCTGGGGCGGCAACCTCTCCCGGCAGGTCGGCGGCCGGGCGGCCGGCGGCGTCGGCATCGGCGGCCGCGGTCCCGGTGAGACCAAGATCGAGACGGACCGGCGCCGGATCCACCAGCGCATCTCCAAGCTGCGCCGCGAGCTGGCGGAGATGCGCACGACGCGGGACACCAAGCGCCGCGAGCGTCGCCGCCACGAGGTACCCGCGGTCGCCATCGCCGGCTACACCAACGCCGGCAAGTCCTCCCTGCTCAACCGGCTGACCGGCGCCGGCGTCCTCGTCGAGGACGCCCTGTTCGCGACGCTCGACCCCGCCGTGCGCCGGGCCCAGACCTCGGACGGCCGCGTCTACACCCTGGCCGACACCGTCGGCTTCGTCCGGCACCTGCCGCACCAGCTCGTCGACGCCTTCCGGTCGACGCTGGAGGAGGTCGGGGACGCCGACCTGCTCCTGCACGTCGTCGACGGCTCGCACGCCGACCCCGAGGGCCAGCTCTCCGCCGTCCGGGGCGTGCTGGCCGACATCGGTGCCGCCTCTGTCCCCGAGATCGTGGTGGTCAACAAGATCGACTCCGCCGACCCCCTCGTCGTCTCCCGGCTGCTCCGCCAGGAGCCGCACGCCTTCGCCGTCTCCGCACGTACGGGGGAGGGCATCGCCGCGCTGCTCGCCGCGGTCGAGGCCGAGCTGCCCCGGCCGCCGGTGGAGGTCGACGTGGTCGTCCCGTACGACCGGGGCGACCTGGTGTCCCGGGTCCACGAGACCGGCGAGGTGATCGAGCTCGACCACGGCGCGGCCGGGACCCGGGTCCGTGCCCGGGTCTCGGCGGGCCTGGCCGCCTCCCTCGAGCGGAACGCCGTCGCCGGTCGCTGACCGCCGTCGCGTACGCTCGGCTGCTCGCGACGACGTCGGACGGCCGGGGAGGGGACCGCATGGGCGCCGTGCACGCGATGGACAACCCTGTTCGTGCGTACGCCTGGGGGTCCCTCACCGCCCTGTCGGAGCTGGCCGGGCGGCCGCCGAGCGGTGAGCCCGAGGCCGAGCTGTGGATGGGCGCGCACCCCGGCTCACCGTCGCTCGTGGGGGGTCGCTCGCTGGGCGAGCTGGTCGCCGAGGACCCGCACCGCGTGCTCGGACCCGAGCTGGTCGAGCGGTCCGGCAGCCACCTGCCGTTCCTCCTCAAGGTGCTCGGTGTGGGCAGTCCGCTGTCGCTGCAGGTGCACCCGTCCGCGGAGCAGGCCGGCGCCGGCTTCGCCGACGAGGAACGGCTGGGTGTGCCGTGGAACGCCGCCAACCGGACCTACCGTGACCCGTTCGCCAAGCCCGAGCTCGTCGTCGCACTGACCGACTTCGACGCGGTGTGCGGGTTCCGACCGGCCGGCGAGGCCCGTGGCCTGGTCGGCACGCTGGCCGCGCCGCGGCTGGCCCCCCTCCTCGCTGACCTCGCCGCCGCCGACCCGGTCGAGGGGCTGACACAGGCCTTCGCACGCCTGGTCACCTGGCCGGTCCGCGACCGGCCGGCACTCGTCGCCGAGGCGGCCCGGGCAGCCGCCGGTGGGCCCGGATGCGAGCCGTACGCATGGCTCGTGCGCCTGGCCGAGCTGTACCCCGGCGACCCGGGGGCGCTGGCACCGCTGCTGCTCTCGACGGTCCGGCTGGCACCGGGTGAGGGGCTCCTGCTCGGGCCGGGCGTGCCGCACGCGTACCTGCGCGGCACGGCGGTCGAGGTCATGGGTGCCTCGGACAACGTGCTGCGGGCCGGGCTCACGACCAAGCACGTCGACGTGCAGGGCCTCCTGGACACGGTGCGGGTCAACCGCGCCCCCGTTCCCCTGCTGAACCCGGCCGCCCACGGGCCGGAGGAAGTGTGGCCGTCCGACGGCGTGCCGGACTTCCGGCTCTCCCGCGTGCAGGTCGCTCCCGGTGACGACGTCGTGCTGGACCGCCGCGGGCCGCAGATCCTGGTCTGCGTCCGCGGGGCCGTCGAGGTCAGTGCCGGCGACTCCGCCCTGACCCTGCGGTCGGGGGCCTCGGCCTTCGTCGAGGCGGTCGCGCCGGAGGTCACCCTGCGTGGTGACGGAGTGGTGTTCCGGGCGACGGCCGGCCCCGATTCCTGACGGTCCCGCGCGGCGCCGGCGTCCGGCAGCCCGCTGCCGGGACGCCGAGGTCAGACCTGCGAGCGACCGCCCAGGTGCGTGGCGAGGAAGCGCTCCGCGGCGGCGTAGAAGCGCTCGCGGTTCTCGGGACGGGCCAGCCCGTGGCCCTCGTCGTCGAAGAGCAGGTACTCGTGGTCGATGCCCTTGGCCCGGAGCGCCTCCACGATCTGCTCCGCCTCGGCGACCTTCACTCGCGGGTCGTTGCGGCCCTGGGCGACCAGGATGGGGATGCGGATGTCGTCGACCCGCGACAGGGGCGATCGCTCCCAGAGCATGTCGCGCTCCGTCTCCGGGTCACCGACCTTGGTGTGCATGAACGCGATCTGCGGCTTCCAGTACTCGGGGACCGAGGCCAGCAGCGTGAGCAGGTTGGAGGGGCCGACGATGTCGACGGCGCAGCGGAAGACGTCGGGGGTGAACGCCGCACCGGCGAGCGCGGCGTAGCCGCCGTACGAGCCGCCGTAGATCCCGATCCGCGACCGGTCCACCCAGCCCCGGCCGACGACGTGCTCGACCGCGTCGAGCAGGTCGTCGTGCATGCTCCGGCCCCACTGCTTGTCGCCGGCGTTGCCGAACGCCTTGCCGAAGCCGGTGGAGCCCCGGTAGTTGACCTGGACGCACGCGTAGCCCCGGTTGGCCATCCACTGCGCCTCGGGGTCGTACCCCCAGTCGTCGCGGGCCCACGGGCCGCCGTGGACGTTGAGGACGGCCGGCAGGGCCCTGCGCTCCGCCCCCGGGGGGAAGGTGACGTAGCCGTGCACCTCGAGCCCGTCTCGGGCGGTGAAGGCGAAGGGCTCCATCACCGCGAGGTCGTAGTCGTCGAGGGCGGGCTTGTGGGCGAACAGGAAGGTCAGCTCGCCGGTGCGGCGATCGAGCACGTGGTAGTGCACGGCGCCGTCGGAGGGCATGTCGGTGACCAGCCAGCGCCGGTCGCTGCGCTCGGCCCTGCTGACGCCGATGTCGCCGCGCAGCCGCGCGCGCAGCACCTCGATCTCCGCGCCGAACGCCGGGTCGAGGTGCAGCCACTCGTCGCGGTCCTTGGCGAAGACGACGGACTGCGGCTCCAGCGTCTCGGGGTGCAGGACCACGCCGGACACGTCGTAGACGGGGTCCTCCGCGAGCACGGCCTCGCTGCCGGAGGCGAGGTCCAGGCGGACCAGCCGCGCCGTGTTGGCGCCGACCGACGACAGCATCAGCATCGCGGAGCCGTCCCGGGTGTAGCCCAGCACGTCGGTCGTCGACACGTCCTCGGGCGCGACCCGGAGCCACGGCTCGTACGAGCCGTCCGGCTCGCGCAGCCGCACGATGGCGCCGCCGTCCTCGGTCATCTCGACGCCGCCTCGCACCTGGAGGTCGGAGTCGACGAGCCAGCCGGCGAAGCCGGGGTTGGTCTCCACCTTGTCCAGGGCGCCCGAGCCGAGGTCGAGTCGGTAGACGTCGTGCAGCTGCGGGTTGTCGGCGTTGAGCCCGACGAGCACGGTCGTGGGGTTCCACCGGTTGTGGCCGAGGATCACGGCATGGACGCCTTCGCCGGGTGTGACGAGGCGGGCCTCGCCGCCCTCGTCGAGGTCCAGGGCGTACAGCCGCCAGTCCTCGTTGCCGTCGGTGTCCTGCAGGTAGAGCAGGGTGCGGTCGTCGTGGCAGAAGGCGAAGACGCGGACGCCGCGGCCCCGGTCGGCGGTCACCGGCCGGGCCGCGTTCGGGTCCTCGGCCGGCCCGACCCACACGTTGAGCACGCCCTCGTCCGGCGCAACGAAGCCGAGCCGCCGCCCGTCGGGGCTCAACGCCGGGGAGACCCGCTCCGGGTTGCCGAAGAGCACGTCACGGGGGATCAGCGGCACGGCGTCGTACGTCACCCCGCGATCCCATCACAACGGGCGTACGGGACGGCGTCGGGCCTGTGGACGCGGTGGCCGGGTCGACCGGCACCGGCTTGTAGCCTCCCGGGGTGAGCGGCCCGGACCCCGAGCGCGTGCGCGAGTGGCTCGCGGCCGCGGTCTCGGCCATCGGCGGGAGCGAGCGCCCGGGACAGGTGGCCATGGCCGAGGCGGTCGCGGAAGCCCTCGACTCGGGCCGGCACCTCATCGTGCAGGCGGGAACAGGCACCGGCAAGTCGCTGGCCTACCTCGTCCCCACCCTGCTGCACGCCGTGGACACCGGTGACCCGGTGGTGGTCGCGACCGCCACGCTCGCGCTGCAGGCCCAGCTGGTGGACCGGGACTTGCCCCGGCTGGCCGAGTCGCTGGAGCCGCTGCTGGGACGGCGCCCGCGCCACGCGACGCTCAAGGGCCGGTCCAACTACGCCTGCCTGCACCGGGTCCGCGACGGCGTCCCCGACGACCAGGGCGCGCTCGTCCCGGTCGAGGACGCGTCGCTGGGGCCGCTGGCCGCCGACGTGCTGCGGGCGCGGCAGTGGGCCGAGGAGCAGGCGGCCCAGCGCGGCACCGGGGACCGGGACCGCCTCGAGCCGGGTGTGGCGGACCGGGCCTGGGCGCAGGTCTCGGTGACGGCCAAGGAGTGCCTGGGCGCGCCCAAGTGCCCGTACGGGGGCGAGTGCTTCGCCGAGACGGCCCGGGCGCGAGCCGCCGACGCCGACGTGGTCGTGACCAACCACGCGCTGCTCGCGATCGACGCCCTGGAGGGGGTGCCGGTGCTGCCCGAGCACGACGTCGTCGTGGTCGACGAGGCCCACGAGCTGGTCGGCCGGGTGACCGGCGTCGCCACGGCCGACCTCGTCCCGGCCGTCGTCGAGCGCTGCGCCCGGCGCTGCCGGGTGCACGTCGAGGACTCGGCCGCCGACGCCCTGCACGACGCTGCGTCGTCCCTGCGTGCCGCGCTGACCGGGGTTGCGGGTGGCCGGCTGGACGTCCTGCCCGAGGGCTTGGCCGCCGCGGTCGCCGAGGTCCGGGACGCCGCCCGGGGCGCCCAGTCCGGCTTCTCCTCCTCGCGGGAGGAGCGCTCAGCGGCGCAGGAGGCCGCCCGGCGGCAGGCGCGGGCGCTCGTCGACGAGGTCCATGCGACGGCCGCCCGGATCGCGGCGGGCTCGGAGCTGGACGTGGTCTGGGTGGAGGAGCGGGAGCGCGCCGGCAGCCTGCTGCGGGTGGCACCGCTGTCGGTGGCCGGCCTGCTGCGGGACCGGCTCTTCGGCGTTTCGACCGTCGTGGCCACCT
Source organism: Jiangellales bacterium (assembly GCA_035462845.1). Classification (GTDB taxonomy): domain Bacteria; phylum Actinomycetota; class Actinomycetes; order Jiangellales; family Jiangellaceae; genus DASTQL01. The sequence continues at coordinate 17,069 of DATHTV010000127.1, forward strand.
CGGCCACGCTGGCGCTCGGCGGCTCCTTCGACGCCGTCACCCGCTCGTACGGGCTCGGCGGGGAGGAGGCCCCGCCGTCCCGGGGCCTCGACGTGGGGTCGCCGTTCGACTACGCCCGGCAGGCGATCCTCTACGTGGCGCGGCACCTGCCGCCGCCGGGGCGGGACGGCCTGCGCCCGGCCGCGATCGACGAGCTGGTCGACCTGATGACCGCCGCGGAAGGCCGGACTCTCGGGCTGTTCTCCTCGCGGCGCGGCGCCGTGGAGGCCGCGGAGGCGGTGCGGGCGCGAGCGCCCCAGCTGCCCGTCCTCTGTCAGGGCGAGGACCAGGTGTCGACCCTCGTCCGGCAGTTCGGGGAGGAGCCGCGGACGAGCCTCTTCGGCACCTTGTCGCTGTGGCAGGGCGTCGACGTCCCCGGCGAGGCCTGCCAGCTCGTGGTGATCGACCGGTTGCCCTTCCCTCGGCCCGACGACCCGCTGGCGTCGGCTCGTCAGCGGGCCGTGGAGCGGGCGGGCGGAAACGGCTTCATGTCCGTGGCCGCGACGCACGCTGCGCTGCTGCTGGCGCAGGGGACCGGTCGCCTCGTGCGGCGCGACGAGGATCGTGGGGTGGTCGCCGTGCTCGACCCGCGGCTCGTCACGGCGCGGTACGGCGACTTCCTGCGCCGCTCCCTGCCGCCGATGTGGTTCACGACGGATCGGCAGGCGGTCCTGGGTGCCCTGGGCCGGCTCGCTGCCGCGGCGTCGTGAGCGGCCTGCGCCGGGGGTTTCGCCGGGGTTCCGTCGCTGGTCTGTCAGTGGTTGCGGAGGGCCTCGACGAGCTGGCCCTTGCTCATCCCCGAGCGCCCCTCGATGCCGAGGTCCTTGGCCCGGTCGTACAGGTCCTGCTTCGACCACTCCTCGTACGGGGGGCGAGAGCCGCCGCGCCTGCCGACCTTGGAGGCCCCCTGGGCAGCGGCCGCGTTGCTGATCCGCGCCGCCTTCTCCTTGCTGTTGCCCTGCTCGCGCAGCCGCTCGTACATGCGCTCGTTCTTGATGCTGGGGTTCGGCATGGTGACACCTCCACCGGGCGAGGTACCCGCGGCGCCGACTGGTGGAACCTCGCGGGTGGTCGCGAGTCATCCCCAGAGCGCGCCGGCCAGCGCGACCAGCGCCGTGACCGTGAGCATCGCGAGTACGACTCTGCGGAAGCCGACGGGCTCGAGCCGGCGGAACAGCCGGTCGCCGGCCAGCCAGCCCACGGCCAGAGCCGGGATGCCGGCAACGGCGAGGGTGGCCACCCCCTCGGTGACTTGACCGCTCGCGGTGACCAGGGCAACCGCGGTGGCCCCGTGGACGACGAAGACCGTGGCCAGCGTCGCGCGCCTCTCCCGGGCAGGCAGGCCCTGAGCCTGGAAGGCGACGACGCGCGGGGGGCCGTTCATGCTCGTGCTGGTGAGCAGGGCGCCACTGAGCAGCCCCGCGCCCACCTCCGTACGCAGGCCACGCGGCAGGCGAATGCCCCGGCCGATGAGGACGACGGAGGCCAGCAGCACCACGGCGATGACCGTGGTGAGGACCCGCTCGCTCGTCGTCGTGAGCAGGAGCAGCCCGAGCGGCATCCCCACCAGCCCGGCCACGCCCACGGCGATCGCGTCGCGGCGCCGGACGTGCCCGCGCTCGCGCAGGGCCACCCCGACGGACAGGACCAGGCCGACGAGGAGCACCGTCACGACCGCGGTCCGTGGTCCGACGGCCAGCGTCAGAAGCGGGACGGCGGTGAGGGCGAAGCCAAAGCCGCTGACTGCCTGAACCGCGGCGGCCAGGGCCAGGATGCCGATCGTTGCGGCCAGGGTCATGCGGCCGGGGTCAT
>DATHTV010000128.1:0-7903 GCA_035462845.1 Jiangellales bacterium
CATCGTGCTGCTCAAGGACGACCACCAGGACATCCGCAAGCTCTTCGCGCGCTTTCGCGAGGCCGGGGACCGGGCCTACAAGACCAAGGGCGACTTGATGGATCGCATCCTCGAGGCGCTGACGGTCCACACCTACATCGAGAACGAGTGCATGTACCCGGAGACGCGGCGGTTGGCGCCTCACCTCGAGGACGACGTCCTGGAGTCCTACGAGGAGCACCACGTGGCCGACGTGCTCGTGATGGAGCTGGCCGGCATGGAGCCGGATGCCGAGCGGTTCGTGCCGAAGATGACGGTGCTGATCGAGAACGTCGAGCACCACATGGACGAGGAGGAGCAGGACTGGTTCCCCCAGGTCCGCGAGGCCCTCGGACGCAAGGAGCTCCAGGAGATCGGCGCCCGCATGATCGAGCTGAAGAAGACCGCGCCGCGCCGGCCCGAGCAGCCCAGCGCGCTGAGGAAGGCCGTCGACGCGGTCATCGACTAGACGGCCGTCCGCGCATGCGCGGCGACGCGGCCCGCCCCGCCGCGCTCGAGGAGACCTGGACCCAGCTCACCTCGGTCGTGGCGGCGGTGGGCCGCGCCCTCGACGCGGAGGTCGCACAGCGGGTGGGCCTGCTGGTCTCGGAGTGCGAGGTCCTCGCGGCCGCGCAGGCGCCCCCCCGTGACCGGGCGACCATGTCCGAGCTCGGTGCGGCTGCCCGGCTGAGCGCGTCGGGCGTCACCCGCGTGGTGGGGCGCCTCGAGGCGCTCGGCCTGCTGGAGCGTTACCGCGACGCCGCGGTCGACAACCGGCTGCTGTGGGTCCGGCTCACCGCCGGCGGTAGGGAGCGGCTGGACCAGGCGCGGGCCGTGCGGGCGCGGGTCCTGGCCCGCGAGCTCGCCCCCCGGCTGCCCGCCCTGCACGCGCTGCTGGCTGCCCGGGAGCCTGCTGACATCACTTGACCGGTGAAGTGTTTGAGGAGCCCGAGGACGGGCACCTGCGGCCGGTCGCTCGAGCAGACGGGCGCCGAGACGACTCCGTCACCCGCTGGAGGTCCCGTGCGAGTCCTGGGCATCAACGCGCTCTACCACGACCCGTCCGCCGCGCTCGTCGTCGACGGCCGGACGGTCGCCGCCGCGGAGGAGGAGCGCTTCTCCCGCCGCAAGCACGGCAAGCGACCGGTCCCGTTCTCGGCGTGGGAGCTGCCGGAGCAGGCGGCGGCGTGGTGCCTGGCCGAGGCGGGGCTGGAGCCGTCCGACCTCGATGCGGTGGCCTACTCCTTCGACCCGGCGCTGGCCCGACCGGCCGACGAGCTCGGCCTGCGCGACCCGTGGGACCACCTGCGGCAGACGTACGCGCGCGCCGCCCCCCAGTTCCTGGCCACTGCGCTGCCCGGCCTGGACCCGGGTGACGTGCACTTCGTCCGCCACCACGTCGCGCACGCCGCCTCGACCGGGCTGGCCGCACCGGACCGCTCGTCCGCCGTCCTCGTCCTGGACGGCCGCGGCGAGGCCACCAGCCACCTCGCCGGGCGGTACGTCGACGGTCGGCTCGAGGTGCTCGCGAGCCAGGCGCTGCCGCACTCGCTGGGGCTGCTGTACGAGGACGTCACCCAGCACCTCGGGTTCCTGCGCAGCTCCGACGAGTACAAGGTCATGGCGATGGCCTCCTACGGCCGGCCCAGGTTCCTCGACGAGCTGCGCGAGGCGGTCCGGACGACCGGGGACGGCGGATTCCGCACTGACCCGGTCGAGTGGGGACGGCTGGCCAAGCCGCTGTCCCCGGGCGAGCGCTGGGACGCCGACCACGCCGACCTCGCCGCCAGCGTGCAGGTGCGGCTGGAGGAGGTGCTGCTCGAGCTCGCCCGGTGGCTGCACGAGAGGACCGGCGCGCGCACGCTCACCCTGGCCGGTGGGGTGGCCCTCAACTGCGTGGCCAACACCCGGCTGTTCGCGGAGAGCCCGTTCGAGCAGGTCTGGGTGCAGCCGGCCGCCGGCGACGCAGGAACCGCCCTCGGGGCGGCGCTGCACGTCGCCCATGGGCGGGGCGAGACGGTGCAGACCTTCCCGGGCGCCGACCTGGGCCGGGGGTGGAGCGACGACCGGATCGAGGCCGAGCTCCGGCGGGCCCGGGTCCCGTACGACCGGCCCGCGGACGTCGCCGAGACCGTAGCCGAGTGCCTCGCCGCCGACGGTGTCGTGGCCTGGTTCCAGGGTCGCAGCGAGTACGGTCCCCGCGCGCTCGGTCACCGCTCGCTGCTCGCCCACCCCGGCCACGAGCGCAACCTCGAGCGGCTCAACGACGTGAAGGGCCGCGAGCAGTTCCGGCCGGTGGCCCCGATGGTGCTGGCCGACCGTGCGGACGGCATCTTCGGGCGCGGCCCGGTCCCCTCGCCGTACATGCTCTTCGTGCACGACGTCGCCCCCGAGTGGCGGTCCCGCATCCCGGCCGTGGTCCACGTCGACGGCACGGCCCGCATCCAGTCCGTGGACCGGGAGCACGAGCCGCTCGTCGCCCGGATGCTCGAGCGTTTCGAGGCGCTCACGGGGCTCCCCGTCGTGGTCAACACGAGCCTGAACACGGCCGGGCGGCCGATGGTCGACTCGCCGGTCGACGCCCTCGAGTGCTTCGGCTCCGCGCCGGTCGACCTGCTGGCGATCGGTCCCTTCGCTGTGCGTCGCTGCCCCGGGGGGCACGCGTGAGCGTCGCGGTCGTGGTGCCCACGGTGGGCAGGCCCAGCCTCACCGTGCTGCTGCACGCCCTGGCGTCCGGGCGCGGACCGCGCCCGGACGAGGTCGTGGTGGTCGACGACCGGCGGAGCGGGGAACCGTGTCTCATCCTCCCGCGTGCGGCCGGCCTCCCGCCCGTCCGGGTGCTGCGGTCCGGAGGTCGCGGTCCCGCGGCTGCGCGCAACCTGGGGTGGCGGTGCGTCCGCGCGGAGTGGGTGGCATTCCTCGACGACGACGTGGTCCCCGAGGACGACTGGTACGAGCGGCTCGCGGCGGACCTCGGCGACCTGCCTGCGGAGGTCGGCGGGAGCCAGGGTCGCGTCGACGTCCCGCTGCCTGCCGACCGGCGGCCCACGGACTGGGAGCGGTCCACGGCCGGCCTGGAGGACGCGGTCTGGATCACTGCCGACATGGCCTACCGGCGGGAGGCGCTCGCCGCCGCCGGCGGCTTCGACGAGCGGTTCCCGCGCGCCTTCCGGGAGGACTCCGACCTGGCCCTGCGGGTGCAGGCGCACGGCTACCGGCTGGTGCGGGGGCGCCGCCGGGTGGTGCACCCGGTGCGGCCGGCCGGCCTCTGGGCGAGCGTCCGCGCGCAGGCCGGGAACGCCGACGACGTGCTGATGCGGCGCCTGCACGGGCCGGACTGGCGGGAGCGGGCCGGCTCCCCGGCCGGCCGGCGGCCGCGCCACCTCGCAGTGACGGCCTGCGCCGTCGCGGCTCCCACGCTGCTTGCCGCGGGGCGCAGGCGCCTGGCCGGCGTCGCGGCCGCGGGCTGGCTGCTGGGCAGCACCGAGCTCACCCTGGCCCGGGTCGCCCCCGGTCCGCGCACGAGTGACGAGGTGCTGCGGATGGCGGTGACCAGCGCCGTCCTCCCGGTGGCAGCGACCTGGCACACCCTGCACGGGCTGGTGCGCCACCGGCGGGCGGCGCCCTGGCGGGGCGTCCCCGAGGCCGTGCTGCTGGACCGCGACGGCACCCTCGTCCACGACGTCCCCTACAACGGCGAGCCCGAGCGGGTACGCCCGGTCGAGGGGGCCCGCGAGGCGCTGGACCGCCTCCGCCGGGCCGGCGTGCGGCTGGGCGTGGTCACCAACCAGTCCGGCGTGGCGCGCGGAGCGCTCACGACGGCCCAGGTGGACGCGGTCAACGCCCGCGTCGCCGAGTTGCTCGGGCCGTTCGACACCTGGCGCGTCTGCCCCCACGGTCCCGACGACGGCTGCGCGTGCCGGAAGCCGGCGCCCGGCATGGTGGAGGCGGCGTGCGCGGACCTCGGCGTGCCACCGGGGCGCTGCGCCGTCGTCGGTGACATCGGCGCCGACGTCGAGGCGGCGACCGCCGCCGGCGCCACCGCCGTGCTGGTGCCGACCGCGGTCACCCGGCCGGAGGAGGTCGCCGCCGCGCCGCACCGGGCCCGCGACCTCCGGGCCGCCGTCGACCTGCTCCTGGCAGGTGTCCGGTGAGCCGGAGGGTGCTGTGCGTCCGGCTGGACAGCGCAGGTGACGTGCTCCTCGCCGGGCCGGCCGTCCGAGCCGTCGCCGCGGCCGCCGACGAGGTGACCATGCTGGTCGGCCCGCTCGGCGACGAGGCAGCCCAGCTCCTCCCCGGGGTGGACCAGGTGCGGGTCTGGGCCTGCCCGTGGGTGCTCGCCGACCCTCCGGCCGTCGACGCGTCCGAGGTGAGGGCGGTCGTCGCGATGCTGGCCGGCACCGGGGCCGACGAGGCCGTCGTCTTCACGTCCTTCCACCAGTCGCCGCTGCCCACGGCACTGCTGCTCCGCCTCGCCGGCGTCCGGCGGATCGGCGCGATCAGCGTCGACTACCCAGGCTCCCTGCTGGATGTGCGGCACCATGTCGACGACGACCTGCCCGAGTCCGAGCGGGCGCTCTCGCTGGTGGCGGCTTGCGGGTTCCCCCGGCCCGACGACGGCCGGCTGGCGGTTCGCGGGCCCCTTCCCGAGGTCGGCCACCTGACGGGCAATGGACCGTACGTCGTGCTGCACCCGGGGGCGGCCGTGCCGGCCAGGCGCTGGCCCGCGCCGCACTTCGCCGAGACGGCCCGCCGGCTCGCCCGCGCCGGCCGGCGGGTGGTCGTCACCGGCGGCCCGGACGAGCGCGACCTCACCGCGGTCGTCGCCGCGGAGCACGGGGTCGACCTCGGCGGGCAGACCTCGCTCGCGGAGACCGCCGCCGTGCTCTCCGGCGCCGAGGCCGTCGTCGTGGGCAACACCGGCCCGGCTCACCTCGCGGCGGCGGTGGGGACACCCGTCGTCTCGCTGTTCGCGCCGGTCGTCCCGGCTGCGCGCTGGGCCCCGTACGGCGTACCGCGCGTCATCCTCGGCGACCAGCTGGCGCCGTGCCGGGACACCCGGGCCAGGAGCTGCCCGGTGGCCGGCCACCCGTGCCTGGCCTCGGTGTCCCCCGAGGACGTCATCGCGGCGCTGAACACTTTGCGAGAGGCGGTGGCCGCCGCATGAGAGTCCTGTTCTGGCACGTCCACGGCTCGTACTCCACCGCGTTCGTGCAGGGACGGCACGACTACCTCGTCCCGGTGACGCCGGAGGGGGGCCCCGACGGGCTCGGCCGGGCGCGGACCTGGGAGTGGCCCCCGTCCGTCCGCGAGGTCCGGCCCGAGGCGCTGCGCGACGAGCCCTTCGACGTCGTCGTGGTGCAGCGACCGCACGAGCTCCGGCTGGTCCGGGAGTGGACCGGGCGGGAGCCGGGTCGCGACGTCCCGGCGGTATACCTGGAGCACAACACGCCGCGCGGAGACGTGCCGGACGTCCGGCACCCCGTGGCCGACCGGGCGGACCTCCCGATCGTCCACGTCACCCACTTCAACGCGCTGTTCTGGGACAACGGTCGGGCCCCCGCGCGGGTCGTGGAGCACGGGGTGGTCGACCCCGGCGAACGCTGGACGGGTGAGCTGCGGCGGGCCGCGGTCGTCGTCAACGAGCCGGTCCGGCGCGGCCGGGTCGTGGGCGCGGACCTGCTCGCCGGGCTGAGCACCGCAGCACCGCTGGACGTCTACGGCATGGGCTTGCCCGGGTTGCACGAGCGGTGGAGCTGCGACCCGGCGCGCGTCAGCCTCCACGACGACCTGCCCCAGGGCCGCATGCACGCCGAGCTGGCCCGGCGCCGGGTCTACGTGCACCCGGTGCGGTGGACCTCGCTGGGGCTCGCGCTGCTCGAGGCCATGCACCTCGGCATGCCGGTCGTGGGGCTGGCCACGACCGAGGCGGTCGAAGCCGTCCCGCCGGGATCCGGCGTCCTCTCCACGGACCCCGGCCGGCTGCGGGACGCCGTCCGCGACCTGGTGAACGACCACGAGGCGGCCCGGGTCGCCGGCAAGGCGGCCCGCGCCGCGGTGCTGGAGAGGTACTCGCTCGACCGGTTCCTCGCGGACTGGGACCGACTGCTGCAGGAGGTGGCCAGGTGAAGGTCGCGATGGTCTCGGAGCACGCCAGCCCGCTCGCCGCCATCGGCGGCGTGGACGCCGGCGGCCAGAACGTCCACGTCGCAGCGCTGGCCCGGGCCCTCGCCGCCCGGGGGCACGAGGTGACCGTCTACACCCGGCGGGACGACGCGCGCCTCCCCGGTCTGGTCGAGACCGACGAGGGCTACGCCGTCCGCCACCTGCGAGCCGGTCCCCCGGTCGTGCTGCCGAAGGACGACCTGCTCCCGCACATGCCGGAGCTGGCCACCGAGCTCGCCGGGGACTGGTCGGTGCGGCGACCGGACGTCGCCCACGCCCACTTCTGGATGAGCGGCACCGCCTCGGTGGCCGCGGGGGCCGCGACGGGCGTCCCGGTGGTGCAGACCTTCCACGCCCTCGGGACCGTGAAGCGCCGCCACCAGGGCGTCCTCGACACCAGCCCGCCGCAGCGGATCGGCATCGAGCGGCGGGTGGCCGCTGACGTCGCGCGGGTGGTCGCGACCTGCTCGGACGAGGTGCGCGAGCTGGCCCGGATGGGCGTCCCCCGGCACCGGGTGTCGGTCGTCCCCTGCGGGGTGGACGTGCAGCACTTCACTCCCGTCCCGGCCCCGGGTGAGGCCGAGCGGCCGGGCCACCGGCCCCGGGTGCTGGTGGTGGGTCGGCTGGTGGAGCGCAAGGGGGTCGCCGATGCCATCAGCGCGCTGGCCCGGGTCCCCGGCGCCGAGCTGCTCGTCGCCGGCGGCCCGACCGCCGACCGTCTCGACGCCGACCCCGAGGTCCAGCGACTGCGCCGCGTCGCCCGAAAGCACGAGGTCGACGACCGCGTGCGCCTCCTCGGCCAGGTGGACCGGCAGGCGATGCCGGCGCTGATGCGGTCCGCGGACGCCGTGGTCGCCGTCCCCTGGTACGAGCCGTTCGGGATCGTGCCGCTGGAGGCGATGGCGTGCGGGCGTCCGGTCGTCGCCTCCGCGGTCGGCGGTCTCACCGACACCGTGGTCGACGGGGTCACCGGGGTCCTCGTCCCCCCGCGCGACCCGCGGTCGCTGGCGACGGCGCTGCGCGACCTGCTCGCGTCGCCGGCCCGGCGCCGGCGGCTCGGTGCGGCCGGCCTGGAGCGGGCCCGTCGGCACTACACCTGGCAGCAGGTCGCGGCACGCACCGAGGCGGTCTACGAGGAGGTCCGCCGCGCCGCGGTGGATCGGATGCTGGAGGCACCGGCATGAGCACCTGCACCACCCCTCGCGGACGGGAGCACGTGGAGGCGCTCCGCGAGGCGCTGGCGGCCTTTCACCCGTGCGCCGCCACCGCCGACCGCTGGGGCGCCGAGCTCGCCCGGGTGCTCGAGGCGGGCGGCCGCGTGCTGGCTGCTGGCAACGGCGGCAGCGCCGCCCAGGCCCAGCACCTCACCGCCGAGCTCGTCGGCCGCTACCGGGACGACCGGCCGCCGTTCTCCGGGATCTGCCTCACCGCCGAGACGTCCGCGCTGACCGCCATCGTCAACGACTACCCGCCCGACGAGCTCTACGCCCGGCAGGTGGAGGCCCACGGACGGGCCGGTGACGTGCTCGTGCTGATGTCGACGAGCGGGCGGAGCCCCAACGTCGTCGCTGCCGCCCGCCGAGGGCGCGCGCTCGGGCTGCGGGTGTGGGCCATGACCGGCCCTGCCCCGAACCCGCTCGCCGCCGCGGCCGACGAGGCGCTCAGCGTGCCGTCGCCCTGGACAGCGACCGTCCAGGAGCTGCACCTCGTCGCCCTGCAC
>DATHTV010000129.1:0-7313 GCA_035462845.1 Jiangellales bacterium
CGACCAGCCACAGGTCGGCGACGACGAGGTGCTCGTCCGCGTGCACGCGGCCGGTCTCGACCGAGGCGGCTGGCACCTGATGGCGGGCACGCCGTACCGGGTCCGCCTCACCCCGTACTCCGGGCTGCGCGGTCCGAAGCACCCCGTCGTGGGCAGCGAGGTCTCCGGCACCGTCGAGGCCGTCGGCCCGGCCGTCACCCGGTTCACGCCCGGCGACGAGGTCTACGGGATCGGCAAGGGCACCTTCGCCGAGTACGCCACGGTCCCGGAGGCCAAGTGCGCGCCGAAGCCGGCCAACCTCACCGACGAGCAGGCGGCGGTCGTGCCCATCTCCGGCGGCACCGCCCTGCAGGCGGTCCGCGCCGGCAGCGTCCGGCCGGGGCAGCACGTCCTGGTGATCGGAGCCTCCGGCGGCGTCGGCTCGTACGCGGTCCAGCTGGCCAAGGCGTTCGGCGCCGAGGTCACCGGCGTGTGCAGCACCGCGAAGGTGGACCTGGTCCGCTCCCTCGGCGCCGACCACGTGGTCGACTACAGCCAGGAGGAGATCACCGACAGCGGCCGCCGCTACGACGTGATCATCGACACCGGCGGCCTGCGCCCGCTGCGTACGTTGCGCCGCGCGCTCACACCCACGGGCACGCTGGTCGTCGTCGGCGCCGAGAACGGTGGCAGCTGGACCGGCGGCATCGGACGCGCGGTGCGCGCTGCTCTGCTCTCACGCTTCGTCAGCCAGACCCTGGTGATGCTCACCGCCAAGGAGCGACACGAGGACCTGCTCGAGCTCACCGAGCTGATCGAGGCCGGCAAGGTCACCCCGGCCGTCGACCGCACGTTCCCGCTGGTGGACGCCCCAGAGGCGATCCGGTACCTGATGGACGGCCGTGCCCGCGGCAAGGTCGCCATCACGGTCTGAGTGGCTGAGGGCTACTGATCGGTCAGGAACGCCGCCACCTGTCGGACGTACTCACCGAAGCCGTTCATCGCCGGGCGGATGCTCGCCAGGGGAAGGGCAGTGTCGACCGCCACGTACTCGTGGGTCAGAACGCGCGGTAGTCGGCCGACCGCAGGTCCATGAGGTCGAGCCGTTCGGTGCCGGTGAGTGCGACCAGCTCCTCGAGGAGGGGCAGGAGCCCTCCCGGACGGTCGAACGCGACGGCGACGTCGAGATCACGAGGCTCGGAGTCCGCACGCGTGGCGCTGCCGAAGGCGGAGAGGAGCAGCACGCCGTGCCGGGCGGAGATCACGTCGAGCTCACCGGAGTCGGCAGCCGCCCGCAGCCGCGCCAGGCCTGAACGCGGATCACCGGCCATGACGCGACCCTAGCGCCGCCGTCTCCCCGTGGACCGGCCGTCGGCGTCAGAGGAACCGGCTGATCTCGTCGGCGCGGTCCTCGTCGGGTGCGAACCAGCCGGGGCCCCACGGGCCCCACCGCGCCGATGACGTCCGCACAGTCGACGAACGCGACCCGCGCCGCGTCTGCTGGCGCGATACCCGCCGCACGTAGTCAGGCTCCGGTGATCCGATCGAGCGGTGACGTTCCATGAGCCGGGACCACGACTCGGCCCAGCTGCGTCATCTGTGCACCGCCATGCCGACCCGCCTGATTCCGGTGGCTCGAGTCCACGTCACTGGGGGAAACCCCCCAGCGCCTCGTCCCGGTCGAAGTCGACGTCGAACCTCCCCATCGACGCCTCCCATCGGCATCCCAACGCTCGGAGGTAGGCCGTAGCGGCACTCACGAAGCCGGCAACGGAATCCGCCACTGGTTCGACCTGGACCGCCTCCCACCACACCCAGAGCAGGGCTCCTGACGATGCGTCCACGGCCACGACGTTGCCAGGCCCGACCGGGAAGGCCGCGAACCACTCGGGGCGCCACAGCGTCGTCATGTCCACGTCGCCATCGAGGGAGACGACGCCCCCTCGGTCAGCGGTCGTACGTAGTTCGGTAGTCCGCTCCCACGCTGTAGCAGCTGAGACGAAGGCTCCGCTCCCCGGAACGAGTTCCGCCGAGGCCCTCGCCGCCTTCGCCCACTCCTTTTCATCTACTCCGTTCGCGATGCCGTACAGCGACCGCAGCTGCTCGGGCAGTTCGAGGCCGAACCGGTCCTCCACGGCGTGGAGCTGAGCCTCTGTGGCTGCCGGGTTCAGACAGTCCGGAAGGGGGGACCCAAGCTCCCCATGAAGAGACAGGAGGTCGTCCCAGACCGCTCTCACCTCGATCACCGGCACAACGGGAAGGTTGGCACGAAGGGCTGCGGAACGGCGACCACGACGAACGGGGTGCGATCCCCGAAGGGCTGGCAGCTCCTGTTCCCGTAGGACCTCACCCCTAGCGTCACCCCCTGCCAGCCGGATTCGGCCCTCGGTACGGCTGCGACTGAAGGCTTGCCGGCCCAGCCGTCCTGGTGAGTTGAGGCGAATGGGTACTCATCGCATGCCATCCCGGCGGCTCGGGCCCGGATGCAGGTGTCTTCGCCGCTCAGCCACCTGCGAACGTCCTTCGGTACGGGGGGTCCGACGGGTCAGCACCGTCCAGTCCGATGCATGGGCTGAGGCGATGTGCCTTGTCTGGATGGGCACATCAAGTCCACCGGAGAAGTAGATGCGCAGGTCGCCTCCCGAACACGGGTTGTCCACGTCCGCGATGAAGTCGACGAGGGCGGAGGAAGGGCAGGCGGCGGCCGCAGCCTTGCGGCAGCCTCCGTCAGGCCAGTCACCTTGTCCAGGTAGATCGCGGAGAGCCCCGCCACCGTCCCGGCGGCCGCGGCCACGGTGGGCTGAGATCCGGTCGTACACGTAGGACGTGCTTGACGTCGCGGTGGGCTTTGCTCCGGTGCCTTGGGAGTTGGACCCGATGATCGAGAGGCGTCACCACGCACGACGAGCGTGGCGACGCCTCTCGATCAGCTCGGCGCACATAGGCCTCAGGCGGTGGCCACCGCCTCCAGCACGTCCATCCGCGCGGCGCGCCGCCCCGGCAGCAGGCCGGCCACGACTCCGCCAGCCGTCGCCACGACGACGTACGCGGCAAGCTGGGCGACCGGGACGGTGAACGGGACGTCCGCCGACCCGCCGAGCACCCGCACGACCGCGGCCGCCACCACGATGCCGAGCACCGCGCCGGTCACCGCCCCGACGGCCGCGGTGAGCGCGGCCTCGAGCCGGACCATCCAGCCGACCTGGCGCCGGCTCATGCCGACCGCCCGGAGCAGGCCGACCTCCCGGGTGCGCTCCACGATGGACAGCGCGAGGGCGTTCGTGATGCCCAGCAAGGCGATCACCACGGCCAGCAGCAGAAGCACCGTCACGAGTCCGAGCATCGAGTCCAGCATCCGGGTCTGCGCCTTCGCCGCCCCTGCCTGGTCGTGCACCTCCGCCGTCGGGAAGTCCGCCAGCGCGGCCTCCACGTCGGCCTGCACCGTCGCTGCGTCAACCCCCTCGGCCAGGCCGAGGAAGACGGTGGCGTCCACGTCCTCGGCGAAGTGCTCCCCGTACGTGCCCAGGGCCACCAGGTAGCCGGTCGACATCGCCCAGGCGTCCTCGGCCGCGAAGATCCCGACCACCTCGAGCGACTGCTCGCCGGTCCGGGCGAACGTCGTCGGCAGCTGGTCCCCCACCCCGACGCCGTGCTCGGCGGCCACGTCCTCGGCCAGCACGACGCCGCCGCGGTTCAGGTCGTCGATCGACCCGGCGACCATGTCCAGGTCGGCCACTCTCGGAAGCGTCGCCGGGTCGACCGCCGTCAGGGCGCGGGTGGTGCTCCCGTCCAGCCAGTGCCCGAACCGCATCGGCGAGGCCACCTCGACCCCGGGCACCTCGGCCGCGTGGTGCAGCACCTCCGGCGAGAGGCCGCCGAGCATCTCCCCGCGCCCGCTCTGCACGACCAGCTCGGCCGTCACGACGTCGTCCACACCGGAGGTCATGGCTTCCTTGGCCGACGTGGCCACCACGGTCATGAACGTCACGACGGCCAGCCCGACCGCCAGCGCGGTCGCCGTCGCCGCGGTACGGCGCTCCGCGCGCCGCAGGTTCGTGCGGGCCAGCCGCGACACCACTCCGCCGACGGGGATTGCGCGCCCGAGCCGGTCACCGAGCCGCCCGGCGAACGCCGGCGCCAGCACGACCGTGCCGACGAGCAGCGCCGCTCCGCCGAGGCCGGCGACCGGCATCGAGCGGGGCACCGCGGCCGCGACCAGGCCGGCCAGGCCCACGACCACCAGGACGGCGCCCGCCACCAGCCGGCGCCGGGACACCGCCCGTGCCGCGGGGGCAGCGTCGCGCATCGCGGCCACCGGGGCGACGCGGGCAGCTCGGCGAGCCGGGGCCAGCGCAGCGATCAGGGTGACGACGAGTCCGACCGCGAAGCCGATGGCGAGCGTCCGCGGCTCGACGGACAGCGGCCCGGCCGGGATGACCACACCGAAGGCGCCGGCCAGCCGCCGCAGGCCCACCGCCGCGGCCACGCCGGTCCCGACCCCGGCCGCTGACGCGACGGCACCGACGACCACGGCCTCGGCGAGCACCGATGCGGTGACCTGACGGCTGCTCGCGCCCAGCGCCCGCAGGGTGGCCAGCTCGCGGGTGCGCTGGGCGACCACGATGCCGAACGTGTTCGCGATCATGAACCCACCGACCACCAGCGCGGTGACCGCGAGCACCGCGAGCATCAGCTCGAGGTAGACGAGCTGGTCCCGAGCCGCCGCGGCACTTGCGGCTGCGGTGTCCTTGCTGGTCGCCACCTCCCAGCCATCGCCGAGCGCCGCCGACAGCCGATCGCCGAGCTCGTCGGCGCCGATGCCGTCGGCGACCACCTGGACCTCCGACCAACCGTCACCCAGGCCGAAGAGCTCCTGCGCCGTACGGGCGTCGAAGAGCGCGACCGTCGCGTTGGGCACGCCGGGTGCGTCGCCGAAGCGGACGGTTCCGACCACCTCGACAGCGTGGGCGCCGTCGGTGAGCGAGACGTCGATCCGGTCGCCCACCTGGACACCCTGCGCCTCGGCGGTCGCCTCGTCGATGGACACCTCCCCGTCGGTACGGGGTGCGCGGCCGGCCGACAGCGCGTACGGGCTGTAGGGCTCCTCGCCCCACGACAGACCCATCGAGGTGCCGCCCGGGACGACCGCCTCGCCGTCGACGACGAGCAGGGCGGAGCCGCGTACGGAACCTTCGGCGCCGGCCACCCCGGATGTGGTGCGGATCGTCTCGAGGACGTCGGCAGGGACGGGGTCCCGCTCCACCTCGACGCCCATGGCGGCGCCGAAGGCGGCGGCGTCGCGGACGACGACGTCGACGCCTGCGGTGGCCTGCGCGAATTGGTCGTCGAAGAGCCGGGTCGAGGTGTCGGTGAGCACGAGCGCCCCGGTGGCGAAGGTGACGCCCAGGACGATCGCGGTGGCGGTGAGCAGGAGCCGCAGCTTGCGTGCGGCGAGCGACTTCAGCGTCGTGCGCAGCATCACCGTCACCGCCCCTCGGTGCTGCCGTCGAGGTGGCGCATCCGGTCGAGCACCGCGTCGACGTCCGGCACGGCCAGCTCGTCGACGACGCGGCCGTCGGCGAGGAAGACGACGCGGTCGGCGTACGACGCGGCCACCGGGTCGTGGGTGACCATGACGACGGTTTGGCCCATCGCCCGTACGGCCTCCCGCAGGAATCCGAGCAGCTGCGCACCGGCGCGGGAGTCGAGGTTGCCGGTGGGCTCGTCGGCGAAGACGACGTCCGGCCGGGTGACCAGGGCCCGGGCGACGGCCACACGCTGCTGCTGCCCGCCGGAGAGCTGCGCCGGCGTGTGGGCCAGCCGCTCGCGCAGGCCCAGGGTGGCGACCAGCTCGCCGAACCACTCCTCGTCGACCTTGCCGCCGGCGAGGTGGACGGGCAGGGCGATGTTCTCGGCGGCGGTGAGCGCGGGCACGAGGTTGAAGGCCTGGAAGACGAAGCCGACGCGGTCGCGGCGCAGCCTCGTACGCTGCCTCTCCGACATGGCGGTGACGTCATGGCCGGCCAGCCGGATCTCGCCGGCGTCGACGGTGTCGAGTCCGGCGAGGGCGTGCATCAGGGTCGACTTGCCGGAGCCCGAGGGGCCCATGACGGCGGTGAAGCTGCCCGCGGCCACGTCGACCGTGACACCGTCGAGGGCTCGGACGACGGCGTCGCCGCGGCCGTAGACCTTGGTGACGTCGCGGGCGGACGCGGCCGGGGCGGCCCCCGTGGAGGGGCCGCCCGGGGCGGTGAGGGTGGGTGTGGTCACTGTTCTCTCCCGGTGTCTGGCGGGGCGGCGGCGTGGGCGATCAGCGCGACTGGCGGCGCGCGGCGGCAGCGGCACGCCGGTCCCGCTCGGCGGCGGCGATCAGCTCGCGCTGGTGCGACTGGGCGATCTGGTAGGCGGTGTAGTGGTCCATGGCTCCTCCTCTGACGGCTGTGGTGCGACTGGCCACACCGTCCGCCGGGGCGCTGTCGTGTCGCTGTCCGTACGGCAGGCGGTGGGCTCGGTCGGCGACAGCCGCCGGGCGGCCGGCTCACGAGTGCAGGGCCGCCACCTCCGCCGAGGGCTCGAGCCGGGGTGGCTCAGGTCAGGCAGCGCCGGGCGAGGCGAGGCTGACGTGGTGCGCCTGGTGGCGCCAAGCGTGTGCCGTCGGAGACCAGGACGTCGGTCGCCTCACCCTGCAGGGCGAAGGCCGTGCCCGCGTGGGAGCCCCGCTCGCTCCACGCGTAGGAGCAGATCGCTACGTTGCCGTGCAGGCGGGTCTCCATCCCGTCGACGGTCCACTCGTCGATCCGGGTCTGGTCATCGAGGGACGCGCGCGCCTGGGTCAGGAAGGCGTCCCGCCCGACCGTCCTCCCGCCGGGTCCCCCGGAGGACACGTAGTCGGCGCAGACCTGGGCCGCCAGCGACCGGAGATCTCTTGCCAGATGCTCGCCCACCAGCGTCGGACGGCCGCCTCCGGCGGCTCCATGGAGGGGTGGTCCGTCATGACGGCCTCCTCCGCTCGGTGCGGCCGTCGGCGGCGAGGACGTGCTCGGGAACGGCGGGGGCCGTGGCGGTCACCTGCAGGAGCCGGGTGGTTCGTGGTGGGGCCCGACGGTCACGGTGGGCGAGAAGCCGGCCTGCTGGACGTGCTGCACTGTCAGCTGGCGGATGCGGTGAGCCTGCCCAGGTCCCGGGGCTTCGTAGAACAGGTGGAGTCGGCCGCCACGGGGCGCGAGTCGCCCTCATACGTGGGTACATACCCACGTGTCAACGGCGGGTCAAGGCTCGGATCGGCAACTCGGCCGGAGTCGGGCCGCTATGCCCGCTGCGCCGCGGCGGCGAGG
>DATHTV010000130.1:0-13774 GCA_035462845.1 Jiangellales bacterium
CCCGCCGCAGCCCGTGACCGCCGCCGCGAGGACGGCGGCCGACGCGACGAGGTGCAGGGCGCGGCGGCGGGGACCGGCGGGCATGTCGGACAGACCTCCACGGACGGGGCGGCGGGACGACCGGTCGATGGTGCCATGAGGGATCGGGAGGACCGGCAGGGTCCATGGTCCCGAGCCGTGAACCCCTCGGCACAACGCGTGCCAGGATGGCGGAGTGCCCGAGCGACTGAGCCCCCTCGACGTGTCGTTCCTCTACCTCGAGGACGCCGACACCCCGATGCACGTGGGCAGCGTGGCGGTCTTCCAGGTGCCGGAGGACGGGTTCGACTACGACCGGCTCGTGTCGCTCATCCGGGACCGGATCGCCTTCGTCCCGCGGTACCGGCAGCGGGTCCGGTCGGTCCCCGCCCGGCTGGCCAACCCGGTCTGGGTCGACGACGACGACTTCGACATCACCTACCACGTCCGCCGCTCGGCCCTGCCCCGGCCGGGCACCGACGCGCAGCTGCACGAGCTGGTGGCGAGGATCATGAGCCGGCCGCTGGACCACGGCCGTCCGCTCTGGGAGATGTACCTCGTCGAGGGGCTCGAGGGGGACCGCTTCGCTGTCCTGTCCAAGACCCACCACGCGGTCGTCGACGGCACCGCCGCGGTCGACATCGCCCAGGTGATCCTGGACGACTCGCCCGAGCCGCGCGCCACGCCTCCCGACACCTGGCGCCCGTCCCGGGGCCCGAGCTCGGTCGAGCTGGTCGTCGGCGCGGTCACCGACGCGGCGCGCCGCCCGTCCGAGGTGGTCGACACGGTCCGGGCCGGCCTGGCCGACGTGAGCCACACGGCCGCTCGGGCGCTCGGCGCGCTGGGCGGGCTCGCGTCCGCGGTGCGCGTCGCCGCCAGTCGCGCGCCGCACAGCCCGCTCAACGCGCCGATCGGCTCCCAGCGCCGGTACGCGACGGCCGACACCGTCCTGGACGACTACCGGCGGATCCGGTCGGCGCACGGCGGGACGGTCAACGACGTCGTCCTCGCCGTGGTCTCCGGCGCCCTGCGGGCCTGGCTGCTGACCCGGGGGGAGTCGGTGCGCCCGTCGACGACGGTACGGGCGATGGTGCCGGTGAGCGTGCGCTCGCCCGAGGAGGCCGGGGCCACCGGCAACCGCGTGTCGTCCTACCTCGTCGACCTGCCGGTGGGCGAGTCCAGCCCGGTGGTGCGGCTGCACCGAGTCTCGTACGCCATGAAGGCGCACAAGGAGGGCGGCCAGGCGGTGGGGGCCGAGGCGCTCGTGGGCATCGCGGGCTTCTCCCCGCCGACGTTGCACGCGCTGGGTGCCCGGGTCGCCTCCAGCCTGTCCCGCCGGGTCTACAACCTCGTGGTCACCAACGTCCCCGGCCCCCAGGTCCCGCTGTACGCGGGCGGGGCGCGGCTCCTGGCCGCCTACCCGGTGGTCCCGCTCGCCCAGGGTCAGGCCTTGTCGGTGGGCCTCACCTCGTACGACGGCGGGATGTACTTCGGCCTCAACGCCGACCGCGACGCCATGCCCGACGTCGAGGTGCTGGCCCAGTGCCTCGTCGACGCCGTGGACGAGCTGAGCGACACCGTCGCGACGCCGCGCGCCCGCAAACCCAAGCGCCGCAACGCCTGAACCCGCCCACTTGCTGCGCGGCGGGCGCGGATCGATCACACTGGGCCCCATGGGAGCGCGTCGGGCGAAGGCGGTGCCGCGCCGTGGACTGGTCCTCGGCGGCGGCGGCGTCCTCGGCGGCGCCTGGGCGGTGGGGGCGCTCACCGCGATCGAGGAGCACACCGGGATCGACCTGCGCACGGTCGACCACGTCGTCGGGACCTCGGCCGGCTCGGTCCTCGCCGCCCTGCTGGGCGCCGGCATCAGCCCCGGCCAGCTGCGGGACCACCAGCGCGGGGTCGCGGTCGCCGAGGGGCCGCTCGCCGGCTTCCCCTGGGACTACGACCGCGCGACCGGCGGCACCCGTCCGTCGCTGCCCCGCCCGGGGCTGGGGTCGGCCGCGATGGTGGCGCGCAACGTCACCCGGCTGCGCCGGATGCCTCCCACGGCGGTGCTCTCGGCCCTGCTGCCGCAGGGACGCGGGTCGCTCGCCCGCGTGGGGCACCTCGTCGAGGCCGTGACGCCCGCCGGTGAGTGGTCGCAGCACCCGGGCGTCTGGGTCGTCGCGATGGACTACGAGAGCGGGCGGCGGGTGCCTTTCGGGCGCCCCGGCGAGCCCGAGGCGTCGATGGCCGAGGCCGTCATGGCCTCGTGCGCCATCCCCGCCTGGTACACGCCGGTCACCATCGGCGGGCGCCGCTACGTCGACGGCGGTGCCTGCTCTGCCACGTCGGCCGACCTGCTCGCCGGGCTGGACCTCGACGAGGTGTACGTGGTCGCGCCGATGGTCTCCTTCGAGCTGGACCACCCGCGGACGCTGCTCACGCTGCTCGAGCGCCGCTGGCGGCACCAGGTGACCAGGCGCTGCATGCACGAGGTCGCCAAGCTGCGCGCCGAGGGGACCAGGGTGACCGTCCTCGGGCCGGGCACCGAGGACCTGGAGGCGATGGGTCACAACGTGATGGACGTCGCGCGGCGGGTCAACGTGCTCGAGACGTCGCTGCGGACGAGCGCGGTCGCGCTCCGCGGCGACGGTGCCGGGGAGCCGTCCGCCGCGGGGTCCGGCCCGACCGGGTCCGGTGCGGACACCGCGGCCCAGGGACTGGCGGACGCCGGCTGATGCGGGTCTACCTCCCGGCGACCCTCCCGTCCCTCGCCGCCGCCCACGCGGCCGGGTCGCTACCCGGCCCCGGGCACACCGGCCACGCCGTGACCCCGGCGCTGCGCGAGGCCTACGCCGAGGGTGACCTCGAGGAGCTGGAGTACGCCGCGCTGAGGGCGGCCGCGCGCGACTCGCTGCGGCTGCTCGCCGCCGACCCGGAGGCGCCGCCGCGCCGCGTGGTGCTCGCCGTCGAGGTCGCGGACGCGGTGGCCGACGCCCGCCTGGGACGCTCCGGCGTCCGGGTGGACGGCGAGGTCCCGCTCGCCCGGCTCGCCGCGGTGCACGTCGACGACGTCGACGCGGTGCCGACGGTCGCGGCGGCGGTCGAGGCCCTGCCCGCGGCCGACGCCGGCGACGACGACGCGGCCTTCGCCGTCGACGAGGCGGACGGCTTCGAGCTGCTGTGGTTCGCCGCGCAGGAGGTGCCGGACCTGGTGCGGTGACGGGCGCTGCCGGGCTCGCCCGGCGCGTGACACCATGTGGGCCGATCTCGCCGACGACGCCGACGACGAGGAGACTGCTGATGGACGCCGTCACCGCTGTCCCCGTGCCCGTCAACGAGCCCGTGCTCACGTACGCCCCCGGGAGCCCCGAGCGGGCGGCGGTCGAGGTACGGCTGGCCGAGATGGCCGCCGAGCGCGTCGAGCTGACCATGACGATCGGCGGCGACCAGAAGCTCGGCGGCGGCGCCGAGATCGACGTGGTCCAGCCGCACGCCCGCCACCACGTGCTCGGGACGATGCGGGGAGCGACCCAGGAGGACGCGCGGGCTGCCGTCGACGCGGCTCTCGAGGCGGCGCCGGCGTGGCAGGCGCTCTCCTTCGACGACCGGGCCGCCGTGTTCCTCAAGGCGGCGGAGCTGCTCGCCGGGCCGTGGCGCCAGACGCTCAACGCCGCGACGATGCTCGGCCAGTCCAAGACGGTGGCGCAGGCCGAGATCGACTCCGCGTGCGAGCTCGTCGACTTCTGGCGCTTCAACGTCCACTTCGCCCGCGAGATCCTCGCCGACCAGCCGATGGCCAACAGCCGCGGGATCTGGAACCGCACCGACCACCGGCCGCTCGAGGGCTTCGTCTACGCGATCACGCCGTTCAACTTCACCGCGATCGGCGGCAACCTGCCGACCGCCCCGGCGCTCATGGGGAACACCGTCGTCTGGAAGCCGAGCCCCACCCAGATGCTCTCGGCACACCACACGATGCGGCTGCTGGAGGCCGCCGGCCTGCCGCCCGGCGTCGTCAACCTGGTGACAGGCGACGGCATCGCGGTCTCCGAGGTGGCGCTCGCGCACCCCGACCTCGCCGGCATCCACTTCACCGGCTCGACCGGCACCTTCCAGCGGCTGTGGCGCACCGTGGGCGAGAACATCTCCGGTTACCGCAGCTACCCGCGCATCGTCGGCGAGACCGGCGGCAAGGACTTCATCGTCGCCCACCCGTCCGCCGACGTCGACGTACTGCGGACCGCGATGGTGCGCGGCGCGTTCGAGTACCAGGGCCAGAAGTGCTCCGCGGCGTCCCGCGCGTACGTGCCGCGCAGCCTCTGGCAGCGGATGCGCGACGACCTCGTCGGCCTCACCGAGTCGCTGTCGATGGGGCCGGTGACCGACCTGTCCCACTTCATGGGCGCGGTGATCGACGACCGGGCCTTCGCCAAGCACGCGGCCGCGCTCGAGCGGGCGCACGAGGACCCGACCGTGGAGGTGCTCGCCGGCGGCACCTGCGACGACTCGGAGGGCTACTTCGTGCGGCCGACCGTCCTCGAGAGCAGCGACCCGGAGAACGAGATCTTCACGACCGAGTACTTCGGCCCCATCCTCGGAGTGCACGTCTACGACGACGGCGACTACGACCGGATGCTGGCACAGATGGAGTCGGTCGCGCCCTACGCGCTGACCGGGTCGATCATCGCCCAGGACCGCCACGCGATCGCCGCGGCCACCTGGGCGCTGCGCTTCGCCGCGGGGAACTTCTACGTCAACGACAAGCCGACCGGCGCCGTGGTCGGGCAGCAGCCTTTCGGTGGGGCCCGGGCGAGCGGGACCAACGACAAGGCGGGGGCACCCCAGAACCTCCTGCGCTGGACCAGCACGCGGTCGATCAAGGAGACGTTCGACCCGCCCAGGAGCCACACCTACCCGCACATGGGCTGAGCCGCCCGGTCACCGGGCCCTGCGGAGCGCTCAGCGGCGCCCGGCGAGCCAGTCCCGGCCGACCTCCTCCTCCTTGCGCGCGGCGAGCAGCACCGCCTCGCCGACGGCCTTCTCGATCTTGCCGCCGATGAAGGGGACGCCGGCCTTGACGTCGGCCTCGACGACCTCGACGGAGTGGCCGGCCGCCCCGGGGCGCAGCGTCAGGGTGCCGGTCATCGAGACGGGCGCCCCGGCGATCTTGGCCGTGAACGTCCCCTTGCGGGTGCCGTCGACCGGTGGTTCCCACACGTCGGTCTGGTCGATGTCCACGGTGTCCCCGACGAACCGCCGGACGTAGTCGGGCACGACCGGCGGCATCACCCGGCGCAGCTCCACCGTGACCCGATGGGTGTCGTCGGTGATGTCGATGACGTAGGACAGCGCTCCGGTGGCCTGGGCCTTGCGGGCGACGAACTCGTCGTCCGTCAGCATGGCGAAGACCTCGTCCGGGGGGGCGTCGTAGGTCAGCTCGGTGCGCAGGTGCATGGCCGCATCGTGGCAGAACGGGGCGGTGCCGGCGCACCGGGGCGCGCGCTCATCCCCCGTACGCTGCGGTGTTGTGACGAGTGACGCGAGCACCCAGCACCGCCCCCCGTCGGCGCACTTCGGGGAGGACGGCGCACGCCTGACGTACGGGAGCTACCTGCGGCTGGAGACCCTGCTCGACCAGCAGCACCTCGAGTCCGACCCACCCGCGCACGACGAGCTGCTGTTCATCACCATCCACCAGGTGTACGAGCTGTGGTTCAAGCAGCTGCTGCACGAGGTCGAGGCGGCGCGGGCGGCGATGCTGGACGGCCGGCTGTGGTGGGCGCGCCACCTGCTCGCCCGGGTGCACGAGATCGAGCGGATCCTCATCGAGCAGGTCTCGGTGCTGGAGACGATGACGCCGCAGGACTTCCTGCAGTTCCGCGAGCGGCTGGCGCCGGCCAGCGGCTTCCAGTCGGTGCAGTTCCGCGAGCTCGAGTTCGTGTCAGGCGCCAAGGACCCGGGGTTCCTCCAGCGCTTCCGGGCGCTCACCGACGACGAGCGGGCCCGGCTGGAGCGCCGGCTGGCCGAGCCGACCCTGTGGGACGCCTTCCTCGCCGTCCTGCGTGCCCACGGCCTGCCCGCCGCCGACGACGAGCAGGTGCGCGACTCGCTGCGCGCCGCGGCGCACGACCGCGGGCGGCACGGGGACGTCTGGGAGCTGGCCGAGGCCCTGCTCGGCCACGACGAGCAGGCCGCCCAGTGGCGGGCCCGGCACGTGTCCATGGTCGAGCGCATGATCGGGACCAAGACGGGCACCGGGGGCTCGTCCGGTGCCACCTACCTGCGCAGCCGGCTCGGCCTGCACTACTACCCGGTCCTGTGGGAGCTCCGCTCCTGGCTCTGACCCGCTCGGCGCCGGTGGGGGACCAGCCGGTGGGGGACTAGGGTCGGCTGAGTCCGTACAACGACGTGCGACGCGCCCAGGGGACGACCATGCATCACCGGCTGGACGAGGCGAAGTCAGACCTGCTGGCCAAGGCGGCCGCGGTGGCGGGCCGCGGGCACGAGGCGGAGGAGGCCTTCCTCCGCCGGTACTACCGGCACGTGGCGCCGGAGGACCTCGTCGACCGCGACCCGGTCGACGTCTACGGGGCGGCCGTCTCGCACCGGGCGACCGCGGGCGTCCGCCCGCAGGGGACGTCGGTGGTCCGCGTCTTCACCCCCGCCGTCGAGGAGCACGGCTGGTCGACCGGTCACACGGTGGTCGAGGTGGTCACCGACGACATGCCGTTCCTCGTCGACTCGGTGACCATGGCACTGTCGCAGCAGGGTCGCTCCCTGCACCTCGTCATCCACCCGCAGATGGTCGTGCAGCGTGACGTCACCGGCCGGCTGCTCGCGGTGCACGGCGCGGTGGACTCCGAGCGCGACATCGACCTCCCCGACGCGGTGGTCGAGTCGTGGATGCACGTCGAGATCGACCGCGAGACGGACCCCGGTGAGACGGCCGCGATCGAGAGCTGCCTGCAGGACGTGCTCCGCGACGTGCGGGAGGCCGTCGAGGACTGGCCCAAGATGCGCCGGCGCGCCGTCGACGTCGCCGACGAGCTCGCCCGCGCCGACCTGCCGGTCAGCGACGACGAGGTGTCCGAGGCCGAGGAGCTGCTGCGCTGGCTCGCCGACGAGCACTTCACCTTCCTGGGCTACCGCGAGTACATGCTGGACACGGTCGACGGCCAGGACGTGCTGCGCGCGATGACCGGGACGGGCCTGGGCATCCTCCGCTCCGACCAGGACATGTCCGGGTCCTTCGCCAAGCTGCCTCCCCGCGTGCGCGCCCGGGCCCGCGAGAAGCGGCTGCTCGTGCTCACCAAGGCCAACTCGCGCTCGACCGTGCACCGCCCCGCCTACCTGGACTACGTGGGCGTCAAGATCTTCGACGACCGGGGCGAGGTCGTCGGAGAGCGGCGTTTCCTGGGACTGCTGACGAGCACCGCGTACAACGAGAGCGTCATGCGGATCCCGGTGCTGCGGCGGCGGGCCAAGGAGGTACTCGCTCGCAGCGGCTTCACCGCCACCAGCCACTCCGGCAAGGACCTGCTCCAGCTGCTGGAGACCTACCCGCGCGACGAGCTGTTCCAGACGTCCGCCGAGGAGCTGCTGCCGACCGCGCTCGCGGTGCTGCACCTGCAGGAGCGGCGCCAGCTGCGGCTGTTCGTCCGGCCGGACGCGTACGGGCGATTCCTGTCCTGCCTGGTCTTCCTGCCGCGCGACCGCTACAACACCGACGTCCGGCTGCGGATGCAGCAGATCCTGCTCGACGCCTGCGGTGGGGAGACCGTGGACTACACGGCACGGATCAGCGAGTCCGTGC
The DNA here is from genome assembly GCA_035462845.1 of Jiangellales bacterium. Lineage (GTDB taxonomy): Bacteria > Actinomycetota > Actinomycetes > Jiangellales > Jiangellaceae > DASTQL01. The sequence goes on from DATHTV010000130.1 coordinate 7,820, forward strand.
TGGCGCGCCTGCACTTCGTGATCCGGATGCGCAGCGGGCAGGTGCTCCCCGACCTCGACCTGCCCGAGCTGGAGCAGCGGCTCACCGTCGCCACCCGGGACTGGGAGGACGACTTCACCGACGCCGTCGTCGAGCAGGCCGGGGAGGAGGCGGCGGCGCGGCTCGTCCGGCGCTACGTCAACGCGTGGCCCGAGGCGTACAAGGAGGACTTCCCGGCCCGGACCGCGGTGGCCGACCTGCGCCGGCTGGAGGAGCTGCCCGACGAGGACGGGCTGGGCATGAACCTCTACCAGCCCATCGGGGGTGACGCGTCCGAGCGGCGGTTCAAGATCTACCGCACCGGCACGCCGATCTCGCTGACCCAGGTGCTGCCCGTGCTGTCCCGGATGGGCGTCGAGGTCGTCGACGAGCGCCCCTACGAGGTGCTGCGCTCCGACGACCGCACCCTCTACATCTACGACTTCGGCCTGCGCTACCCGCAGGTCTCCGCCGTCCCGGGGGAGCAGCTCAAGGAGCGCTTCCAGGAGGCCTTCGAGGCGGTCTGGCGCGGGGCGGCCGAGAGCGACGGCTTCAACGCGCTGGTGATGCGGGCGGGCCTGACCTGGCGGCAGGCCACCGTGCTGCGGGCCTACGCCAAGTACCTGCGGCAGGCGGGCACGAACTTCAGCCAGGGCTACATCGAGCAGTCGCTGGCCTCGCACGTGCGCATCTCCCGGCTGCTGGTCGAGCTGTTCGAGGCGCGGTTCGAGCCGGGCCGCTTCGACGGCGACCCGGACGCGCGCTCGGCGGCGGAGGAGGAGATCACCGAGCGCGTGCAGCGCGAGCTCGACGACGTCGCGTCGCTCGACCAGGACCGGATCCTGCGGTCCTTCCTCGCCCTGGTGCGGGCCACCCTGCGCACCAACCTGTACCGGGTCGACGCCCGGGGAGAGCCCCGCGAGTACCTCTCCTTCCAGCTCGACCCCGCCGAAGTCCTCGACCTGCCGGCGCCGCGCCCGCACGTCGAGGTGTGGGTCTACTCGCCCCGCGTCGAGGGGGTGCACCTGCGCTTCGGCCGGGTCGCTCGCGGCGGCCTGCGCTGGTCCGACCGGCGCGAGGACTTCCGTACCGAGATCCTCGGCCTCGTCAAGGCGCAGGCGGTGAAGAACTCCGTCATCGTGCCGGTGGGAGCCAAGGGCGGCTTCGTCGGCAAGCGCCTGCCGGACCCGTCCGAGGGGCCGGACGCGCGCGAGGCGTGGTGGGCCGAGGGCGTCGAGTGCTACAAGACCTTCATCCGGGGCCTGCTCGACGTCACCGACAACCGGGCCGCGGACCGCAGCATCGTCCCGCCGGAGCTCGTGGTCCGTCACGACGGGGACGACCCCTACCTCGTCGTCGCCGCGGACAAGGGGACCGCGACGTTCTCCGACATCGCCAACGGCGTGTCCGCCGAGTACGGCTTCTGGCTCGGGGACGCCTTCGCCTCCGGCGGATCGGCCGGCTACGACCACAAGGCCATGGGCATCACGGCGCGCGGCGCCTGGGAGTCGGTCAAGCGGCACTTCCGCGAGATGGGGCGGGACTGCCAGCGCGAGGACTTCACGGTCGTCGGCGTCGGGGACATGTCAGGCGACGTGTTCGGCAACGGGATGCTGCTGTCCCAGCACATCCGGCTCGTGGCGGCGTTCGACCACCGCCACGTGTTCCTCGACCCGGACCCCGACGCGTCGGCCTCCTGGGAGGAGCGAAAGCGGCTGTTCGAGCTGCCCCGCTCCTCGTGGGCGGACTACGACCGCGCCCTCATCTCCGAGGGCGGGGGTGTCCACCCCCGGACGGCGAAGTCGATCGCGATCACCCCGCAGGTGCGGGCTGCGCTGGGACTGCCGGACGACGTCACCACGCTGGCCCCCAACGACCTGATGAAGGCGGTCCTCACGGCTCCGGTCGACCTGCTCTGGAACGGCGGGATCGGGACGTACGTCAAGGCGAGCACCGAGAACCACGCCGACGTGGGGGACAAGGCCAACGACGCGATCCGGGTCGACGGTGCCGACCTCCGCTGCAAGGCGGTCGGCGAGGGCGGCAACCTGGGGCTCACCCAGCTCGGCCGGATCGAGTACGCGCTGGGCGGCGGCCGGGTCAACAGCGACGCGATCGACAACTCGGCCGGCGTCGACACCTCCGACCACGAGGTCAACATCAAGATCCTGCTCGACACCGTGGTACGGGACGGCGACCTCACCGAGAAGCAGCGCAACGAGCTGCTGGCCAGCATGACCGATGAGGTCGGCGAGCTGGTCCTCGCGCACAACTACGACCAGAACGTCGCGCTCGCCTCGTCGGCGGCGCAGTCGCCCGCCCTGCTGCACGTGCACCGCTCCTACATCGCGGCGCTGGAGTCACGTGGTCTCCTCGACCGGTCGCTCGAGGCGCTGCCGACCGAGCGCCAGCTCATGGAGCGAGCTCAGCACAAGCACGGCCTCACCTCGCCGGAGATGGCCGTCCTCCTCGCGTACACCAAGAACACGCTGTACGACCGGCTGATCGGCACGACGCTGCCGGACGACACCTTCCTGCGCGGGGAGCTGCACGACTACTTCCCGTCCCCGCTCCGGGACCGGTACCCGTTCGAGATCGACGAGCACCCGCTGCGCCGGGAGATCATCACGACGCGGCTCGTCAACAACATGGTCAACAACGCGGGAACCACGTTCGAGTTCCGGCTCTCCATGGAGACCGGAGCCGACGTCGAGGACCTGGCCCGGGCGCACACCGTGGCGCGGGTGGTCTTCGACATGCAGGAGCTGTGGGACGCCGTGCGGGCGCTGGACAACCGGGTCCCGAGCGACGTGCAGACCAGGATGCGGCTGGAGGGGCGCACGATCACGGAGCGCGCGACGCGCTGGCTGGTCGTCAACCGGCGGCCCCCGATCGACATCGCCTGGCAGATCCAGTTCTTCGACGAGCCGGTGTCCTGGCTGCTCGAGCACCTGCCCGAGGTGCTGGTCGGGCGAGAGCTCGACCTGTTCCGCCACCGGTTCGAGACCCTCACCGGGCAGGGCGTGCCGGAGGACCTCGCGCGCCGGGTCGCGTGCCTGCCGCCCGCGTACTCCAGCCTCGGCATCGTGGAGAACTCCCGGGTGACCGGCACCGACCTCGCCGAGGTGGCCTGCGTCCACTTCACGCTGGGCGAGCACCTCCAGCTCGGCCGGCTCCTGGAGCGGATCGTGGCGCTGCCGAGGGCCGACCGCTGGCAGACCATGGCCCGGGCGGCACTGCGCGACGACCTGCACTCGCTCCAGGCCGGGCTCACCGCGCAGGTGCTCCAGCACACCGAGGAGGACGGTGACGCCGAGACCCGGGTGAAGGCGTGGAAGGCCCAGGACGCGGTGGTCGTGTCGCGGGCCTGCCAGACGCTGGGCGAGATCGTCGACTCGGACTCCTTCGACCTCGCCCGGCTCTCGGTCGGCCTGCGGGTGGTGCGGTCGCTGCTGCGGTCCGACGAGCCTCCCGCCGACTGACCGCCCGCGGGCACCCCGAGACACGTCGTGATCACGGTGATGGGGGCGGCGTTGGTCCGGGACGGCCGCCTGCTCGCGGCCCGCCGCAGCGCCCCGGCCGACGTCGCCGGGCGCTGGGAGCTGCCCGGCGGCAAGGTGGATCCGGGGGAGAGCGAGTCGGCGGCCCTGGTGAGGGAGTGCCGCGAGGAGCTCGGGGTCGAGGTCGTCGCGGGGGAGGGCGTGGGGCCCGAGGTGCCGCTCAAGGACGGGTACGTGCTCCGGGCGCGGCTGGCCAGGCTCGCCGGGGGTGAGCCCGCCCCGCTCGAGGACCACGACGCCCTGCGCTGGCTGGGGCCCGAGGAGCTCGACGAGGTCGACTGGCTGGACGCCGACCGGCCGGTGGTGGCGGTGGTCCGGGAGCGCCTGCTCGACGGGTCGGCGCTCCCGGGCGGCCGGGTCGGGGGCGTGGTCCGGGTCGGCTGGACGGTCCGGCGCCCGACCGGCCCGTGGACCCCGGCCGTCCACGCGCTGCTGGACCACTGCCGCGCCACGGGGGTGCCCGCGGTACCGCGCCCGCTCGGGACCGACGAGCGCGGGCGCGAGGTCCTCTCGTTCCTGCCGGGCGCCGCGGCGTCGGCGGGCCCGGGCGACCCGGCCCTGCTGGCCGACCTGGGGGCGTGGCTGCGCGTGATGCACGACGCCGGCCGGACCTACGGCGGGCCGTCCCGGTGGCGGCGCGGAGACGTCTCCCTCGGCCCGGGGCGGGTCGTCTGCCACCACGACCTGAGCCCCGCGAACGTGCTGGTCGACGGCGGGCGCCTGTCGGGGGTCGTCGACTGGGACATGGCCGCGCCGGGGCGCCCGGTGGAGGACCTCGCCCTCGCCGCCTGGATGTGGGTGCTCCGCGACGCCGTCCTCGGCATCGCGGAGGAGGCGCGCCGCGTCCGCCTGCTCGCCGACGCGTACGGGATGCCGGTGGCCGAGGTCCTGGCCGCGGTGGAGCCGCGGATGCGCGGCGCCGTGCGGTGGATCCGGCGGGGAGCCGGCCTGGGGGACCCCGGGTTGCGGCGCCTGGTCCACGCGGGGGTGCCTGAGGAGGTCGAGTCCGGGCTCGACGGCCTCGCCGACCGCCTCCCGGACCTGCTCGCGGCGGCCGTCGCGCCCGGCTCCGAGTGACCACGTTCACCACCCTCGTGGGGACCACCACGAGGCCTTCGGTGGGACCACGAGGCGTCGACGCCTGGTGATGGCCGCGGCGGGGTGGTGAACGTGGTCGTTCGGGTGCGGCGGGGCGCGAGGGGTGGGGCGGCCGGGGGCGGACCGTACGATGGGGCACCCCCTCCCCGTACGGAACGAGCCGCAGCATGCCCACGCGCACCCGCGACGACCTGCGCAACATCGCGATCGGCGCCCACGTCGACCACGGCAAGACCACCCTGGTCGACGCCATGCTCTGGCAGAGCGGGGTCTTCCGCGCGCACCAGGAGGTCAAGGACCGGGTCATGGACTCCGGCGACCTCGAGCGCGAGAAGGGGATCACCATCCTCGCCAAGAACACCGCGGTCACCTGGGGCGACACGACCGTCAACATCGTCGACACCCCCGGCCACGCCGACTTCGGCGGCGAGGTCGAGCGCGGGCTGTCGATGGTCGACGGCGTGGTGCTGCTCGTGGACGCGAGCGAGGGCCCGCTGCCGCAGACCCGCTTCGTGCTGCGCAAGGCGCTGGAGGCCCGGCTGCCGATCGTGCTGTGCGTCAACAAGACCGACCGGCCGGACGCGCGGATCGCGGAGGTCGTGGACGAGACCTACGAGCTCTTCCTCGACCTGATGGACAGCACCGTCGACGAGTCCGCCCTGGACTTCCCCATCGTCTACGCCTGCGCCCGCGAGGGGCGGGCGGGCCTCGAGCGGCCGGAGGACGGCCACGCGCCCGACTCCCCGGACCTCCAGCCGCTGATCCGCACCATCCTCGACACGGTGCCCGCCCCCACGTACGAGGAGGGGGCGCCGCTCCAGGCGCACGTCACCAACCTCGACGCGAGCCCCTTCCTCGGCCGGCTCGCGCTGTGCCGGGTCCGGCAGGGCACCATCCGCAAGGGCCGCCCGGCCGCGTGGTGCCGTGCCGACGGCTCCGTGCAGACCATCAAGGTGACCGAGCTGCTGATCAGCCAGGGGCTCGAGCGGGTGCCGACCGACGAGGCCGGGCCCGGCGACATCATCGCCGTGGCCGGCATCCCCGAGATCACGATCGGCGAGACGCTGGCCGATCCCGAGGACCCTCGGCCGCTGCCGTTGATCACGGTCGACGAGCCCGCGCTGTCGATGACCATCGGCACGAACACGTCGCCGCTGGCCGGGCGCTCGGGCGGCACCAAGCTCACCGCCCGCCGGGTCAAGGACAGGCTGGACCGCGAGCTGGTTGGCAACGTCTCGCTGCGGGTGCTGCCGACCGAGCGCCCGGACACCTGGGAGGT
>DATHTV010000131.1:0-9925 GCA_035462845.1 Jiangellales bacterium
CGCTCGCAACGGAAGGGAGCCAAGAGCGGACGTGCTGGCCAGCCCCAACGCCGAGGGCACATGGTGCAGGGGGCCGGCGCCTTGGTCCGTCAGGCGTGCGAGGACTCGACCACGCGGACCGTGCGCAGGGCCGGGTCGGCGGTGCCGTGCACGTGCGCGCCGGCGGCGAGCGCCTCGGTGAGGTAGGCCACCGCCTCGGCCGTGACCGTCTCGCCCGGTGCGACGACCGGGATGCCTGGCGGGTACGGCGTGACGAGCTCGGCGCACACCTCGCCGACAGCGGCGGCCAGGGGGACGGCGCGTGATGCGCCCAGGAACGCCTGGCGGGGGGTCAGCGGGGCCGTTCCCGGGGCCGGCGGGGTGCAGAGCCGGGCCGAGCCGGCGCGAAGGGTGTGCACGCGCGCGGCGCCCGGTCGCGGCGCCAGGGCCACGAGGCGGCGGAAGCCGGCCGCCAGCGCCGCGACGGTGGACTCGTCGTCGCCGAGCCCCACGACCAGGTAGACGCTGGTGAGGTCGGCGCCCTCGGGCGCGATGCCGCACGACGCCCGCAGGACCGACTCGGCGGCGTTGCCGGAGATCCCCAGGCCGGTGACGTCCACCGCGAGCTTGAGCGGGTCGAGCCGGACCCCCAGCTCCTCGGGGTCGGGCAGCCGCAGCCCGGGAAGCCCGGAGAGGGTGCGGCGAGCGGCGGCCGCGAGCCCGAGGGCCCGGTCGACCCGGCGGAGGCCGTCGACCGCGAGGTCGCGTCGGGCCGCGTCCACCGACGCCAGCAGCGGCAGCAGCGGGCTGGTGGTCTGGGTCGTGCGGACCACGGCGTCGAGCCGGTCGCCGTCGACCGCGGGGCCGGCGAGCAGCAGCGAGCCCGAGCTGAGCGCCGGCAGCAGCTTGTGCACCGACGTGACCGCGCCGTCGGCCCCGGCTGCCATCGCGTGCTGGGGCAGGTCGGGGTGGAAGGCCAGGTGCGGCCCCCACGCCTCGTCGACGTAGGCGACCGCCCCCGCCGCGTGCGCCGCGGCGACGATGCCGGCGGTGTCCGAGCACACGCCTGTGTACGACGGGGAGACCACCGACACCAGCCGCGTCCCTGGGTGAGCGGCCAGGGCGGCGGCCACGTCGGCCGGCTCGATGCCCAACCCCGTCCCGGTCGCGGGGTGGACCCGTGGGCTCACGTAGACGGGCCGCGCCCCGGTGAGGACGAGACCGGTGAGCGTCGAGGTGTGCAGCGTCCGCGACACCACCGCGGTGTCGCCGTCGCGGAGGTGGGCGAGCAGGAAGGCCTGGTTGCCGCTGGTGGACCCGTTGCCGAGCACGTACGCCCGGGCCGCACTCCACGCCCGTGCGGCGAGCGACTCGGCGGCGCGGCGCGCGCGGTCGTACGTCCCGGTCTCCAGCCAGACGTCGGAGGCGAGCATCGCGTCACCCACGGCGGCCCGCAGGTCCGGCGCGACGCCGCGACCGCGCTTGTGCCCGGGACAGTGGAACGCGGTGGCGTCGTAGGACCGGAGCGCGTCCAGCAGCGGCGTGTCCCGCTGCGACGTGGTGTCCCGGGAGGCGGCCGTCCGCGCCGCCCGGGCGCGGGGGACGGACCCGACCGGCAACGTCATCACCTGAGCCACGACGATCTCCCACCCCTGGATCCGCCCCCGAGCCGACTCCCCCGAGTCACTCCCAGGGGGAGGAGCGCGTGTGCGCGGCGGTGATACCGCCGTGGCTCGCCGCGGTGATACCGCAGTGGCTCACGGCGCGGCCATACTGCCGCCATGTCCCCGACGCGCACGCGCGTGGTGCCGATCGTCCACCGGCCCACCATCGGCATCGACATCGGCGGCACCAAGGTGGCCGCCGGCGTCGTCGACGTCGAAGGGCGCATCCTCGACCGCGCGCGCCGGGAGACCCCCGACAAGACCAAGAGCCCCGGCGTCGTCGAGGACACGATCGCCGAGGTCGTCCGCGAGCTCTCCGGGCGCCACGACGTGGCGGCGGTGGGGATCGGCGCCGCGGGCTTCGTGGACGGCACCCAGTCCCACGTGCTGTTCGCCCCGCACCTGGCCTGGCGCAACGAGCCGCTGCGGGAGGCCGTGAACCGGCGCACCGGGCTCCCGGTGGTCGTCGACAACGACGCCAACGCCGCGGCCTGGGCGGAGTGCCGGTTCGGGGCGGCGCAGGGCGAGTCGCACGTGGTCTGCGTGACGCTGGGGACCGGGATCGGCGGCGGGCTGGTGCTCGACGGCGTGCTGCACCGCGGGCGGTTCGGCGTGGCCGGCGAGTGGGGGCACATGGTCACCGTGCCGGGCGGCCATCGCTGCGAGTGCGGCAACCGGGGCTGCTGGGAGCAGTACGCGAGCGGCAACGCCCTCGTCCGCGAGGCGCGGGAGATGGTGGTCGCCGACTCGCCGGTCGCGCACCGGCTGGCCGCCGCGTGCGAGGGTGACCCGCGACGGATCACCGGGCCGATGGTCAGCCAGCTGGCCCGCGAGGGCGACCCCGCGGCCGTCGAGCTGCTCGAGGAGGTCGGGCAGTGGCTGGGCACGGGGCTGGCCAACCTCGCCGCGGCGCTCGACCCGGGCCTGTTCGTCATCGGGGGCGGTGTGTCGGAGGCCGACGAGCTGCTCCTCGGCCCGGCCCGGACGTCGTTCCGCCGCACGCTGACCGGCCGTGGGTTCCGCCCCGAGGCGCGGATCGTCCGGGCGGCGCTGGGCAACGACGCCGGTCTGGTGGGCGCCGCCGACCTCGCCCGCAGCGCCCGGCTGCGGCGCCGGGACCGCGCCCGGCTGGTGACGACCCGGCTCTTCCTGCCGCGCCGCCTCGACGGCCAGGTGCCCCCGGGCTCCCACCGGCGCAGCACGCGGGGCGCCCGCCCGACCCGCCCCCGCCCGCTGTAGGAGCGCGCGCGGCAGGCGGTGCTCCGACTGACCGCGGCGGTGCCTCGTTGTCCCGGCCGACAGCCGTGCCGGTCGTCGGCGGTCCGGTCAGACGCGGACGGGGCGCCGGTCACCGGAGGACCGCGGGACCGGCACCGGCGTGCCCACGGGTCCGGGTGATGCGTCCTCCGCCGGCACCCAGCAGCGCCATTCTGCCGGCACCGGCGGCCATGTCGAGTCGGGGCGCCAGCCCGGGGCGGGCGACCAGCCGGGAGGAGGCGGTGGCCAGCCCGGGGGAGGATTGAATACCGCAGGTGGTGCACTTCCGGCTGGTGCACCGTGACGAGGCCAGCTGGCGACGGCCCAGTGCCGGACCGCCCGGTTCTGCAGCGCCTGCAAGCAGGCACCGGTGAGTCCGGCTCCGATCACGGCGAGGAAGAAGCCCATGGACTCGGCCGAGGACCCGATCGGGCTCATGGCGAAGACCACCCACGCTGACGTACCGACGACGAGCACGAGGCCGCCCGACACCAGGAGCGGGTCATGCCGGCTGATGGGCGCAGTCCGGGCCGCCAGGATCATGCGGTTGGCGGCAACTGCCGGCCAGAGCACGGCCCAGCCCAGGGCCGCGACGACGGTCACGGGAGCAGGCACCGAGCCGTGGGCCGCCCGGAGCGACTGCAGCGCCCGTTCCTTCCGCAGATGGTGGAGTTCGCGCCCGAGCCGGTAGATGGTGGGCGGCGTGAGGTAGGGAACGGTTGCCAGCGCAGCGGTCTGCCACGGAGAGCTGACCTCGACGACCCGGCCGGTCGCCGGCAGCAGCAGTGCCGCAGAGGGGGCGACCGGTGAGGCCGGGGCCGACCGGGACCGGAACACCGCCGCCAGCCAGAGGACTCGAAGGCCTGCGAAGAATGCGATCACCACGGCGAACCCCACTCGGTCCGGCACCAGGAGGGTGGTGTCGACGGCGTAGATGGCGGCCAGCGGCCACGCCACGAGCAGGGTGATGAGGAGGCTGAGACCGAGGTCGAGCGGGATCTCCGACGGTGGGTCGACGCCGAGACCCTGCAGGGTGCGCCGCTCCCGGTCGTACAGGCCGGTGGCGCGGGGTACGTGCCACGTCGATGCGGTGTACCTGAGTGCTTCGTCCGGCTCGTCCACGAGGTTGAACACCATCCGCTTGACCCGGAACGACGTGGCCAGCGGCCGCAGCACGCAGTAGCCGGCCACCGCGAGGCTCCCCGCGAGGGCCAGCAGGGCCCGAGCGTCGGCCCGGGTGAGCTGGTCGGTGAGGTCGTGCAGCGAGGACCCCGACAAGGTCGACGAGAAGGTCACCATGCCGTCCAGGACGGAGCGGACGGTTGCGGCCTGCGCCTCGCTCAGGCCGGGTGCGCCGTCGGGGCGCAGCACCACGTGGGGGATGACGTCGGCCACCTGCGCAACCAGGGCTCGACCCAGCATGACCGTGGCGACGACGACGCCGAGCACCAGCCAGCGCAGCCGCACCGGAGGCAGCGAGCGCTGGAACTCCTGCAGGACGGTACGCGCTCGCCGAGCGTCCCGGTCGAGTCCCTCCAGGGCAGCTCGCTCGGCGAACCGCCGGAGGAGCCGGTCAGTGGAGCGGTAGACGTGGTACCGGACCAGGAAGTGGACCCCGGCCGTGGGACGGGGGAGGAAGCACCAGCGCGCCAGCAGTCCCGAGCCCCGGCTCCGCGGCCGGGTCCACAGGATCGGCGGCAGCTGCCGGGCGCGGCGGAGAACCGTGCTGTAGTCCGCCACCAGGTCATGGACGAGCGCGCTCTCGGGCGCGAGGAGTGGACGCCTGTCGACGAGCGCCATCTCGGCCTCCGACTGCCTCGGGCGCCGGCGCGGATCGCCGGCGTCCGCACTTCGATGAGGCGCCCCGAGTAGACCCAGATACAACGGGCAGGAACGTGCGGGCCGCCTCAGCGCTCGACGAGCGTGAGCGAGAAGGCGTAGCGCGACCCCCGGTAGACGTGCGTGCCGTACTCGACCGCCCTTCCCACGTCGTCGTAGGCCGTCCGCGTCATCGTGAGCAGGGCGGCGCCCCGCGTCTCACCCAGCAGCCGCGCCTCGGCCGCCGTCGCGTTGCGGGCGCCGATGCTCTGGTCGGCGATCCGGATGTGCACGCCGCCGGAGCGAAGCAGCTCGTACAGCCCCCGCGTCTCGAGGTCGGCCCCGGAGAGGTCGAACACGTCGGGTGGCAGGTAGTTCGTCAGCAGGGCGATGGGCTCGTCGTCGGCCAGGCGCAGCCGCTGCAGGTGCACCACGGTCGTCCCTCGGTCGAGGCCGAGTGCGGACGCCACCGCGTCGTCCGCTGACACCTTCTCGACCACCAGCACCCGGGTGCTCGGCCGCCGGCCGGCGAGGGACAGGTCGTCGTAGAGGCTGCTGAGCTCGAGCGGGCGCTGCACCGAGGCCCGGACGACCTGCGTCCCGACGCCGCGCTTGCGCACCAGCAGCCCGCGCTCGACCAGGTACTGGATGGCGCGGCGCATCGTCGGCCGGGACACCCCGAGCTGGTCGGCGAGGGCGATCTCGTTGTCCAGCCGGGTCCCGGAGACGATCTCGCCGGACTCGATGAGCCGCTGCAGCTCGCTGGCCAGCTGGAAGTAGAGCGGGACGGGACTGCTCCGGTCGACGGAGATGCCGGACACCGCGCTGGTCTCCGCCACCCGGACTCCCTCCCGCACCGTCCCCGTCTCCGCGGCAGTATGGCACCGGCGATGAGCACCCGTCTCGCCATCGTGACGTAAGAATGTCATGACAAACTCTTGACGTACGGCAAGGACCCGGTCCACACTCCCCGGTGACGCCCCCGTCACCTGGGGGACACGTCGACCGGCGAGGGAGGTCCGGCGCATGCGGGTCGGGTTCGTGGGGCTGGGGCGCATCGGAGCCGCGCACGCCCAGGTGGTCCGGGACCACCCGGCGGTCGAGCAGCTCGTGGTCGCCGACGCCGCACCCGGCCGCGCCCGCTCGTTCGCCGAGCAGCACGGCGTGACCGCCGCCGCCGACGTTGCCGGCGCGCTGCGCGACGTCGACGCGCTGGTCGTCGCCGCGGCCACGGCCGCCCACGCCGACCTCATCGTCACCGGGGTCGAGGCGGGCCTCCCCACCTTCTGCGAGAAGCCCGTGGCATCCGATGTCGCCGGCCACCTGCGCGTGCTGGCGGCCGTCGAGCGCACCGGCGTCCCGGTCCAGATCGGCTTCCAGCGCCGCTTCGACGCCGGCTACCTGGCGGCCCGGGAGGCCGTCCTCGCCGGAGTCCTCGGCGAGGTGCGTCGGCTGCACATGGTCACCGGCGACGAGAAGCCGCCGCCCGCCGAGTTCATCGAGCGCTCCGGCGGCGTGTGGCGCGACGTCCACGTGCACGACTTCGACGTCGCCCGCTTCGTCACCGGCCGCGAGGTCGTCGAGGTCTACGCCGTCGGCGCCAACCGCGGCGCGGCCTACTTCGGGACCGCCGGGGACGCCGACGAGTCGGCGGCGGTCCTCACCCTGGACGACGGCACGCTGGCCACGCTGCAGGGCTCGCGCTACAACGGCGGCGGGCACGACGTCCGGATGGAGGTCGCGGGGACCAAGGCCACCTGGGTCGTCGGGCTGGGGGAGCACGCGCCGCTGGTCCCGGCCGACCCAGGCGTGCCGGCCCCGGGAGACCCCTGGCCGGACTTCTGGCACCGGTTCCTGCCCGCGTACGTCGCCGAGCTGCATGCCTTCGTCGAGGTCGCCGCCGGCCGCCGGGAGAGCCCGTGCACGGTACGCGACGCGCTGGAGGCGTTCTGCGTGGCCGAGGCCGCCACCCTCTCGCGGTCCGAGCACCGGCCGGTCCGGGTCGCGGAGGTGCGGCCGTGACCGCCGTCGCCGACCGGATCGCGGGTGCCCCCATCTCCTGGGGCGTGTGCGAGGTCCCCGGCTGGGGTCACCAGCTCGCCGCCGAACGGGTGCTCGCCGAGATGCGCGGCCTCGGCCTCGCCGCCACCGAGTTCGGGCCCGACGGATTCCTTCCCGACGCCCCGGCCGACAAGGCCGCCACGCTCCGCTCGTACGGCCTGGCGGCGGTGGGCGGGTTCGTCCCGGTCGTGCTCCACGACCCGGGCCGTGACCCGGCACCCGAGGTCGCCCATGCCCTGGACGGCTTCGTCGCCGCCGGTGCCGGCGTCCTCGTGCTCGCCGCAGCCACCGGGCTCGCGGGCTACGACGAGCGTCCCGAGCTGGACGACGACGCCTGGAAGGCGCTGCTCGGCAACCTCGACCGGATCGCCGGCCTCGCCGCCGCCCGCGGCGTGCTGGCGACGCTGCACCCCCACGTCGGCACCGTGGTGGAGTCCGCGGCCGAGGTCGGCCGCGTGCTCGACGGCTCGTCGGTGCCGCTGACCCTGGACACCGGGCACCTCCTGGTCGGCGGTACCGACCCGGCGGAGCTGGCCCGCGACGCCACCGACCGGGTCGCCCACGCCCATCTCAAGGACGTCGACGCCGGCTGGGCCGCTCGGGTGCGCGCCGGCGAGGTGACCTACACCGAGGCCGTCCGGCGGGGGATGTACCGCCCGCTCGGGGAGGGCGACGTGGACGTCGCCGGCATCGTCGGCACCCTCGAAGACGCGGGCTACCAGGGCTGGTACGTGCTCGAGCAGGACACCGTGCTGGTCGAGGAGCCCGGCACCGGCAGCGCCGGCCCCGCGGCCGACGTCCGGACCAGCATCGACCACCTGAAGGGACTGGGCCGGTGAGCAGCTTCGACGTGATCACGGTCGGGCGGATCAGCGTCGACGTGTACCCGCTGCAGGTCGGCGTGGGGCTGGAGGACGTGGAGTCCTTCGGCAAGTTCCTCGGTGGCTCGGCGACCAACGTCGCCGTCGCCGCCGCCCGCCACGGGCACTCGGCGGCGGTCATCACCGCCACCGGTGACGACGCCTTCGGCCGCTACCTGCACCGGGCGCTGCGCGGCTTCGGCGTCGACGACCGCTGGGTCGGCCGCATCCCGGGTACGCCCACCCAGGTCACCTTCTGCGAGCTCTTCCCGCCCGACGACTTCCCGCTCTACTTCTACGGCCGCGACGTCCTGGCCGCCGACCTCCAGATCAGCGAGGCCGACCTCGACCTCGACGCGATCCGCGCCGCCGGCGTCTTCTGGGTCACGGCCACCGGCGTCTCACGCGAGCCCAGCCGGACGGCGCACCACACCGCCCTCGAGGCCCGGGGCCGCGCGCGGCACACGGTGCTCGACCTCGACTACCGGCCGATGTTCTGGCCCTCCCAGGACGCGGCGCGCGAGCAGGTGTCCGCCCTGCTCCCGTACGCGACCGTCGCCGTCGGCAACCGCGAGGAGTGCGAGAACGCGGTGGGGGAGTCCGAGCCCGACCGGGCGGCCGACGCGCTCCTCGAGCGTGGCGTCGAGCTCGCGATCGTCAAGCAGGGCCCCAAGGGCGTGCTGGCGCGAACGGCGGACGAGCGGGTCGAGGTCCCGCCGTTCCCGGTCGAGGTCGTCAACGGCCTGGGCGCGGGCGACGCGTTCGGCGGTGCCCTGTGCCACGGCCTGCTCAGCGGCTGGTCCCTGGAGCGCATCCTGCGGTTCGCCAACGTCGCCGGCGCCATCGTGGCGTCGCGGCTGGAGTGCTCGTCCGCCATGCCGACCGAGGACGAGGTCCTGGTCCGCCTCGAGGAGGCCGCTCGTGCCCGTTGACGTCCGCCCGCTCGTCCAGGTCCGGGCCACCCGGCCGCAGGCGGTCGCCGAGGCGGCGGCGGCCCGCCGGCGACCCGACTCGCTGCTGGGCCCCACCGGCCGGCTCATGGTCATCGCCGCCGACCACCCGGCGCGTGGCGCGCTGCGCGCCGGTCCCGACCCGCTCGCCATGGCCGACCGGGCCGACCTGCTGGAGCGGATGTGCGTCGCGCTGGACCGGCCGGAGGTCAACGGCGTCCTGGGGACGGCCGACGTCCTCGAGGACCTGCTGCTGCTCGGGGCCCTCGACGACAAGGTCGTGGTCGGCTCCATGAACCGCGGCGGCCTGGCCGGCACGACCTTCGAGATCGACGACCGCTTCACCGGCTACGACGCCGCGAGCATCGCGGCCATGGGCTTCGAGTCCGGCAAGATGCTGCTGCGCATCGACCCGCAGGACCCGGCCACGGCGCCGACGCTCGAGGCCTGCGCGCGAGCGGTTTCCGAGCTCGCCGCCCGGGGACTGATGGCCATGGTCGAGCCCTTCATCTCGCACCGGGTCGACGGTCGCGTCCGCAACGACCTCACTACCGAGGCGGTCACCCGGTCCGTCACCGTCGCGGCCGGCCTCGGGACCACCTCGGCCTACACCTGGCTCAAGCTGCCGGTCGTCAGCGACGACATCGAGGGCATGGAGCAGGTCCTCGCCGCCTCGACCCTGCCCGCGGTGCTGCTGGGTGGCGAGGTCCCGGACGACCCGGACGCCGCGTTCGCCGCCTTCGAGCGCGTGCTCAAGCTCCCGACGGTCCAGGGACTGGTCGTGGGCCGGTCGCTGCTCTACCCGGCCGACGGCGACGTTGCCGGCGCCGTCGCGACTGCCGTGGGGCTGCTGTGACCGCCCTGGGCGCCGACGCGCGCCTGCACCGTCCCGCCGGGAGCACTGCCCACGGCCCGTACGCGCTGGAGGTCACCCAGCAGGAGGCCGGCTGGGGCTGGTCGTCACTGCGGGTGCTGGAGCTGCCGCCCCGCGGGTCGCACCGACTGCAGACGGGCGAGGAGGAGATGGTGGTCCTGCCGCTCGCCGGCTCGTGCACGGTCACCGTGGACGGCGAGCTCTACGAGCTCGCCGGGCGCCGCAGCGTCTTCACCGGCGTCACCGATCTCGTCTACCTGCCGCGCGACGCCGAGGTGGTGGTCGCCTCGGCGGCCGGCGGCCGGTTCGCCCTGCCGGGCGCACGGTGCAGCCGCCGACTCGCGCCGCGGTACCGGGCGGCCGCGGACGTCCCGGTCGAGGTCCGCGGCGCGGGGTCGTGCAGCCGGCAGGTCAACAACTTCTGCGCCGCCGACACCTTCGAGGCCGACCGCCTGATCGCCG
>DATHTV010000132.1:0-1825 GCA_035462845.1 Jiangellales bacterium
TGTGCTCCCGTCTCAGTGCCCGAGGGCGTCGCGCGCGGCTTCCGTGGAGTTGCGCAGGTCCCTGCGGCCTGCCGACCTGCGGAAGTCCACGGAGAACCGGCGGCCTGGCGGTGTGCCTGCGGCCGGGTGGTGCTCGGCTAGTGCAGGTACTTCAACCCGGCGACGCAGCCGATGATGCCCATGAGCAGGAGGACCCGCCGCTGTGCGGCTCTGCCCACGAGTGTCTCAACGCACGCGCGCAGGGCCAGGCGGCGAGTGGTGACCTTGCTCTCCGGGTCGGACTCGCTGCGGTCCAGATCGTCGAAACGAGACTCACCGAGGCGAGGGCTGGGGGGCCGGGGCGCGGCGACTGCCGCAGTCCGCTTTTTGGCTAGAACGCTCTTGTGGTCAACACATTTCAGTTCTACGTTGGGACTGCGGCGAAGAATGGAGGGCGACGAGATGACCAAGGCATCGGAGCCCGCGGACACGCGGATGATGGGCATCGTGCACGGCGCGCTGCGGCGTGATCTGCTGCGGGTACGCGAGACGGTGGGCACCCCGCCGTACCCGACGGGACGGCAGCGCCGCGCTCTCGGCGCGCACGTGGTCTGGCTGATGGACTTCCTGCACGCGCACCACACCAGCGAGGACGAGGGGCTGTGGCCGGCCGTCCGGGCGAAGAACCCCGGTGTGGACGCCCTTCTGGAGTCGCTCGAGGCCGACCACCGGCGGATCGAGCCGGCCGCCGCCACGCTGCGAGCGGCGGGGGAGCGGTACGCCGCGACGGCAGGAGACGACGCGCGGGTCGAGCTGGTCACGGCGCTCGACGAGCTGGGGCCGGTGCTCTTCCCGCACCTGGACCGGGAGGTGGCGGAGGCCATGCCGGTCGTGTCGCAGACCCTCACCCACGGTGAGTGGCGGGCGATCGAGCAGAAGCACAACATCAAGCCGAAGTCGCTGTCCGAGCTCGGCTTCGAGGGGCACTGGCTCCTCGACGGAATCGACGACGAGGGCCACGACGTCGTCGTCCACGCGGTGCCGGCGGTCCCGCGGTTCGTCCTGCTCCACGGATTCGCCCGCGCCTACCGGCGCCGAGTGGCGGCGGTCTGGCAGTCGGACGAGGCAGCGCTGGGGACGGCAGCGACGTGAGCACCGGGCAGGCCCAGCGCCGGCGCCCGTACCGGTCCCCGCGGCGCCAGGAGCAGGCGGCTCAGACGCGTGCCATGGTGCTCGAGGCGGCCACCAGGCTCTTTGCCGAACGCGGCTGGGCGGCCACCGGGATGCGCGACGTCGCCCGGGAGGCCGGGGTCTCGGTGGAGACCGTCTACGCCAACTTCGCCACCAAGGCCGACCTGCTCCTGGCGGCGATCGACGTGGCGGTCGTGGGTGACGCCGATCCGGTCGCCCTCGACGAGCGCCCCGAGTTCGCGGCGCTCGGCCGGGGCAGCCGGCAGGAGCGCACCCGGGCGGCGGCGCGGCTGGTGACCGACATCCACCGCCGTACGGCCGGGGTGAACTCCGCCCTGCGCGAGGCCGCCGCGTCCGACCCGGCGCTGGACCGGCTGATGCGCGAGCGCGAGGCGGGCCGGCTGCGCAACGTGGCCGAGGGCATGGCCCTCATCGCCGGCCACCCGGTCACGATGGAGCAGGCCGACGCCCTGTGGGCGGTGCTGGACATCGGCGTCTACCGGATGCTCACCGACCTGCGCGGGTGGACGCCGCAGCAGTACGAGACATGGCTGGCCGGTGCCGTCGACCGGCTGCTCGACGACGAGCCGCGACGCTGATCCCGAGGAGGTGAACGGCATGGCTACGACAGGGCTGCTGCCCCGGGCCTGCCGCG
>DATHTV010000133.1:0-9099 GCA_035462845.1 Jiangellales bacterium
CCCCGCGGCGCCGGCAGCGGAGACCCCGGCTGCGGAGACCCCGGCTGCGGAGACCCCGGCTGCGGAGACCCCGGCTGCGGAGACCCCGGCTGCGGAGACCCCGGCCGCGGAGACCCCGGCCGCTGACACCCCGGCGGCAGACACGCCCGCCGCCGACGCCACGGCCGACAAGCCCGAGGCCTGACGACCGTGCTGTCCGAGGCGCTCGACCATCTGGTCCAGGGCATCGTCGTCCACGCGGACGAGGTACGCGTCCGCTCGCGCCAGCTCAAGCGCGGGCTGCTGCTGGAGGTGCGCGTGCACCCCGACGACCTCGGCAAGGTCATCGGCCGGGGCGGCCGTACGGCGACCGCCCTGCGCACGGTGATCGGTGCCCTGCCGGGCGGTCGCGGCGCGCGGGTGGACTTCCTCGACGTCGACGGTCGCTGACCGACCGACGTCGACGGGCCGTGCGCCGCACCGGTGCACGGCCCGTCGCCGTCCGTCCGTACCGGTCCGCCGCTCGTCAGCCGAGGAGGTGCTGTGCTCGTCACGGTCGGTCGCGTGGGTCGTGCCCACGGGTTGCATGGCGAGGTCGTCGTCGAGGTCCGCACGGACGACCCGGAGGCGCGCTTCGCGGCAGGCATCGCGCTGACGACGGAGCCGCCGGCCGCCGGCCCTCTCACCGTGGCGGGCTCGCGCTGGCACTCCGGGCGGCTGCTCGTCCGCTTCGCCGGCGTCGCGGACCGGACAGGTGCCGAGGCGCTCCGTGGGGTGCACCTCCAGACGGAGCTGGCCGAGGACGAACGTCCCGCCGACCCGGAGGAGTTCTACGACCACCAGCTCGTCGGCCTCACGGCCGCGACCATAGAGGGGCGTGATCTCGGCCGCGTCGCCGAGGTCGTCCACCTGCCCGGTCAGGACCTGCTCGCGCTGCGCCTGCCCGAGGGCCGGGAGGTGCTGGTGCCGTTCGTCGCGGCGCTGGTTCCGGTCGTGGACCTCGACGGCGGGCGCGTGGTGGTCGACCCGCCCGGAGGCCTGCTCGACGAGGTGCACGACGACGACCACGACGACAACCACGACGACCACGAAGAACCAGGCAGACCGGCGTGAGGGTCGACGTCGTGACGATCTTCCCCGACTACCTGGCCCCGCTGACGCTGTCCCTGGTCGGCAAGGCGCGGGAGGCGGGCCTCCTCGACCTGCGCGTGCACGACCTCCGGACCTGGGCCACCGACCGCCACCGGACGGTCGACGACACGCCGTACGGCGGAGGGGCGGGCATGGTGATGCGCGCCGACGTCTGGGGGCGCGCGCTCGACGCCGTCGCTGCGACGGGAGAGCCCGGGCGGGCACCACGCCTGCTGGTCCCCACACCCTCCGGTCGGCGCCTCGACCAGGCGTACGTGCACGAGCTGGCGAGCGAGCCGTGGCTGCTCGTCGCCTGCGGCCGCTACGAGGGCATCGACGCCCGCGTGGTCGAGGACGCCGCCACCCGCTGGCAGGTCGACGAGGTCTCGCTGGGGGACTACGTGCTGGGCGGCGGCGAGGTCGCCGCGATCGTGGTCGTGGAGGCAGTGGCGCGGCTGCTGCCGGGGGTCGTCGGCAACCCCGACTCGCTGGTCGAGGAGTCGCACGCCGTCGGCCCCGGCGGCGGCCTGCTCGAGTACCCGGTCTACACCAAGCCGCCGTCCTGGCGAGGGCGGGACGTGCCCGAGGTGCTCACGTCCGGGCACCACGGACGGGTCGCGCGCTGGCGCCGGGACGAGGCCCTGCGCCGGACCGTCGCCCGTCGCCCGGACCTCCTCGAGCGCCTCGTCCCGGCAGACCTCGACGACCGCGACCGCGAGGTGCTCGCCGAGCTGGGCCTGGAGCCCGGGCCCGACGGCCGGTTTCGCCGCCGCGGCCCCGCTGTGGCAGACTGATCCGCTGTGCCCGGCTCGCGGGCGTCCCGCCACAGGGGGCCGCCGAGCCTGGTCCGGGCCCCATCCCCGAACCACCCTGACCCGCCGTCGGTGACCTGTGGCGCCGACGAGGAAGCGACGATCATGCACACCCTCGACGTCCTCGACGCCAAGAGCCTCCGCACCGACCACCCCGACTTCCGCGCCGGTGACACCGTGAAGGTGCACGTCCGGGTCGTCGAGGGGAACCGGTCCCGGATCCAGGTCTTCCAGGGCGTGGTGATCCGCCGCCAGGGCGCGGGCGTCCGGGAGACCTTCACCGTGCGCAAGATCAGCTTCGGCGTCGGTGTGGAGCGGACCTTCCCGGTCCACACGCCGATCATCGAGAAGGTCGAGCGGGTCAGCCGAGGCGACGTCCGCCGCGCGAAGCTCTACTACCTGCGCAGCCTGCGGGGCAAGGCCGCCAAGATCCGCGAGAAGCGCGAGACCTCCTGAGCCCGGCCGGCTCACGCCGGCGTGCCGGACGACGACCGTACGGGCGGGGCCGAGGGGCCCCGCCCGTCGCCCTCCGACCGGGCCACCCCGCCCAGCCCCGGCCGGCCGCCACGGCACCGGACGGGCCCGTTGCTCACGCTCGCTGCAGCCCTGGCACTCCTGCTGGGTCTCCTCGTCCTCGGGCCCGGGGTGTACGCGGTCGACTCGCCGTCCATGAGCCCGCTGGCCCGGCCGGGTGACCGGCTGCTCACCGTGCGCGCGGCCCCGCAGGACGTGCGGCGGGGGGACGTCCTCGTGGTCGACGCGGCGGGGACGTGGGACCCGCCCGGGAGCGGCGACGCCGCCTACGTCAAGCGGGTCGTGGGCCTGCCCGGCGAGCGGGTGACCTGCTGCGACGCCGCCGGCCGGCTGACCGTCGACGGCACGCTGCTGGTGGAGCCGTACCTCCCGCCGGGGGAGGCCCCGTCGAGCGTCCGTTTCGACGTCGTGGTGCCGCCGGCGGCCGTGTGGCTCTTGGGCGACAGCCGCAGCGGATCCCGGGACTCGCGCGACCACCTGGGCGCGCCCGGCGGCGGCTCGGTGCCGCTGTCCGCCGTCCGCGGCCGGGTGGTCGCCGTGCTCTGGCCGCCGCAGCGAGCCAGTGCGGTGGAGAGCCCGTCGGCAAGGTAGCGTCGCCACCGGCACCGTGCGACGGACGGACGACGGGCCGCCCCACCCGACGGGACACTTGGGGCCGACAGGACACCTTGGGGAGCGGCGAGGAGTGCACGTGGCCGACGACACCGCCGATGACCGCGCGACGGGGGAGGTGCCGCCGGAGGCGGACCACCCCGAGCGGGGTGGCGGCTTCCTGGCCGTGGTCCGCGAGACCGTCATCGTCGTCGTGCTCTCGCTGCTCATCGCCACCCTGGTGCGGATCTTCCTCGTCCAGGCCTTCCTGATCCCCAGCCAGTCGATGGAGCAGACGCTGCTCGTCGGCGACCGGGTGCTGGTGTCCAAGCTGACGACCCGCTTCGGCGAGGTCGAGCGTGGGGACGTGGTCGTGTTCGAGGACCCGGGCGGCTGGCTCGGCCCGATGGTGCAGCCGCCGTCCTCGGCCGGTCTCGCGGCGACCCTGCGCGACGGACTGGAGTTCGTCGGCGTGCTCCCGGACGACGCCGAGGGGCACCTGATCAAGCGCGTGGTCGCGCTCGGCGGCGACACCGTGGCCTGCTGCGACGACCAGGGCCGTCTCACGGTCAACGGCGTCCCCATCGACGAGGCCGCCTACCTCTACCCCGGTGACGCCGCCTCGACCACCGAGTTCGAGGAGGTCGTCCCCCCCGGGGCGGTGTGGGTCATGGGCGACCACCGCTCCAACTCCGGCGACTCCCGGGTGCACGGCACCGTGCCGGAGGACCGCATCACGGGGCGTGCCTTCGCCGTCGTCTGGCCGGCGTCGCGCTGGCAGGGGCTCGGCCGCCCGGACGCCTTCGAGGCCGTCCCCGAGCCCTGAGCGTCGCCGTGACCGTGCCACCCCGCCCCGCCACCGTCCGCAGGGACGCCGGCCTGTACGGGTACGAGCGTGCCCTGGCACGGCACGGCCTGGCCCCGGTGGCCGGTGCCGACGAGGCCGGTCGCGGCGCCTGCGCCGGCCCGCTCGTGGTGGCCGCCGCGGTCCTGCCGCCCGGCCGGGCCGGGCAGGTGCCCGGCCTCGCCGACTCCAAGCTGCTGACGCCGGCCGTCCGCGAGCGGGTCTACGACGAGGTCGTGCGGCGGGCCGAGGCGTGGTCGGTGGTGGTGGTCCCCGCCGCGGAGGTGGACCGGATCGGCCTGCACGTCGCCAACGTCGAGGGGATGCGGCGGGCGCTCGCGCGGCTGCCCCGCCCTCCGGCGTACGTGCTCACCGACGGCTTCCCCGTGACCGGGCTCGGCGTCCCCGGGCTGGCGGTCTGGAAGGGTGACCGGGTGGCCGCCTGCATCGCCGCCGCCTCGGTGCTCGCCAAGGTCACCCGGGACCGGATCATGGTGGAGATGGACGGCTGCTGGCCCGGCTACGAGCTCGCGACGCACAAGGGGTACGTGACGCCGGAGCACCAGGAGGCGCTCGCCCGCCTCGGGCCGTGCCCCGAGCACCGGAGGTCGTACGTGAACGTGCGCCGGGCGATGCTGGGCCACGGCAGCGATGCCCCGGGCGGTCATGTCCTGGGCAGCGATGTCCTGGGGGGCGACCGCCCCGCGGGGACCGGGCTCGGCGAGACTGGCTGACGGCGGACGAGCGAGGAGACGCGCGATGAGCACCGAGGACCTCGAGAAGTACGAGACCGAGATGGAGCTGTCGCTGTACAAGGAGTACCGCGACGTCGTGGGCCTCTTCTCGTACGTGGTCGAGACCGACCGCCGGTTCTACCTCACCAACAACGTGGATCTCCAGGTGCGCAGCGAGGGTGGCGAGGTCTACTTCGAGGTGACGATGAGCGACGCCTGGGTGTGGGACATGTACCGCCCTGCCCGGTTCGTCAAGAACGTCAAGGTCGTCACCTTCAAGGACGTCAACGTCGAGGAGCTCTCCAAGACCGACCTGCAGATCCCGAAGAGCGAGGGGTTCGACCAGGGCTGAGCGCCTGGAGCGCCCGGCAGGGGGCTGCAAGTCCGCCCCAAGGCCGCTGCAAGTGGGCGCGAGCACGGTGGGCACGACCGCACGACCCGTCCACCGTGGGAGCCACCGTGAACCGCCTGCTGTACCGCATCGGCGCGGCGTCCGCCGCGCGCCCCTGGCGTACCGTCGCCGCCTGGCTGCTCGTCCTGGTCGCCGCGATCGGTGCGTCGGCCACGCTCGGAGGCCAGCCCTCCGACGACTACGAGGTGCCGGGGACCGCGTCCCAGACCGGCACCGACCTGCTCCAGGACCGCTTCCCCGAGATGTCCGGCGCCGACGCCCGGGTCGTCGTGCACGACGAGTCGGGTGCGGCGCTGGAGCCGACCGTCCTCGCCGATCTCAGCGACCGCCTGGCCGACGTCCCCTCGGTCTCGGTCGTGTCGACGCCGCGGCTGTCCAGCGACGGCGACACGGCGCTGATCTCCGTGCAGTACGACGTCCCGGTCACCGAGTTCCAGGGGACCGAGGGCGTGGACGCGCTCCGCGAGGCCACCGCGCCCGCCGAGGACACCGGACTGGTCGTGGAGCTGGGCGGCCAGGTCCCCGAGAACGTCATGGAGATGGACGGCACCGCCGAGATGATCGGCATCGTCGTCGCGCTCGGCGTCCTCGTCCTCGCCTTCGGCTCGGTGGTCGCCGCCGGCCTGCCGCTGGCGATCGCGTTCGTCGGCCTGGGCATCGGCACCGCCGGCATCGCGCTGCTCGCCGCGGTGTACGACGTGAGCACCACGGCGCCGACCATCGCGACCATGGTCGGCCTCGGGGTGGGCATCGACTACGCCCTGCTCCTGGTCACCCGGCACGTGGAGGGCCTGCGGCAGGGACCGCCCGTACGGGAGGCGGCCGCCCGGGCCACGGCGAGCGCCGGCCAGTCGGTCGTCTTCGCCGGCGTCACGGTGCTGCTGTCGCTCATGGGCCTGCAGTTCGCCGGTCTGCCCGTCTACGAGTCCTTCGGCTACGCCACCGGCATCGTCGTGGCCACCGTGGTGGTGACGTCGGTGACTCTCGTCCCGGCGCTCTGCTCGATCGCGGGTCACCGGCTCCTCGGCCGTCGTCGCCGCTCCTCCGTCCGCACGGGCAGCACCTGGACCGCCTCGTGGGCGGCCCGGGTGGGGCGCCGCCCGCTGCCGTGGGCCCTCGCGGCGCTCGGCGTGCTGCTCGCCTTCGCAGCCCCGGTGCTCGACATGCGCACCTGGCCGTCCTCGGCCGGCAGCCAGCCGGAGGAGTCGACCGTGCGGCAGGCCTACGACATCATCGAGGCCGAGTTCGGTCCCGGCGCCAACGGGCCGCTGATGGTCGCGGTCGACCTCGAGCGCACCGGCGCCGGCGTCCTGCCGCAGATCGGGGCGGACCTCGCGGCGCACCCCGACGTCGCCCTGGTGGCCCCGCCCGTGGTCTCTGCCGACGGCTCGGCCGCCGTCATCACCCTCGAGCCGACCACGGCCCCGAGCGACGACCGGTCCGCGGAGCTCGTCGACGCCCTCCGGTCCGACGTCCTGCCGGACGGCGCCGAGATCACCGGGCTCACCGCCGTCTTCTCCGACATCTCGGACCTGCTGGCCCAGCGGCTGCCGCTGGTGCTGGCCATCGTGGTCGCGGCGTCGGTCCTGCTGCTGACGGTGGTGTTCCGCTCGCCGGTGGTCGCCCTCAAGGCCGCCGCCATGAACCTGCTGTCGATCGCCGCCGCGTACGGCGTGGTGACCGCGGTCTTCCAGTGGGGCTGGGGCGCCGAGGCGCTGGGCCTGCCGCACGCCGTCCCGGTGTCCAGCTGGCTCCCGATCCTGATGTTCACCGTGCACTTCGGGCTGTCGATGGACTACGAGGTGTTCCTGCTCTCGCGGATCCGCGAGGAGTGGCTCGCCACGGGGGACAGCCGGGGCAGCGTGGTCCGCGGCCTGGCCGCGACCGGGCGCGTCATCACCTCGGCGGCGCTGATCATGGTGGCCGTCTTCTCGGGCTTCGCCCTCGACAGCGACGTCACCGTGAAGATGATGGGCGTCGGCATGGCGACCGCCGTGGCCGTCGACGCCACGCTGGTCCGGATGGTTCTGGTGCCCGCCACGATGGCCCTGCTGGGCCGGGCGAACTGGTGGCTGCCGGCCTGGCTGGACCGGGTCCTGCCGCACGTCGACGTCCACGGCGAAGAGGTCGTCCCGATGCCGGCGTCCGCCCCGGCCGGCACCCCGACGCCGGTCCCGTCCGCCGGGCCGGGAGGCGAGGGGGAGCGCGAGCTGGCCCCAGCGCTGGGCTGACCCCCGTCGTCCACACCCGCAGGCCGCCGGCCCCGCCGTCCACAGCGCGACGGCGGGGCCTGGCGGCCCCCGGCCGCGCCCTGCACCCTGCGGCCCGGAGGTGGTGCCGGATGCGGGCCAAGGACGGCTTGGGGGAGTACGGCGAGCGGGTGGCGGTCCGTCACCTGCAGGCGGAGGGCTTCACGATCCTGGCCCGGAACTGGCGCTGCGACCTCGGCGAGCTGGACGTGGTGGCGCTCGACGGCGAGGTCCTGGTCTTCTGCGAGGTCAAGACCCGCTCCGGGCTCGGCTTCGGCTCGCCGCTGGAGGCGGTGACCAGGGCCAAGGCCGCCCGGCAGCGTCGGCTGGCATCCCGCTGGCTCGACGAGCACGAGCAGCGCCCTCGGCAGATCCGCTTCGACGTCGTCGGCGTCCTGTCGCGTCCGCGCGGTGCCGCCGTCCTGGAGCACGTCAGGGGGGCGGCCTGATGCGGCTGGCCACCTGCGGGTGCGTGGCGCTCGTCGGCGTCCAGGGCCACCTGGTCCAGGTCGAGGTGCACATCGGGGGGATGCCGGGGTTCGTGCTCGTCGGCCTGCCCGACACCTCGCTGGCGGAGGCCCGCGACCGGGTCCGGGCCGCTGTCCTGTGCTCGGGCGAGCCGTGGCCGCAGCAGCGGATCACCGTCAACCTCTCGCCGGCCTCGATCCCCAAGCGCGGGACGCACTTCGACCTGGCCGTGGCGGTCGCGGTCCTGGCCGCCGACGGCCGGCTCCCGGGGGGAGCCATCGACGGCGTGGTGATCCTCGGTGAGCTGGGCCTGGACGGCGCGGTACGGCCGGTGCGGGGCGTGCTGCCGGCGGTCCTCGCCGCGGCGGGCGCCGGCGTGCGCCGGGTCGTGGTGCCGGCCGCCAACGCGGGGGAGGCCCGGCTGGTGCCGGGGGTCGAGGTGCGCGGGGCGACCTCGCTCGCCCAGGTGCTCGCGCTGCTGAGAGGCCGACTCCCCGACCCGCAGGATCCGGAGGTGGAACCGGCCGGGGAGCAGCCGGGGCCGGGGGAGCGGCCGCCCGGCGTCGCGGCGGACCACGGTGGCCAGGCCCGGGCGCCGGTGCCCGACCTGGCCGACGTCATCGGCCAGAGCGACGCCCGCCGGGCGGTCGAGGTGGCGGCCGCGGGGCACCACCACCTCTTCCTCACCGGCCCGCCAGGAGGGGGCAAGACGATGCTGGCCCGGCGAATGCCCGGCCTGCTGCCCGACCTCGGCCGCCGGGAGGCGCTCGAGGTGACGGCCGTCCACTCGCTCGCCGGCATCCTGCCCGCCCACCACCCGCTGGTCACCCGCCCGCCCTTCGCCGACCCGCACCACACCGCGTCCCGGGCGGCGATCGTCGGCGGTGGGAGCAGGCTGGTCCGACCGGGAGCGGCGGCCTGTGCGCACCGCGGGGTGCTGCTGCTCGACGAGGCCCCGGAGTTCGGCGCGCACGTCCTGGACTGCCTGCGCCAGCCGCTCGAGCAGGGCGAGATCGTCGTGGACCGGGCGGAGTTCTCCGCGCGCTTCCCGGCCCGGTTCCTCCTCGTGCTGGCGAGCAACCCCTGCCCCTGCGGTCACCGCGGCAGCCGGACCTCCGTCTGCGAGTGCACCCCGGACGCGGTGCGCCGCTACGCCAGACGGCTGTCCGGCCCGGTACGTGACCGGGTGGACCTGACCGTGTGGGTCAAGGCCCCGACCCTCGCCGACCTGCGCCAGGGGGCGGGCGCCGCCGAACCCACCGCCGCCGACGCGGCCCGGGACGCCGAGGCCCGCGAGCGCCAGTCCAGGCGCCTGGCGGGCACCGGCGGGTCGGTCAACGGTGAC
>DATHTV010000134.1:0-5654 GCA_035462845.1 Jiangellales bacterium
GGCCGCGGCCTGCCCACGTGGGACGACGCCGCGCGCCGGCTCAGGGACGTGCTGAGCACCGTCGCGCGCGCACCGGTAGCCCGTACCGTGTGATCCGCTGTGACGTCCTGCTGCCGCACGCCCTACGCCAGCATGTCCGAGGCCGAGGCCGCCGCGGCGCTCGAGGAGTTCCTCCGTGAGCGCCCGGCCGCCCTGGCCCGGGTCGAGGCGCTCGTGGCCGAGGACGGGATCGACCCGGCTGCGCTGTTCGACGGCAGGGCGGAGGGACTCACGCCGCTGTGGCGGTGGGCGAAGGGGCACCTCGCCGCCCGTGCGCCGGACGAGCCGCCGGTCGCCGGGGCGGACGCGCCGACGTGGCTCCGGTACGCCCAGGGGACCGAGCCGGTGCTGAGCCGGGCTTCGGTCGAGATCGTGGACGGGCTCGTGTCGGCCCTCTGCCGCGCGGTCGAGCGGGGTGCGCCCGCGGCGCGATGGCGGGTCGGCCACGACCGGACGCCTCGCTACCACTGGGAGAACCACCCGGTGCTCGGTAGCGGGGACCACGAGTTCGACCTCGCCGACCTGGTCCCGGGTCGGGCCCGTACGCACGTCCTCGCGCTGCGCGAGGTACCCGACGACGTCCTGTCGGTGCAGGCGTCGACGGTGGTCGAGCGGCTCGCGGGGACCGTCCCGGGCGAGGTGGACGACATCGGGGACGAGCCGCTGCTCGAGGTGGAGGCGCTCGGCGACGGCACGCTGGAGGTGGTCCTGGCGGACCACCTGGCGCACGCGCGCTCCGACGCGGTGGACGACGTCGTGGCGGCGCTGCGGCGCGAGCCCGGGGTCCGGCGCGCCGAGCGTGAGGATCGGGAGCGGCTGGTCGTCGATGCGCCGGGGTGGAGTGCCGAACGCCTCCGCGACCGGCTCGTCGACCGGCTGCGGGAGGGACGCGGGCTCAGCCCGTGAGCGGGACGTTCGACGCCGAGTGGCTCGCCCTGCGTGAGCCGGCCGACCACGCGGCGCGCGACCGGGGAGCCGCCGTGCTGCTGCCGGCCCTCGACTCCGCCCTCGACCGGGCGCTCCCGGCCGGCCGGGCGTCCACGGTGCTCGACCTGGGATGCGGCACCGGTTCCGACGTCCGCTGGCTGGCGCCGCGCCTCTCCCGGCCACAGCACTGGGTGCTCGTCGACCACGACGCCGCGCTGCTCCGTCGCGCGGTCGAGGCCCTCGAGGAGAGACCCGCGGCAGTGCTGTCGGTGACCGCCCGCGCGGTCGGGCTCGCCGACCTGGCGGAGGCGGACCTCGCGGGCGTCGACCTGATCGCGACCTCGGCCCTGCTCGACCTCCTCACCCCGGCCGACCTCGACCACCTCGTGGGCGTGTGCGTGGCCGCCCGGACGCCACTGCTGGCCGCGCTGAGCGTGACCGGCGAGGTTCACCTCGAGCCGTCCGAGCCGCTGGACCAGCAGCTGGCCGCGGCGTTCGACGCCCACCAGCGCCGCCCGACGGGTGAGTCCGAGCGCCTCGGTCCCGATGCTCCGACGTCGGCGGCTCTGGCCTTCGACCGGGTCGGCTGGCGGGTGACGACGGCCGAGACCGCCTGGGCGCTCGGCGCAGGGGACGCGCAACTGACCACCGCCTGGCTCGACGGCTGGGTCCGTGCAGCGGTCGAGCAGGAGCCGGGACTCGCCGAGCAGGTGGATGACTACGTGGACCGCCGCGCTCGCCAGATCGCCGCCGGGCAGCTCGTCGTCGGAGTCGGTCATCGCGACCTCCTCGCCGTGCCCCCGGTGGGTCCTGACCGGCCGGCGGTGGCGTACGGCACCCTCAGCGGACGGGAGCAGGCGGCCGGAGGGTGAGCTCGAAGAGCACGTCCGACCCCAGAGGAAAGCAGCGCGTCGCGGGCCGGAGCGCGTGCTCGAGGCGCTCGGGTCCGCGGAAGCGCAGCCCGGGGCGCCCGTCGCCGAGGAGCATCGGGGTGACCGTGACGTAGAGCCGGTCCAGGACGCCTGCGGCCAGGAACCGCGAGACGGTGACGCCCCCGCCCTCGACGAGCAGCCGGCCGAGGCCCTGGTCGGCGAGTGCGTCGACGAGGCAGGCCTCGTCGAAGCCGCCGTCCCCGCACGGGAGCCGCAGCAGCTCCACGCCGTCCGGTGGCTGCACGGCGTCGATGCCGGCGCCGGCACCCGCACCGACCACCCACAGCGTCCGGGCCGCGCCGTCGGTGAAGACGGTGAGGTCGCGCGGCGCGCGCCCGCGTGGGTCCAGTACGACCCGGGCCGGCTGCGGTCCGGGCACGTGCCGGACGGTGAGGCGCGGGTCGTCGGCCAGGGCGGTCCCGACGCCGACCACGACGGCGTCGACGAGAGCCCGCAGGCGGTGCAGGTGCACGTGGTCCTCGGCGCCCGTGACCCCCTCGCCATGTCCCGTACGGCTGGCGATGAAGCCGTCGATGCTCTGGCCCAGCTGTGCCGCCACGTGCCGGGGACCGGCCAGCGCCAGCGGACGGTAGAGCTCTACCAGCGGGTCGGACACGTCGTCGAGGCAGCCCGCGCCCGCGTGCGTACGGGCACGCAGCAGCCGCGACCAGGCGTCGTCGTCCGCCGCCGGGCTCACCCGGTGGTGCCGACGACGGCGCAGGCGGCCGCCCAGCCCTCGGCGGCGTCCGGGCGGCGCTGGCCGGGCACCACCTCGTGGTAGCGGGCGACCGCGGCCTCGAGCAGCTCGCGCAGGATGGTGTCGCTGCGCGGGCCGCGCTCGAGCGAGACGGCGCCGACCGCGTACTGAAGCACGCCTTGGGCCCCCTTGCGCCGGTAGAACCGTGGCGAGACCCGGAAGCGGTCGACGTACGCGGCCGCGTCCGCGCGCTCACGCACGTTCAGCGGGTCCGGGCCGGCGGCCGGCG
Source organism: Jiangellales bacterium (assembly GCA_035462845.1). Lineage (GTDB taxonomy): Bacteria > Actinomycetota > Actinomycetes > Jiangellales > Jiangellaceae > DASTQL01. Next base: position 2,885 of record DATHTV010000134.1, read on the forward strand.
CGGCCCCGGCCTCGACGAGCTGGCGTTCGGCCGACAGGAGCGCGACCGCCAGGACGAACCGCGGGTGCGCCTGCACGTACGGGAGGGTGCTGCGGCAGGTCAGCACGACCAGCTCCGGCGCCAGCCGCGGGTCGTCGGCCTCGGTGCCGATGACGTCCGGGACGAGCGGCGCGAGCAGGGGTCGCCCCTCGTCGCTCGTACAGTCGTTCACGCTGCGCGCCAGGGCGCCCAGCAGCGGGTGCGTGCACCGGGGATGGTCGCTCCAGCGCTCGCCGGCCAGTAGCGAGGCGAACTCCATGAAGCACGCACCCTTGCGAGGGCCGCGGTGCTTGCCGCGGGCCAGGACCGGCAGGGACTCCAGCGGCATGCCGACCTCCTTCGCTCCTGCACGACTGTAGAACGCGATGGCCCGGGACGTCTCCCCCGAGCGCCCGAGCTCAACCCAAGAGGATCCCGGCGATCGCGGCGCTCATGAGGTTGGCGAGGGTGCCGGCGGCGACGGCGCGCAGGCCGAGCTCGGCGATCTCCGGTCGCCGCTGCGGAGCGAGCCCCCCGAGCCCGCCGAGCAGGATCGCCAGCGAGCCGAGGTTGGCGAATCCGGTGAGCGCGAAGGTGATGATGACGGCGTTCTTCGGGCTGAAGCTGTCGATCTCCGGCGCGAAGTTGGCGAAGGCCACGAACTCGCTGATCACGAGCTTCTGGCCGAGGAAGCTGCCGGCCTGCAACGCCTCGTCCTACGGCACGCCGACGACGAACATGACCGGGGCGAAGACGTAGCCGAGGATCAGCTCGAACGTGAGGTCCTCGATGCCGACCAGCTGCCCCAGGTTGCCGAGGAGCAGGTTGAGCAGGGCGATGAGCGAGATGAAGGCGATGAGCATCGCCCCGACGTTGACCGCCAGGCGGACGCCGTCCGATGCGCCCGCAGCGGCCGCGTCGATGACGTTGCGGTGACCCCGGTCCTCCGGTTCGCCGGCAGCTTCCTCGTCGGCCGGCGGGTCGTTCGCGGTCCGGTGGTCCCGGCCAGGCGTCCCCGGGTCGACCGTCGCCCCGCATGCCCGCCTCCTGCTCCTTCGTCCGGTCCGACCGGTTCTACCGGGTGGGACCCGGCGATGGACAGGACCGCCGTGCGACGGGAGGCTGCTGCGGACGTCAGGCCGGGACTTAGGCAATGAAGGGCAGGTCCCGGGGTTCAGGCCGGGATGCCGTACGGGTCGTGCCCGGCGCGCTCGATCGGGACGACCTCCCGACCGAGGGGCACGAGCGCCAGCGGCACCATCTTCCAGCAGGCCACCCCGAACGGGATGCCGATGACGGTGATGCACAGGAGCAGACCCGCCAGCAGGTGAGCCAGCGCGAGCTCCCAGCCGAAGAAGATGATCCAGACGACGTTGCCGAGCACCGCCCAGACGCCGACCTGCCGCTGCCAGACGGCGGTGCGACCGAAGGGCCAGACCACGAAGCCCGCCAGCCGGAAGGCCGCGATCCCGAACGGGATGGTGACGATCAGGATGAACGCGAGCAGCCCGGCGATCACGTAGCCGAGGGCGAGCCACCACCCGGCGAGCAGGAACCACAGGACGTTTCCGACGATACGCACGCGGTCGATCCTCCCACCCGGGTAGCGGGAGCGCTCAGGAGCGCGCGTCGAGCATCTCCTGCATGATCCCGATCTCGACGGCCTGCTTGGCGTTGACGTCGTTGGCCATCTCCTGCGCCTTCGGGTCGAAGGCGGCGGAGACCACCGGCTGCGCCATCTCGATGGCGCCCTGGTGGTGGGCGATCATGTACGTGAGGAACTGCCGCTCGAACTCCACGCCGGTGGCCTCCGCCAGCGACTGCATCTGGAGCGGGGTGAGCATCCCCGGCATCCCAGCGTGCGCGGCGTGGTCGTTGCGTGCCGCCTCCGACGGCACCGGCAAGCCGCGATCCTGCAGCCAGGTCTCCATCACCTCGATCTCCGGCCCCTGGGAGATCTGGATGCGCTCGGCGAAGATCTTGAGCTGCTCGTCCACGGCCCGGTCGGGGACCAGCGCGGCCATGGCCAGGGCCTGGGAGTGGTGCGGGATCATCTGCTCCATGAAGCGGACCTCGGCCTCGCTGTAGCCGGCGCCGAGGACCTCCCCGGTGTCGCCGGGCTCGAGGACCGTCGGCTCCTCACCGGGCCGGCCAGGGATGATCACCCGCGAGTCGGCGGTGAAGGTCTCCGGAGTCGGCGCGACCCCGCGGTCGGCGGCCTCGGTGGATCCGGCCGTGCTGCACCCGCTGATCGCCAGCGCCGCGACGGCGCCCAGGGCCGCCCAGCACCGGGCAGACCTCGCTGCTCGAGACGACATCCGTGCCTTCCTCCTCCGTCCCGGTCCTCGCGCCGACAGCGCGGTCGAGGCGCCCGGGGGCAGTCTCCGTTGATGCGGGGCTCACTTCATGTTACGAGACGGCCACGCTGCGAACCGCACGGTGGTCAGTGACCCTTCCCTCGACTGCTGGTCATGAGCTACGTTTCGGGGTCGGCGCGTCACATGTCGTGCCCGCCCGAGGGTCTTTCGGCCCATCATGTCAGGCCGTGCGCCCCTAGCCACCTGTAACGAAATCGCTCCCGGGGGTGTTGCTGTCGTCACATCATGCGCTACGTTCCGACACGACAAGTCACGCCCCGTGTATCAGAAGGGTGACCGATGGTGCGATCTCGACTCAAGAAGGGCTCCGCGGCGACAGCCGCCAGCGTCCTCGTGGCCGGCCTGACCGTCGGCCTGGCGTCCGTGCCGAGCTC
>DATHTV010000135.1:0-32975 GCA_035462845.1 Jiangellales bacterium
CCCGGTCCACCGGAGCACCCGACGTGGCGGCCCGGCTGGGCGAGCTCGCGCTGCGACTCACCCCGGACGACGACATGACAGCCAAGGTCGGCCGGGCGCTGGCAGCCGCAGCGGACCTGGCCCTGTGCGGCGACGTCCAAGCCGCCGCTGCCCTCCTCGCGCCGCTCCTGCCCCGGCTGCCCCGGGGTCCGCTGCACGCCCGGGTCGAGGCGGCGCTCGTCTGGCTGGGCGAGGGCTCGCAGGCGGAGGGTCGGGACCGGTTGCGAGCTGCCGCGGACGAAGCCGCCGGGGACGCGGGCGCAGAGGCGTCCGTCCGCTACTGGCTCGCCCGGACGCTCCTCAACACCGCCACGCTCTCGGAGGCGGAGGTGCAGCTGCGGCGGGTCGCGGCGCTCTCCGCGCAGGTGGGCGACGCGCGCCTGGCGGTGACGGCGGCGAGGGAGCTGTGCTTCGTCGTCATGGCCCGTGGAGAGGTCGCGGACATCGACGCCCTCGCCGGGGCGTCCACCGCGCTCGCCGGGTGGGACGCCGACTGCTACGACCACCCCGACCTGGTGCTGGGCTGGGCGGCGTGCTGGTCCGACGACCTGGAACGTGCCGACGAGCTGATCGGCGGGCTGGTGGGCCGGGCCGACCGGTCCGGTCAGCCGGCGACGGCGGCTGCGCTGCGCGCACACCTCGCCGAGGTGCGCATCCGGCAGGGTCGCTTCGCGGAGGCGGAGCTGCTGGCCCGGGCGGCGCAGCCGATGTGCGAGGCGTCCGGGGCCGAGCAGCTCAACCTCTACGTCCTCGGCCACGCGCTCGCGCACCTGGGACGACACGAGCAGGCCGAGGCGGCGGCCGGGCGGGGCGCCGCGATCTGCCGGCGGGAGGGCGACCGCATCTTCCTCATGCAGAACCTGCTGGTGCTGGGCTTCCTCGCGGTCAGCACGAGGCGCTGGGACGACGCCGCCCGCACGCTCAGCCAGGCCCGGGAGCTGGCTCTCAGGGACGGCTACCGTCACCCCGGCCTGTTCCGCTGGGACGGCGACCTCGCCGAGGCGCTGGTCGCGGCGGGCCGCGCCGAGGACGCCGAGGCGGTGGACGAGGACCTGGCTGCCCGCGCCCAGGCGCTGGGGCTGGAGGTGCCGCTCGCCGTCGCGTGGCGCTCGGAGGCCCTACGGCTCGCCGCCACGGGTGAGCCGAACGCGGCCTTGCGGGCGGCGCGTGACGCGGTGGCCGGCCTGGACCCCCGGCGGGCCCCGTTCGACGCCGCGCGAGCGCAGCTGGTGCTCGGGACGGTCGAGCGCCGGTGCCGGCACCGAGCTGCGGCCAGGCGAGCCCTGGCTGCGGCGCTGGCCGAGTTCTCCCGCATGGGGGCGGTGGCGTGGGCGGCGCGCGCAGGCGAGGAGCTCGGCCGTGTCGCCGGCGGAGCGGCGGGGCGGGAGCTCAGCGACACCGAGCGGCGCGTGTGCGCCCTCGCGGCGGCGGGCAGCCGCAACCGGGAGATCGCCGCGGAGCTCTTCATCAGCGAGAAGACGGTGGAGGCCCACCTCTCCAGCGCCTACCGCAAGCTCGGCGTTCGGTCCCGGGCGCAGCTGGCCCGCCGCCTCCCCCCGGACCCGGCCCCCCCGGCCGGTTCCCGCTGAGCGGGTCCTGAGCCGGCGTCAGCCGGAACCCTGGACCCGGATGGTGCCGGAGTAGCGCTGGGTCGCCGGGTCGACGAGCGTCCCCTGCTCGTGCACCCGGGCGCCTTCACCCCACCCCTCGACCACGGTGCCGTTCATGACGACCGAGCCGGTCGTGCCGTTCAGGACACCGTCCATCGACGCCGTGAACGAGCGCTCCCCCGCGTCGATGATCCAGTCGAACGAGACCAGCAGGTTGGGCCCCACGACGGCGAAGCCCGTCAGGACCGTGGTCAACGCCGCCGGCTGCGGCTCACCCTCGAAGGTCACCGTCCCTGCCCAGGTGCCCGCGGAGACGGCCGCCTTGTCGAACGTCAGCCGTACCGGCTCGGCGGCGGTCGCCGGCCCCGGCGTCAGCAGCGGCAGCAGCGCGGTGGCGGCCACGACCGCACCGGCTGTCCTCCAGTTCTTCGGCATCTCGCCCCTCCTCCGTGGTCGTGACGCCTCGGACGCTAGGCGCGCGGGCCCGGCTCGTGATCAGGGAAATCCCTTGTCGGGCCGGCGGGGAGGAGGGGGACGGCCTGGCAGGTCAGGTGGCGAGGATGCGGTCGCGCTCGGCCGCGACGTCGTAGTCGGCGACCGGCCATTCGAGGGACATCGCCTCCAGGTGCTCGAGCAGCAGCCTGCTGACCGCCCAGTTCCGGTACCACTTGCGGTCCGCGGGGACGACGAACCACGGCGCGGCCTCGGTGTTGCAGCGCTCCAGCGCGATCGCGTACGCCTCCTGGTAGGCGGGCCAGAGCTTGCGCTCGTCCACGTCGCCGGGGTTGTACTTCCAGTGCTTGGTCGAGTCGTCGAGGCGGGCGAGCAGCCGTTCGCGCTGCTCCTCGTACGAGAGGTGCAGCATGACCTTGACGACTACGCAGTCGTCGGCGACGAGCGTGGCCTCGAACTCGTTGATGGCGTCGTAGCGCCGCTCGATCACGTCGGAGCGGGAGAGACTGCGCACCCGGGCGATCAGCACGTCCTCGTAGTGGCTGCGGTCGAAGACGCCGATCATGCCGGGCTGCGGCAGGGCCTGGCGGATGCGCCAGAGGAAGCCGCGTCGCCGTTCTTCGGCCGTCGGTGCCTTGAACGACGTGATGGCGACGCCTTGCGGGTCGACCAGGCCGACGGCGTGCCGGACGGTTCCTCCCTTGCCGGACGTGTCCATCCCCTGCACGACGAGCAGGAGGCGGCGCCGCCCGCCGGTCCGGCCGTGGGCGAACAGGCGCTCCTGCAGGTCGCTCAGGGGTGCCTCGAGCGAGGCCAGGGCGGCCTTGCCGGCGATCTTGTCGCCGTCGAACCCGGGGGTGGCCCGCGCGTCCATGGCGGACAGGTCGACCGGCCCCGGGGGCAGGCGGAGCTGGTCGGCCACCCGCGTCGGGACGGCGTTCGACGCCGACTTCGCCTTCTTGGCCTTCGCCATGTCCACCTCCGCGCGGGCGTGGCGCCGGTCGCCGCCCCGGTGCCCGCATCCTGCCGTACCGCGCCGCGTCCGGCCGTTCGGACGCGCAGGGCCCGTACGGGATGATGGGCGCGACACGACCGACCCGGGCGCACCCGGGGACGACCCGGGTGGAGGCCGAGCCGTGACGACCTTCGAGGTGTGGAGCCCCACGGCTTCCTCCGTCGAGATCGAGCTGCCCGGCGGCCGGCGTCCCATGGAGCCCGCCCACCGGACCGGCTGGTGGTCCGTGGCAGCACCCGAGGCAGGGCACGGCACCCCGTACGCGTACCGGGTCGACGGCGGCGATCCGCTCCCCGACCCCCGGGCGGTGTGGCTCCCCGAGGGTGTCCACGGGCCGGCGGCGGTCTACGAGCACGAGCACTTCGCGTGGTCGGACACCGGGTGGGCCGGCCGGTCCCTGGAGGGCGCGGTCGTCTACGAGCTGCACGTCGGCACGTTCTCGCCGGAGGGGACCTTCGACGGCGTACGCGAGCGTCTCGGCCACCTGGTCGACCTCGGGATCACCCACGTCGAGCTGATGCCGGTCGCCGGCTGGGACGGGATCCACGGCTGGGGGTACGACGGCGCGGCCCCGTGGTCCGTCCACGAGCCCTACGGCGGCCCCGACGGTCTCAAGCGGCTGGTCGACGCCTGCCACGGCCGCGGCCTCGCGGTGCTGCTCGACGTGGTCTACAACCACCTCGGCCCGAGCGGCAACTACCTGCCGAGGTTCGGTCCGTACTTCCACGACGCCTACCACACGCCCTGGGGGCAGGCGGTGAACCTCGACGGGCCGGGGTCGGACGAGGTGCGGGCCTACCTCGTCGGCAACGCCCTGTCGTGGTTGCGGGACTTCCACCTGGACGGCCTGCGGCTCGACGCGGTCCACGCTCTGCACGACGAGCGGGCGATCCACCTGCTCGAGGAGCTGTCCGCGGCCGTGGCCGACCTGTCCGCGCGGCTCGGCCGCCCTCTGCCCCTCGTCGCCGAGAGCGACGTCAACGACCCACGCGTGGTCACTCCCCGGGACACCGGCGGGCTCGGCATCGACGCCCAGTGGAGCGACGACTTCCACCACGCGCTGCACGCCCTGCTCACCGGCGAGGGGCAGGGCTACTACGCCGACTTCGCCGCCGACCCCTGGGAGGCGCTGAGCCGCACGATGTCGGGGGCGTACTTCCACGCCGGGACCTGGTCGAGCTTCCGCGGACGCTCGCACGGCCGCCCCGTGGACGTCGACCGGTTGCCGGGCTGGAGGTTCCTCGGGTACCTGCAGGACCACGACCAGGTGGGCAACCGGGCCGTCGGCGACCGGGTGTCGGCGACCCTCTCCCCCGGCCGGCTCGCGTGCGGAGCCGCCCTCGTCCTCACGTCGCCGTTTACGCCGATGCTGTTCATGGGTGAGGAATGGGGTGCCGGCACGCCGTGGCAGTACTTCACGTCCTACCGCGACGTGCTGGGCCGCGCCGTCAGCGAGGGGAGGCGACGCGAGTTCGGCGAGCACGGGTGGTCGGCCACCGACGTCCCGGATCCGCAGGACCCCCGCACGGTCGACCGCTCCCGCCTGGACTGGACGGAGCCGGTGCGGTCGCCGCACGCGGAGCTGCTCGCCTGGCACCGGGACCTGATCCGGCTGCGCTCGACGATCCCCGACCTGGCCGACCCCTGGCTGGGACCGGTGCAGGTCACCCACGACGCCCGCGCGGGCTGGCTCACCGTCCGTCGAGGCGGGTTCCGGGTCGCGTGCAACCTCTCCGGGCAGGAGCAGGTCGTCCCCCTCGACGCGGCGGTCACCGGGGTGACCCTGGCGTGGACGCCGGCGGCGGCGGAGGGCGGCGGCCTGCGCCTGGGGCCCGAGTCGGTCGCGATCGTCTCGGTGGCGGATGAGCCGGCCGGACGACCTGCGGCTGGCTAGCCGGCGTCCCTCAGCCCGTCCACCGGCCAGCTCGCGCCCTCGATGTCCGGCCTGACCGGTCGGTAGCGGCCGGTGAGCAGGGGTGACGAGATCATCAGGTCGGCGCTCGTCACGTTGCAGGCGACGCCGACATTCCAGACCGCTGCGACCCGCAGGAGCGCCTTGACGTCGGGGTCGTGCGGCTGGGGTTCGAGCGGATCCCAGAGGAACACGAGGAGGTCGATGCCGCCCTCGGCGATGCGTGCGCCGATCTGCTGGTCGCCGCCCACCGGTCCGGAGAGGAAGCGGGTGACCGGCAGCCCCAGCTCGTACTGGAGCATGGTCCCCGTCGTGCCCGTCGCGTAGAGGTCGTGCTCGGCCAGCGTCGCGCGGTTGTAGGCCGCCCACGCCAGGAGCTCGACCTTCTTGTTGTCGTGCGCCACGAGGGCGATGCGTCGTCGGGTCTTGGTCATGCCCACAGACTGGGACCCGCGGGTTTCGGCCTGGTGACCCGACCGAGTCGGCGCGATGTCGTGCCGCGGGTCACCCGCTCGCCCTCGCGGGCCAGGGCGACGAGGCGGCTGACCGCGCGGTGGTACTTCTTGCGGTAGCCCCCGCGCAGCATGTCCGCGGCGAACAGCCGGTCCACCGGCTCGCCGCCCGCGACCACGGGGACGTCCCGGTCGTAGAGCCGGTCGGCCAGCACGACCAGGCGGAGCGCGGTGGCCTGGTCGGTCACCGTCCGCACGTGCCGGAGGTGGACCGCGGCGGCGCCGTCCAGCAGCGGCCCGTACCGGGACGGGTGTACCCGGCCGAGGTGCGCGCACAGCTCGGCGAAGTCGTCCAGCGTGGCGCCCGGAGTCGCCGCGGCCGACTCGACCACCGCGTCGTCCTCGTACGGAGCCGGGGCGTCGGGCAGGCCACGGTGCCGGTAGTCCTCGCCGTCGACGCGCAGCACGTCGAAGTGGGCGGCCAGCCCCTGGATCTCGCGGAGGAAGTCCTCGGCCGCGAACCTGCCCTCGCCCAGCCGGCCCGGCAGGGTGTTGGACGTGGCGGCCAGGCGCACGCCCGCCTCGCCGAGGCGGCTCAGCAGGCTGGACATCAGGACCGTGTCGCCGGGGTCGTCGAGCTCGAACTCGTCGATGCACAGCAGCCGGTGGCCGGCGAGGGCGTCGACGGCGCCCCGGAAGCCGAGCGCGCCGACCACGTGGGTCAGCTCCACGAAGGTGCCGAAGGCCTTGGGCTCCGGCGCCACGTGCCACAGCGCCGCGATCAGGTGGGTCTTGCCGACCCCGAACCCGCCGTCGAGGTAGACGCCGGCCCGTCCCTCCGGCGGGGCCGGGGCCCGGCGGAACCACGAGCGGCGCTGCTCGCGGATGCCCAGGCGCGAGGCGAAGGCTCGCAGGGCCGCGACCGCCGCCGCCTGCGTGGGCTGGCCGGGGTCCGGTTCGTACGTCTCGAAGCGCACGTCCGCGAAGCGCGGCGGCGGGACCAGGTCGGCGACGATGCGCTCCGGCTCGACGGCCGGGTGGCGGTCGACGAGGCGGTCCGGCATGCGCGCAAGGGTACGGCTCTGGTCTGATCGGGTCGTGCAGGTCCTCTTCCCCCCGTCCGGCGAGCGCGAGGTCGACGACGACCGCCTCGTCGAGCTCTACGCCTACCCCGACGGGCAGGTCTGGGTGCGCGCCAACATGGTGTCGTCCCTCGACGGTGCGGTGACAGGGGCCGACGAGCGATCGGGCTCGCTGTCGACCGCCGCTGACCGACGCGTCTTCTCGGTCCTGCGCGGGCTCTGCGACGTCGTCCTCGTCGGGGCCGGTACCGCACGGGCCGAGGGGTACGGACCGGCGAAGGTCGCCGGCAGGCGGGCCGCCCTGCGAGCGCGATCGGGCCTGCGTGACCTGCCCGTGATCGCCCTCGTCTCGGCCTCGCTCGACCTGGACCCGGCCGCACCGGTGTTCGCCGAGGCGACCGAGCGGACCGTGGTCGTCACCCACGCGGCCGCCCCGGCCGACCGCCGGGCGTCCCTCGAAACCGTGGCCGACGTCGTCGTCGCCGGACGGGATCGGGTCGACGTGCCGGCCGCCCTGGCGGCCCTCGCCGAGCGCGGGCTGCACCGGGTCCTGTGCGAGGGCGGGCCTCGGTTGCTCGCCGCCGTCGCGGACGCCGAGGCGCTCGACGAGCTGTGCGTCACCCTGGCGCCGCGCCTGGTCGGCGGCGACGCGGGACGGATCGTCAGCGGCCCGCCGGTGGACCTCCCGCTGCGGCTCGCGCACCTGCTCGAGGAGGACGGGACCCTGCTCGCGCGGTGGGTCCGCGCGTAGGCGTCGCAGTCGGCGAGCCCCTTGGCGGCCCCTCCCGCCGGGCCACCTCCAGGGCCCACAGGACGAGCGGGACCTGCGCGGGCAGCCGAGCCCACGCGGCGGCGCGGTACCACCTGGGCCCGCGAGCGGCATCCAGGGCCTGCTGGACGTTCCCGGGGTAGACCGCGACGAACAGGCCCGCCGTGGCGAGGGCGGCGAGCCGGCGGGTCCGGGGCGGCACGAGTGCGAGCGCGCAGGCCAGCTCTGCGACCCCGCTGGCGACCACCCACGGGCCCGGGTCGCCGAGCGCCCTGGGGACGATGCGCTCGAAGGGTCTCGGCGTCACGAAGTGCGCGGTCCCCGCCGTCGCGAGGAGCGCAGCCAGCGTTCGCCACCCAGGTGCACCCATCCGGCCATCCTGGCCGGTGGTGACCGCCGGCGCTCCCCCGGGGCGTGACACGATGCGGCTCGTGCACCTGCCGGTCATGCCACCTGTCGCCCCCATGCTGGCCAAGTCCGTCAAGGACGTTCCCGCCCCGGACTCGGTGCCCGCCGGGCTCGCGTACGAGCCGAAGTGGGACGGCTTCCGGAGCGTCGTCTTCAAGGACGGCGACGAGGTCGAGATCGGCAGCCGGAACGAGAAGCCCATGACGCGGTACTTCCCGGAGCTCGCCGCGAGGCTCGCCGAGGAGCTGCCGGACCGGTGCGTCGTCGACGGCGAGATCGTCGTGGCGGTCGACGGCCGCCTGGAGTTCGAGCGGCTCCAAGAACGGATTCACCCGGCGGCCTCACGCGTCGCCATGCTGGCCGAGCGGACCCCTGCGTCCTTCGTCGCGTTCGACCTGCTCGCGATCGGGGACGAGTCCCTGGTCGACCGCCCCTTCGCCGAGCGCCGCGAGCGCCTCGAGACCGCGCTCGCCGGCGCGGCCGCGCCCGTGCACCTCACGCCGCTGACGCGGGACCACGCAACCGCGCTCGAGTGGTTCGACACCTTCGAGGGCGCCGGGCTGGACGGTGTGGTGGCCAAGCCGCTGGACCTGCGGTACGAGCCCGACAAGCGGGTGATGCTCAAGATCAAGCACGACCGTACGGCGGACTGCGTCGTGGCGGGCTACCGCGAGCACAAGCAGTCGACCGCCGACCGCCCACTCCTGGGCTCGCTGCTGCTGGGTCTGTACGACGCGGCCGGTGGTCTCCAGTTCGTCGGCGTCTCGGCGTCGTTCCCCGTCACCCGGCGGGCCGAGCTGTGGCAGGAGATGCAGCCGCTGCGGACCGGCCTGGACGGCCACCCCTGGGCGGACTGGGCCGACGCCACGCCGGCCGGTGAGCGGCGCCCCGGCGCCGTGTCGCGGTGGAGCACCGGCAAGGACCTCTCGTTCAGTGCCGTCCGGCCGGAACGGGTCGTCGAGGTGGCGTACGACCACATGGAGGGGACCCGCTTCCGGCACACAGCGCAGTTCCGGCGCTGGCGGCCCGACCGGGATCCGGCCTCCTGCACGTACGAGCAGCTGGAGGTCCCGGTCCGATTCGACCTCGACCGGATCCTCGCCAAGCCCTGACCGCCGGTCGTGGCCTTTGTGGCGTCGTCGGGGGACGATGGTGCCCTGCCGGCTCGGAGGTGAGGCGTGGACGACGTCGTGGTGCTGGTCGAGCAGCCAGTGTCCCGGGTGGACGCCCGGCAGGTCGTGGGCCTGCACGCGGGGGCGGCGAGCCCGCGGCACTACCACGTGCTGATCCCGGTGGAGGACGCGTCGGCCCGGGTCGAGGCCACGATCGGGTCGCTCGCCACGAGCGAGGTGCTGGGCACCTCCTCGCTGTACTTCGGCGAGGAGGACCTGGACCGGATCAGGAAGGAGGTCGTCGAGTCGTCCCGCCGGGCCGTGTCGGACTCGGTCGCGGCCTTCCGCGACGCAGGCGCGTCCGCGGACGGCGAGGTCGCCGTCGAGGACCCGCTGGACCGGCTCTGCTCCGTCGTCGCCGAACGAGGGTCCCGCGAGGTCGTCGTCCTCACCCGGCCGCACCTGGTCGCCGAGCTGCTGCACGTCGACTGGACGAGCAAGGCGCGCAAGCGGCTGGACGTGCCCTGCGTCCGCCTGCTCGCCCACGGTGACGACGAGGTGGCCGCCCGCTGAGACCCCTCGCTGAGCCCGCGTGCACGCTCAGCGCACGGGCGCCGGCTCGTCGTCCCGGCGACGGAGGTGCTCCACCGTCAGCACCGCAGCAACGACCAGCGCAGCCGAGCCGAACACCACGACGGTTCCCAGGACGCTCTCGAGGGCCTGCGGCGCCACCAGCATGGTGCCGGCCAGGGCCAGCATCACCACCCCGCTCACCAGCTTGAGCGCGCGACCGTGCCGCTCCTGGACCTTGGCGGCGCGCAGCGTGACGACGGCCGCTCCGAAGACCAGCAGCTCGTCGAGCAGGAACACGGCCATGTACGCGCCGAACAGGGCGGCCGCCTCGCCCGTACCGACGCCGGCCTGGGCCAGCAGGCTGGTCCAGAGGAGTGGCAGCCCCGCCGTGCACGGGGTCTCCAGCAGCGACACGCCGACGGCCAGCAGGGCGGTCCCGCCGAGCGCCGCCGGCAGCGTGCGGTCGGTCGAGGCGACCGACCGCATCCGCCGGAACAGACCCGGCTTGCGGGAGTCCGGGATCGACAGGCTGACGCCCCGGTGCAGGGCCACGTAGTCCTTCACGTGGATGACCCCGAAGACGGCCGCGACCAGCGCCACCGCCGCGCGTACCCAGCCGAGCTGCCCGAGGAGGTCCAGGGCGCTGTACATGCCCACCACGTAGAGCGCGTACATGGCGGCGGTGACGGTGAGGAAAGTCGTGCCCACCGCGACGACCCGGCGGCGGGATCCGCTGTGCAGGACGATGGCGAGCAGCATCGACAGCGCCCAGAGCGAGCAGGGGTTGACCCCGTCGACGAAGCCGATCACGAGCGTGCTGACCAGCAGGGAGGAGCCGGCCAGGTCGACCTCGCCGACGCCGGGTACGTCCAGCCGCGCGTCGGCGGCCTCGGGGGGCTCCGCGCCGGCCAGCAGTGCCGCGACCGTCGCCTCGATGTCCGCGGCGACCGCGTCGTTGAAGCCGACCCAGTGCCGCTCCCCCACGACCGTGACCGGCACGCCGGACGGCTCGAAGCCGAGCGTCCGGGCATGCTCCTCGAGCCGGGCGCCGTTCGCGGCGTCGTACCAGATCTCGTACTGCTCGACGAAGAGGTCCGGCTGCCGGTCCTGCAAGCCGACCAGCCACTCCCGCTCGGCGGCGCAGTGGGGGCACCCGTCGCCGTGGTAGAGGACCAGGGTCACCCCGTCGCCTGCGACCGGCCCTCCCGGCACCAGCGCCTGAGCGGCCCCCCCACCCAGCAGGCCGAGGACGGCGAGCACCGTCACGACGAGGGTGGCCCCCCAGGCTCTCCTCCGCACCACTTCAGCCTCGGGCCCCTGCCGGTGCCGGCGGCAGGGGCGGAAGTCATCGAGCTGGTCGTTCGCGGACCAGTGGCGTCACGTGCAGTCCCCGGGCCGAGCGCTCCCAGCGGGCGGCCGCCACGGCCGCGGAGCCGGCCAGGATCGCTCCGACGTTCTCCCCGAGCTCCTCCACGTGGACCAGGACGGCGAACAGCGGCCCCGTCCCCTCACCGGAGAGGACCAGGCCGCCGAGGATCTCGATGCCGATCGCCGCGCCGAACAGCAGGGCGAGCCCGGCGACGAGCCTGCGGGCGGCCCGCGGGGGCATCCGCCGGGCGGCGACCAGGGCGACCGTGAGCATCAGCAGGGCGGCGGGGACGCCGACGAAGACCCACGCGTACGGGAAGCCGCCGGGGTCGACGACGGAGCGGACCAGCGGCTCGGTCCTCTCGTGCAGCTCGCTGAGGTCGTCCAGGGAGAGCACGGCGAGCAGGGCCGCCGTCGACCACCACGCGCTCGCTCCGGGGAGACCCCGGGCTCGGGTGAGCAGTGCGACGGTCGCGTGGAGCACCGCCCCCCAGGCGAGGAGGCAGACGGACCACCAGGTGGGCAGGTTGTGCTCGTAGAGGACGGAGACGTAGACCTGGACCGGCCCCTCGTCCCGGGTCAGCTGGTGGCGGACGACGACGGGCAGCAGGAGGCTCAGGGCCGACAGGAGCAGGCTGGTCCCCACGACGACGACGGCCACGGGCCGCCAGCTCACCGGCTCGAGGGAGGGCGTCGTCGGGGCCCCGGCCTCGCTGCCTCTCACGTCCGTGAGCCGACCGGCGTGCGCCCGGGTCTCGTACGGGGGGTGGCCGGTCATCGCACCCCGCGATACGCGAGCAGCCACCCGTCGGGGGTGCGGGAGGCGTCCACCGCCCGCGCCGCGGCGGCGATCAGCAGCAAGGCGCCGAGGTTCTCCCCGAGCTCCTCGACGTGGTAGAGCACGGTGTAGAGACCCTCGAAACCCTGGTCGAGGAGGACGCGCCCGCCCACCACCTCCAGGCCGACCGCGGACACGAGCAGCAGCACCACGCCGGCGACCAGCGTCCGGCCGGCCCGGCGGGGCAGGTGTCGCGCGGTCAGGAGGAACATCACGACGAGGGCGATCCCGATGACCGCGCCCGGTGCCGTCCAGCGGAAGGGGTGGTCACTGACGACGTCGGTCACGAGGTTGCGGCCGACCGCCTCCATCCGCTCGTGCAGGGCGGTCTGCTCGTCCAGCGACATCAGAGCCACGGCGGCCGCGACGACGAACCACGCCCCGGCTCCCTTGTGACCGGTCGACCGGGCCAGCGCGCCGGTCAGCACGTGGGCCATGGCCGCGGACGACAGCAGGACGGTGCTCCACCACGCGGGCAGGTTCAGCTCGTTCCCGACGTTGACGTACTGCCTCAGGTCCTGTGCCCAGGGCTCGAGGTCCTGCGGGTCCAGCCGCGACATCGCGAGGTAGCTGACGACCGTCAGCACCAGGGTCACCGCGAGCAGCACGAGCAGGAACCGGGTCACGCCCCGGCCGTCGGAGCCGGGTGCGGCGTCGAGGCCACGGGTGACGCCACGGCCGCTCTCCGGGGCGGTGGGCAGGTGCTGCACCGGGGGCAATCTACCCTCCCGTCACCTGGCGTTCACTCCATGGGCTCCGGGCTACGACTCCTGTGCGCGTGTCGTGCTGCGACAGAACAGACGGAGCACGCGAGCGGCTCAATCGGTGTTCTCGCCCGTCACACGCTTTGCACGGCTCGGCTGCACCCGCATCGGCTCGCCGGGCATCTTGGGGTAGTCCGGCGGGTACGGCATGTCGGGCAGGCCACGGTCGCGCACGTCCCGGTCGTACCACTCCAGCAGCGGCGTCAGGTCGTGCGCGGTGTCGTCGATCCCGGCGTGGACGTCGCCGAGCTCGGTGAACCGGGAGGGCACCGTCCGTACCGTGAAGTCGTCTGGGGAGGCGTCCGCCAGCTCGTCCCACCGCAGCGGGGTCGACACGGGCGCCGTGGCGCGAGGGCGGACGGAGTAGGCCGAGGCGATGGTGCGGTCGCGGGCGTTCTGGTTGAAGTCGAGGAAGACCCGCTCCCCTCGTTCCTCCTTCCACCAGCTCGTCGTCACGAGGTCGGGACGGCGGCGTTCCATCTCGCGGCCCAAGGCGATCGCGGCGTGCCTGACCTCCGTGAAGTCCCACCGGGGCTCGAGCCGGACGTAGACGTGCACTCCGCGCCCCCCGCTGGTCTTCGGCCAGCCGGTCCAGCCGAGCTCGTCCAGCAGCTCGCGCAGCAGGCCCGCGGCCGTCACCGCGTCGGCGAAGTCGGTGCCCGGCTGAGGGTCGAGGTCGAGCCGGAGCTCGTCGGGGTGGTCCACGTCGCCCGTGCGCACCGGCCACGGGTGGAAGGTGATGGTGCCCAGGTTGGCGGCCCAGGCGACGACCGCCACGGAGTCCGGGGCGATCTCGTCGGCCGTCCGCCCGCTGGGGAACGCGATCCGGGCCGTGGGCACCCACGACGGCGCGCCCTTGGGGACGCGCTTCTGGTAGAACGCGTCGCCGTGGGGGTCGGTCCGGGTGGCCAGCTTGACCCCCTCGTGGACGCCGGCGGGCCAGCGTTCCATGGTCGTGGGTCGGTCCCGCAGCGCCCGGAGGATGCCGTCGCCCACGCTGAGGTAGTAGCGGACCAGGTCGAGCTTGGTGATGCCGGCGTCGGCGAAGTAGGGCCGGTCCGGGTTGCTCACCCGGACCGGCCGCCCGTCGACCTCGATCTCGACCGCTGGGGGCGCCATCAGGGCACCGTAGTGCCACGCCGCGCATCCGGGCACGAAGCCGGGTTACCGTCGCGGCATGACCGATCAGGCACATCCGGGGACACCGGCGCACAAGTCCGAGCAGGAGTGGCGGGCGGAGCTGTCCCCCGCCGAGTACCACGTGCTGCGCGAGGCCGGGACCGAGCGCCCGTACTCGCACCCGTACGCCGAGGACATGACACCGGGTTTCGTGTACGGCTGCCGCGCGTGCGGCGCCGACCTCTTCCGCAGCGACGAGAAGTTCGAGTCCCACTGCGGCTGGCCGTCGTTCTACGCCCCGCTGGCCGAGGACCGGGTCGAGTACGTGGAGGACCGCACGCTCGGCATGAAGCGCGTGGAGGTGCGCTGCGCCGCCTGCGGCTCCCACCTCGGGCACGTGTTCGAGGGAGAGGGCTACCCGACGCCGACCGACCAGCGCTACTGCATCAACGGCATCGCCCTGCGCCGGGAGGCCGCGCGATCCGCCGGATGAGCGGCCAGGGTGAGCGTCAGACCTGGTCCGGGGGCTGCTCGGTGGCCAGCGGTGCCCGCAGGGCCGCGACGGCGTCCAGCACCTGGGCCTGCATCTCGGCGTAGGCCGCGTACTCGGCGGGCGGCGTCGCCAGGCCCGGCGGGTAGAGGGGTCGCACCTGGTTGACCAGGTCGAGCAGGTCCGCCCGGGTGAAGCCCTCGTGGGACAGCCGCCCCGCCTCGTTCGCCGCGAAGCGCAGGTCGTCGACCCGGCCGCTCCAGCCGGGGTTGGCGATGTGGGCGTCGTCGGCCATGGCTCGGGAGAGCGTGCGCAGCGCCTGCTCCAGCGCGTCCAGCTGGGCCCCACGGGTCTCGGCGTCCAGCGGCGGCTCGGGGGCTTCCACGGCAGCCGCGCCGTCGTCCTCGGGGTCCCGCCCGCGCAGGCGGTCCAGCAGCCCCATCAGGGCAGGTCCGCGACGAGCTCGGCGACAGCGCGTCGGCGGCCGGTGTAGAAGGGCAGCTCCTCACGCACGTGCCGTCGGGCCGTCGAGCCGCGCAGGTGGCGCATGAGGTCGACGATGCGGTGCAGCTCGTCGGCCTCGAAGGCCAGCATCCACTCGTAGTCGCCGAGGGCGAAGGAGGCCACGGTGTTGGCCCGGACGTCGGGGAACCCCCGCGCCATCTGCCCGTGCTCGGCGAGCATCGCCCGGCGCTCCTCGTCGGGCAGGAGGTACCACTCGTACGACCGCACGAACGGGTAGACGCAGACGTACGCGCGCGGCTGCTCCTCGGCCAGGAAAGCGGGTACGTGGCTCTTGTTGAACTCCGCCGGCCGGTGCAGGGCCAGCTGGGACCAGACCGGCTCCAGCCGCGCACCCAGGGCGGTGCGGCGGAGCCGGTGGTAGGCGTCCTGCAAGTCGTCGCTGGACGCCGCGTGCGTCCAGACCATGAGGTCGGCATCGGCCCGCAGCCCCGCCACGTCGTACGTGCCGCGGAGGGCCACGTCCTTGGCGGCCAGCTGGGCCAGCAGGTCCTCGACCTCCGCCGCCAGAGCCGTCCGGTCACTGCCCTCCCCCAGCGGCTCGCGCAGCCGGAAGACCGACCACATCGTGTAGCGCACCACCTGGTTCAGGTCGCGGGCTCTCGGGCGCGGGGGGTCCTCGGTCATGACCCGATGGTCGCACCGGCGGCCAGCTCGCGCACCAGCCGGGTGGCCGCCTCCCGCGCCCCGGCCACGCAGGCCGGGACGCCCACGCCGTCGAGCGCCGCGCCGCAGACGGCCAGGCCGCGGACCCCGGTCACCGCGGCGCGCACGCGGGCGACCCGGTCGAGGTGGCCCACGGCGTACTGCGGCAGCCCACCACCCCAGCGGACGACCCGAGCATCGACCGGCCTGCCCACCACCCCGATCGCCTCGGCCAGGTCGTCGACGACGCCGTGCACGATGTCGGAGTCGGCCCGCTGGAGGTCGCGCTCCTCGCCGTGCCGGCCGACCGACGCCCGGAGGACGACGAGCCCCGGGTCGGCGTCGTGCAGCCAGCCCCACTTCGCGGACGAGAACGTCACCGCCTTGACCAGCCGCCCCTCGGCAGGGGGGACCAGGAACCCGGTGCCACGCAGCGGGGATGTCAGCGCCGTCGCGGGAAACGCCAGCGCGACGACCGCGACGCTCGCGTACTCGATCGTCGCCAGCTCGGCCGACGCGGCGGGCGCGGCGGCGGCGAGGAGCCGGGCGGCGGGGGCGGCGGGAACCGCGACCAGGACGGCGTCCGCCTCGATCACCTCCGGCGCCGGCACGGGCCCGCAGACCAGACGCCACGCCCGGTCGGCGGTGCGCTCGAGGCGGCGGACGGTGACGCCGGTACGCACGTCCGCCCGGCTCGCCGCGGCCACGGCGTCCGGCAGCCGGCCGACGCCGCCCCGCAGCCCCGCGAAGACCGGCTCTCCTGGCGTGGCCGGTGGCAGCGCCCGGCGTGCGGCAGCCACCAGGGTCCGCTCCCTGGCGACGTACGTCGCGAGAGTCGGCATCGTCGCCCGCAGGGACAGCCGGTCGGCACGACCGGCGTAGACCGCCCCGAGCAGCGGCTCGACCAGGCGGTCGACCACCTCCCGGCCGAGGCGTCGCGCGACCAGGTCCCCGACCGCCACGTCGCCTCGCGGCGGCGCGCCCGGGAGCAGGCGGTCGAGCCGGGCACGGGCCAGCCCGGCCGGGGACAGCGCGCCGGACGCGCCGAGGGCGCGCAGGTCGGCAGGCACGCCGAGCACGGTGCGGGGGGGCAGCGCGCGCAGACCGCGGCGGGTCCAGAGCCATGCCCCGGCGGACGCGGGCGCGACCACGTCGTCACCGAGGCCGACCGCCCGCGCCAGGTCGACGGCCTCGGGACGGCGGTGCAGCAGCGACTCGGCACCCGAGTCGACCGACAGGCCGGCCAGCTCCTCGGTGGCAAGCTTGCCGCCCACCCGGGGGCTCGACTCGAGAACGGCGATCTCGACCCCGTCACCGAGGTCGTGGCGCAGGAACCAGGCAGCCGCCAGACCGGAGATCCCTCCCCCGACCACGGCGACCCGGGGTCGACGGGGCGGTCCCTCCGGCACCGTCAGGCCACCGACTGGTGCTCCGCGGCGCGGACGGCGTCCACCACCCGGGCCAGGGCGTCCGGGTCGGTCGTCGGCAGCACCCCGTGCCCGAGGTTGAACACGTGGCCGTGGGCGGTGCGGCCGCCCGCGACGATCCGGTGGACCTCGGGCTCGACAGCGGCCCACGGTGCTGCGAGCAACGCGGGGTCGAGGTTGCCCTGCACGGCTCGGCCTGGGCCCACGCGTCTCGCGGCCTCCTCGAGCGGGACCCGCCAGTCCACCCCGACCACCTCTGCCCCGGCCGCCCCCATGAGCCCGAGCAGCTCCCCCGTCCCGACGCCGAAGTGGATGCGCGGAACCCCCAGGTCGGCCACCGCGGCCAGGACGTCGCGGCTGTGCGGGAGCACGTACCGCTCGTAGTCGTCGGCCGACAGCGAACCCGCCCACGAGTCGAAGAGCTGGAGGGCCGAGGCCCCGGCCAGTGCCTGCACGCGCAGGAAGGCGGCGGAGATGACGCCCACGCGGTGCAGGAGGTCGTGCCACAGTGCGGGATCGGCGTGCATGAGCGCCTTGGTGCGCTCGTGGTGGCGCGAGGGGCCGCCCTCGACGAGGTACGAGGCGAGCGTGAAGGGCGCGCCGGCGAAGCCGATCAGCGGCGTGGCACCCAGCTCACCGACCAGGTCGGTCACGGCCTCCGAGACGTACGCGACGTCGTCCGGCTCCAACGGACGAAGCGCCGACAGGTCGGCGCGGGCGCGCACGGGCCGGGCCACGACCGGGCCGACCCCGGGGCGGATGTCGAGGTCGATGCCGACAGCCCGCAGCGGAACGACGATGTCGGAGAAGAGGATCGCCGCGTCCACGCCGTACCGGCGGACCGGTTGCATCGTGATCTCGACGACGAGGTCCGGTCGGCTGCACGCCTCGAGCATCGGCACGCCCTCCCTGAGCCTGCGGTACTCCGGGAGCGACCGGCCGGCCTGGCGCATGAACCAGACCGGGGGCCGGGGAAGCGCCTCGCCCCGGCAGGCCCGCAGCAGCAGGGAGTCGTGGAGGGGTCGTGGCACCCACCGATCCTGTCATGCGACTCCTGTCCTGCGACGGGCCACCGGGCGCGCCGCTACCGCCCCGGCCACCGGGACGGTCGTACGCTGCCCGGGTGGTGCGCAGCGACGGCGCCGGCCAGGGACCGGACCGACCGCCGGAGGCCTTCCTCCGGGCGGTCGAGGGGGTCCGCGCGGCCGCCCTCCGCCCGGAGGTGCACGTCGAGGAGATCCCGGCACCCCAGCGGCTGGCGCCGCACGCCCTGGCGCTGAGCGCGGACGTCGTCGTGGACGACGACGACGTCGCCTCGGGCCGGCTCGTGCTGCTGCACGACCCCGCCGGCCAGGAGGCCTGGCACGGGACCTTCCGGCTGGTCGCCTACGTCCGGGCGACCCTGGAACCCGAGATGGCCTCCGACCCGCTCCTGCCCGGGGTGGGCTGGGCCTGGCTCACCGAGGCGCTGGCCGAGCGCGGCGCCCCCTACATCGCGGCGAGCGGGACCGTGACGCGGGTCGCCTCCGAGGGCTTCGGCGGGATGGCCGCCGACCCGGCCTCCGCCGAGATCGAGATCCGTGCCTCCTGGACCCCGCTGGACCCCGGGCTCGCGCCGCACGTGGAGGCTTGGGGCGCTACCCTCGCCGCCGCCGCAGGGCTCGTGCCCCTCCCCGCCGGAGTGGTGGCGATGCCCGGGCCGCGGGGCGGTCGGCGGAGGTGAGCACCGAGGTGCCCGGGCCCGGCGCCGGCGCCGCACGGGCCCCGGCGTTCGTGGAGCCGGCGCCACAGCCCGCTGCCCAGCCTGGGTCCGACCCTGGGTCCGACCCTGGGCCCGACGCTGGGCGCGACGCCGTCCCCCTCGTGCACCCCCGGGACGGGGTCCCAGAGGTCGTCACGGACCCCTCCGGGCTCGCCGCCGTCGTCGCCGCCTTCGCGGCCGGTAACGGGCCGGTCGCGGTGGACGCGGAGCGGGCCAGCGGCTACCGCTACGGCCAGCGTGCGTACCTGGTCCAGCTGCGCCGGACCGGCGCGGGTACGGCGCTGGTCGACCCGGTCCCGCTGCCGGATCTGTCCGACCTCGGCGAGGCCCTCGCCGACGCCGAGTGGGTGCTGCACGCGGCCAACCAGGACATCCCCTGCCTCAACGAGGTGGGCATGCGGCCGCCGCGGATCTTCGACACCGAGCTCGCCGGCCGCCTGCTGGACTACCCGCGGGTCGGCCTCGGGCCGCTCGTCGAGGCCGTGCTGGGGCTCTCCCTGGAGAAGGGGCACTCGGCGGCGGACTGGTCGACCCGCCCGCTGCCCGAGCCGTGGCTGCGGTACGCGGCCCTGGACGTCGAGGTCCTGGTCGAGCTCCGGGACGCGCTGCACGCGCAGCTCGTGGAGAGCGGCAAGCTGGAGTGGGCCCTGGAGGAGTTCGCCGCCATCGCCGACGCCCCGCCGCCCGAGCCGCGGGTCGAGCCGTGGCGGCGCACGTCCGGCCTGCACCGGGTGCGTGACCGCCGCCGGCTGGCGGTCGTCCGCGCGCTCTGGGAGGAGCGGGACGCCCGGGCCCGGGAGCGGGACCTCTCCCCCGGCCGGGTCCTCCCCGACTCCGCCGTCGTCGAGGCGGCGCTGGCCGGGCCCACCTCGGTCGCCGAGCTCTCGGCGCTCCCGGTCTTCCGGGGCCGGGCGCAGCGGCGAGAGGCGGACCGGTGGTTCGCCGCCGTGGAACGCGCTCGGCAGCTCCCCGAGGCCGAGCTGCCATCGGTGGCGCTCCGGTACGACGGCCCGCCGCCCGCCCGGTCCTGGCCTGACCGTGACCCCGCGGCGGCCGCCCGCCTGGCGGCGGCGCGGGCCGCTGTGACGGCGGTCGCGGCGGCCCACTCGGTGCCGGTCGAGAACCTGTTGGCCCCGGAGACGCTGCGGCGGGTCGCCTGGACGCCGCCGACCCCCGTGGACGACGACTCGGTGGCGGCCGCGCTCCGCGAGCGGGGGGCCCGCTCCTGGCAGGTGCGGCTCACGGCCGGCCCGGTCGCCGCGGCCTTCCGGGCGGCGGCCGGGTGAACGCCGATCAGCGCGTCGCCGGCCGGGCGGCGCGCTGCCGCGCGGCCGTCCAGGCGTACCGGTCGAAGCTCCCGTCCTCGCGGATGGCGGCGACGGCGTCGTAGGCGAGGTCGATCGCCTGGTGGGTGTGGTCGTTCGCGAACAGCCCGTTGCGGCCGAGGGTCACGACCCGGCGCAGCATGCGCGCCCACGCGTCGACGCCGGCGAGATCCTCCTCGTAGCCCGCCCGGTGGATCGGGTACACGTGGCCGTACCGGCGGGACTCCACGTGGACCCGTCGCACCGGCGGCAGCCCGGAGCGTGCCAGCGCCTCGTCCACGACGTCGCCGAGGGTGTCGTCGCCGGCGGCCCACAGCTCGTCGGTCATCGACATCGGGACCTCGGCGCACAGCACGGACCGGTCGTCGGGGTCGTCGACGGAGTCCCGGTAGTTCGCCGGCTCGGAGACCCGGGCCACCGGGGTCTCACGGCCGGGCAGGTAGTGCGCGTCGTACGGCGACCAGCGACCGCCCTCGTGCACGACGTACACGAACAGCACGGCCCGGAAGCGCAGCCGGGTGGCCGCCTCCAGCTCGGTCAGCGAGGGGGCGGGCCGGGTGAGCCTGGCCATCACGGGGAGGGGCAGGGTGGAGAAGACCAGCCCGGCGCTGAGCGTGTCGCCGTCCTGGGTGGTCACCAGGACCTCGTCCTCGAGGACCCGTACCCGGGAGATCTCCGCCTCGAGGTGCAGCACGGCGCCGGCGGCCACCGCCGAGTCGGCGAGCACGTCGACGATCTGGCCGAACCCGCGCCGGGGGTAGTAGAAGCGCTGGTCCGGTCCGTCGCTCCCCCGCAGGGCACGGCCGGCCAGCCGCCAGGCGGCGGCGTCCGTGGGCACCTGCCCGCGGGCCTGCTCGCCGCTGATCTCCTCGCCCGGGAGGCCCCAGACCTTGCGCGCGTACGGCGCGTAGAGCGCCTCGTACACCGTGGGCCCGAGACCGGCGCGCAGCACGCCGGCGTAGGAGTCGTCGCGCGGCCGGTGCGCCGCAGCCAGCACCGCGTCCCTGGCGATCGCCGTGAGCAGTGACGCCGGCAGGGTCCGCCTCAGCTCCCCGGCGCGCAGGGGGTAGCCGACCCAGCGGTCGGCCAGCCGGACCCGCCCCCGCCGGGTGCGTTCCTGGAGGTCCTTGCCGAGCAGGTCGTGGAGGTCGGCGAGCAGCGCGGGCGGCGTCGCGGCGTCGAGCCGGTGCGACCCGTGGTCCACCCGGACGCCGGCGACCTCGAACGACGAGGCCAGGCCCCCCGGGCGGCCGTCCCGCTCGAGGACCGCCACCGACAGCCCCCGGCGCGCGGCCCGCCACGCGGCGGCCAGGCCGGCCGGCCCCGAGCCGAGCACCACGAGGTCGTACGACGGCGCGGACGCGGGCGTCTCGGTCATGGTGCGCCCGAGCGTAACGGGGCGCGACGGATCACGGCGCCGGTCGGTAGCGTCCGGGTGTGACCGCAGCACCGGACCGAGTCGTCGACGGGCCGGCCGACGCCCTCGTCGGTGCGGTGCGTGCTGCCCTGGCGGACGCGGCCGATCCGGGCCGGGCGGGAGCCATGCAGGCGTACATGAAGTCCGCGCTGCCGTTCCGTGGCGTGCCTCGTCCGGTCCGCGCGGGGGTGGAGCGGGAGGTCCTCGCCGCTTACCCGCTGCCAAGCCGCGCCTCCTGGGAGGGGGCGGTCCGGGACCTGTGGGACGGGGCCGCGTACCGGGAGGAGCGCTACGTCGCCGTCACGCTCACCGGCTGGAAGGCCTACCGGCGCTGGCTCGACCTCGACGCGGTGCCGCTCCTCGAGAAGCTGGTCGTCGAGGGCGCCTGGTGGGACTACGTCGACGAGGTCGCCACTCGCCGCCTGGGCCCGCTGCTGCGCGCCGACCCGGAGGGCATGCGGCCCGTGATCCGGTCCTGGGCCGTCGACGAGGACCCCTGGAAGCGGCGGGCCGCCGTGGTCTGCCAGGTGGGAGCCCGCGACCGGGTGGACCTGGACCTGCTGGCCGACTGCCTGGTGCCCAACCTCGGCGACCGCGGGTTCTTCCTCCGCAAGGGCGTCGGCTGGGCGCTCCGCGACGCCGCCCGGGAGAACCCCCGATGGGTCCGCGCCTTCGTGCGGACCCACGACGCGCGGATCTCGACACTCGCCCGCCGAGAGGCCATGAAGCACCTCGGCGACCCGGTGTGGCAGGGGTCACCCTCGCCTGACCGAGTTACCGGCGAGTAATATCGCTGCACACCCACGATCCGCAGGAGGCCCCGTGCCGCGTCCGGACAGGCAGATCCGAGAGGTCGTCTTCGTCGACGGCGTACGAACCCCCTTCGGCAAGGCCGGGCCGAAGGGCATGTACGCGGAGACTCGGGCCGACGACCTCGTCATCAAGTGCATCCGGGAGCTGCTGCGCCGCAACCCGTCCCTCCCGCCCGAGCGGGTGGACGACGTGGCCGTGGCGGCCACCACCCAGATCGGCGACCAGGGCCTGACCATCGGGCGGATGGCCGCCCTGCTCTCCGGCCTGCCCAAGAGCGTCCCGGGCTTCGCCGTCGACCGGATGTGTGCGGGGGCGATGACCGCGGTGACCACGACCGCGGCCGGGATCGCCGTCGGGGCGTACGACGTGGTCGTCGCCGGCGGAGTCGAGCACATGGGGCACCACCCCATGGGTGAGGGGGTGGACCCCAACCCCCGCATCCTCGCCGAGCGCCTCGTCGACCCCAGCGCGCTCGTCATGGGCGCCACGGCCGAGAACCTCCACGACCGGTTCCCGCACCTCACCAAGGAACGCGCCGACGCCTTCGCCGTCGAGAGCCAGGCCAGGCTGGCCAAGGCGTACGCGGACGGGATCGTCCAGCAGGACCTCGTGCCGGTCGCGACGCGGAGCGCCGACCGGGGCTGGGGGCTGGCCACGGCCGACGAGCCGCCTCGACCCGGCACCACGCTGGAGGACCTCGCCACGCTGAAGACGCCCTTCCGGCCGCACGGCCGGGTCACCGCCGGCAACTCGGCCGGCCTCAACGACGGCGCGACGGCCTGCCTGCTCGCCTCCGAGGACGCTGCGCGCGAGCTCGGCCTGCCGGTGCGCATGCGCCTGGTCTCGTACGCCTTCGCCGGCGTCGAGCCCGAGGTCATGGGCGTCGGGCCGGTGCCCGCGACCGAGAAGGCACTCGCCAAGGCGGGCCTGTCGATCGACGACATCGGCGCCTTCGAGATCAACGAGGCGTTCGCCGTCCAGGTGCTCGCCTTCCTCGAGCACTACGGCATCGCCGACGACGACCCTCGGGTCAACCCGTACGGCGGCGCCATCGCCGTCGGCCACCCCCTGGCGTCCAGCGGCGTGCGGCTGATGACCCAGCTGGCCCGGACGTTCGAGGCCCACCCCGAGGTCCGGTACGGCATCACCACGATGTGCATCGGCATCGGCATGGGCGGCACCGTCGTCTGGGAGAACCCGCACCACGCGGCGGTCGACACCGACCCCGGCAAGGAGGACAAGTGAGCGAGCTCTTCCCGGACGAGGTCGTGACCCGGGCATACGTCCGCGGGGTGGACCTGCCCCTGGGTGCCGGCCGGATGGCGCTGATCACCCTGGACAACGGGCACGACCACACCAAGCCGAACACGCTGGGCCCCACGAGCCTCGGCGAGCTGGACCGTGCCCTCGACGAGGCCTACGCCATGCCGGACGTGGTGGCGGTGGCGGTCACCGGCAAGCCGTTCATCCTCGCGGCCGGCGCCGACCTCAAGGGGATCGCCCTGGTCCGCGACCGGGAGACGGGGCGCTCGATCGCCCAGCTCGGGCACCGGGTCATGCGGCGTCTCGGCGAGGGACCGGTGCCGTCCTTCGGCTTCGTCAACGGCATGGCGCTCGGCGGCGGGTTCGAGCTCGCCCTGCACTGCACCTACCGCACCGTCTCGGCCTCCGCCCAGGGGATCGGGCTGCCCGAGACGTTCATCGGCATCGTGCCCGGCTGGGGCGGGGCGTGGCTGGTGCCGAACCTCGTGGGCATCGACAAGGCGGTCACGGTGGTCGTCGAGAACCCGCTGAACACCAAGGTGCTCGGGGGGGCCCAGGTTCGCGCGCTGGGCCTGGCCGACGAGGCCTTCGAGGCCGCCGACTTCCTCGAGCAGTCGATGCTCTGGGCCGCCAGGGTCCTCACGGGCGAGGTGGCGGTGGAGCGGCCGGAGGTGGACCGCTCGGAGGAGGCGTGGGCGGCCGCCGTCGCCCGTGGCCGGGCTGCCGCCGACGCCAAGGTCAGGGGCCTCTCCCCCGCCCCGTACCGCGCGCTCGACCTGCTCGCCGCGGCGCGGACGAGCAGCAAGGACGAGGGGTTCGCGGCCGAGGACGAGGCGCTCGCCGACCTGCTGATGACCGACGAGACCAGGGCGACCCTCTACGCGTTCGACCTGGTGCAGCGCCGGGCCAAGCGCCCGGTGGGGGTCCCCGACCGGTCGCTCGCGCGTGAGGTGACGAGCGTGGGCGTGGTCGGCGCAGGCCTGATGGCCAGCCAGCTCGCCCTGCTCTTCGCCCGGCGGCTGGAGGTGCCGGTCGTCATGACCGACCTCGACCAGGAGCGGGTGGACAAGGGCGTCGCCTCGGTCCACGCGGAGGTCGACAAGCTGCTGGGCAAGGGGCGGGTGTCGCCCGACCAGGCCAACCGGCTCAAGGCCCTGGTCTCGGGGTCCACCGACAAGGCGGCCTTCGCCGACGCGGACTTCGTGATCGAGGCCGTGTTCGAGCAGCTCGAGGTCAAGAAGCAGGTGTTCGCCGAGCTCGAGGGCATCGTCTCCCACGAGTGCGTGCTCGCCACCAACACGTCCTCCCTGTCGGTCACCGACATGGCGGCCGAGCTGAAGAACCCGGAGCGGGTGGTCGGGTTCCACTTCTTCAACCCGGTCGCGGTCATGCCGCTGCTCGAGGTCGTGCGGGCCGAGCGGACCGACGACGCGACGCTCGCGACCGCCTTCGAGGTGGGCAAGAAGCTCAAGAAGTCCTGCGTCCTGGTCAAGGACGCCCCGGCCTTCGTCTTCAACCGGCTCATCACCCGCGCGCTGGGCGAGGCCATCGGGGCGGTCGACGGCGGGACACCCTTCGAGGTGGCCGACCGTGCGCTCGCGCCGCTGGGCATGCCGATGCCGCCGTTCGTCCTGCTCCAGCTCGTGGGACCCGCCGTCGCCCTGCACACCGCCGAGACGATGCACGAGGCGTTCCCCGACCGGTTCGGCCGCTCGCCGGGGATGCAGGCACTCGTCGGGGCGGGCAAGCCGGGCGTCTACGTGTGGGACGAGCAGGGCCGGCCGTCGGTCGACCCCGAGATCGCCGCGCTGTGGCCGCAGGGTGACACCGTGCTGACCGAGGAGCAGGTGCTCGACCGGACCAGGCGCGCCCTGGCCGACGAGATCCGGGTCATGCTCGACGAGGGCGTCGTGGCGGAGGTCCAGGACATCGACCTGTGCCTCATCCTCGGCGGCGGGTTCGCCTTCGCCAACGGCGGCGTGGCTCCGTACCTCGACCGCACCGGGACCTCCGAGGCGGTCAACGGCCGGCGGTTCCTGCCCCCGGGGGTGGCCAGCGTGCCGAGCTGACGGCTCGGGACCGTACTGGCGCCCCTCTCCGGTCGGGAGTATGACGGAGGGGGGCGCCCGTGCGTCGTCGGAGCCCCGGGCGAGGCGAGGGGGCCGTCATGGGGGGCCTGGCGAGAACCGGTCGGCTGGCATCCGCCGTGGCCGCGGCCGTGCTCGGGGCGGCGGCCTGCAGCGTCAGCATCGACCTGGAGGGCGACGCCACGGGATCGGCGGAGCCCGGGCCGGAGGTGACGACCGGCGAGCCGGTGGCCGTCGGTGCCTCCGACCTCGACGTCGGGGACTGCGTGGCCGGCGGCGTTCCCGAGCAGGACGCGGCGGATGTCGAGCAGGTGGACACCCTGCCCTGCGACACGCCGCACGGCGGAGAGGTCTACGCGCTGCTCGACCTGGAGGGCGAGGCCTACCCGGGCGACGTCGTCGTCACGACCCAGGCCGACGAGGCCTGCCTCGCACGCTTCGCGGACTTCGTCGGCATCGCCTGGGAGCGCTCGCGCCTGGAGTACTGGTTCTACACGCCGTCGCCGGCGTCCTGGGAGACCGGGGACCGCGAGGTGGCCTGCCTTGTGAGCGACCCGACCGGTCCGATGACCGGCTCGGCGGCCGGGCTCGGCGAGGCGGCGGTGTACGAGGGTCCGGCGTTCACCCCGTGGGTCGGCGCCTGCCTGGACACGGCGTACGCCGCGGTGGACTGCACGGTCGAGCACGACTCGGAGGTGTACTCCGTCCTCGAGCTGCCCGAGGCGGACTGGCCGGGCGACGAGGAGGCTGCCACGAGAGCCGAGGACGCCTGTCTCGTGGAGTTCCACGCCTACGTCGGCCGGCCGTACGAGGAGAGCGTGCTGTCGCTCTTCTACTACTCGCCGACGGAGACGACGTGGGCCGCGGGAGACCGCGACGTCTGGTGTCTCGTCGAGCACCCGGAGGGGTCCCTCACCGGGAGCGTGCGCGGCACCGCGCAGTAGGCGCCACGCAGCACTCACCGCGGAGTAGCGGTCAGGCCTGTCGGTCGGGTTCGGCGTCGGCCCCGACGCCGGTTGCCGGGTCCGCGTCCCCGTCCGGGTCGGGCTCGGGGGGACGGGCCGCTCGGTGGTACTCGCGGGCCGCCCGGACGAGCACCCCGGCGATGGGCACCGCGAGGAACAGCCCCGCCAGCCCGAAGAGCAGGCTGGACCCCGTGGTGAGCAGCAGCACCACGAGCGGGTGGAAGCTCACCGCCCGCGACATCAGCAGCGGCGAGAGGACGTTCCCCTCGATCTGCTGCACCAGGATGACGACGCCCAGCGCCCACAGCGCGGTCACCGGCCCGCCGGAGAACAGGGCCACCAGCACCGCCACGGACCCGGCGATGGTGGCCCCGACGAGCGGGATGTACGCCAGGAGGAAGGTCAGCGCCGCGATCGGCACCACCAGGGGCACGTCGAGGACCCACAGACCCAGGCCGATGAGCAGGCCGTCGACGGCACCGGTGATCGTCGAGGCGTAGAACCAGCCGCCGGCCGTCTGCATGGCGCCCTTGAAGGCCGCCCGGCTGCGACCGCGGTGGTCGGCCGGGAGCTTGTCCTCGAAAGAGATCCACAGCCGGTCGCCGCTGGCGAGGGCGAAGATGGCGAAGAGGCTGGCGACCGCGATGATCGTGACGAGCGTGGTGAGGGCGGAGACGCCGGTGACGACCCCCGATCCCACTCCTCCCGCGATCGAGCCGGCCGCGTCCCGCAGATCCGTGAGAAGGGCGTCGAGCGTCGCCTGGTCCAGCCCCAGCGGGCCGTCGGCCAGCCAGGCGGCGATGTCGTCGACGGCACCGGTCACGGCGTCGACGAGGCTCGGCGCGCTGTCGATGACGGCGACGATGGCCCAGAGCAGGATGCCGACGAAGAAGGACAGGAACAGCGCGACCGAGACGACTGCGGCGAGCGCCTGCGGCACCCGCCGCCGGCGCGCCCAGCGCACCACCGGCCACAGCAGGGACACCTCGGCGAAGCCGATGACGACGGCGATCACCAGGATCTGGAGCCGCTGGACGAGCAGGACGGCACCCGAGACCAGCACGACGACGACGAGCAGCCTGATCCCGATCGCGGCCGACCGGTCGAGCCAGCGGGGCACGTCGGGCCGGTGCCCCAGCCAGCCTGCGGGTTCGCTCACCCGGTCAGGCTAGGAGATGCCTGGGCGTCGAGCCGGGCGACCTCCTCGACGATCTCGCGTGCGAGGTCCTGGGCGGTCAGCCCGATCTCGGCCAGGATGGCGGGCCGCTTGGCGTGGTCGTAGAAGCGCTGCGGGATCCCGAAGTCCCGGAGCGGGACGCGGACGCGCTCGTCGCGCAGGACCTGGGCGACGACCGAGCCGACCCCGCCCACCCGCCCGTTGTCCTCGACGGTCACCACGAGCCGGTGCTGGCGGGCCATGCCGACCAGGGAGGCGTCCACGGGCTTGACCCAGCGCGGGTCGACCACGGTGACGCCGACGCCCTGCGCGGCGAGGCGCTCGGCGACCTCGACCCCGACGTCGGCCATCGACCCGACGGCCACGAGCAGGACGTCCGGAGAGCCCTCCCGGCGGAGCACGTCCGTGGTCCCGACCCGCTCCAGCGCCGGGATGTCCGCGGTCACCGCTCCCTTGGGGAACCGGACGACCGTCGGGGCGTCGGCGACACCCACGGCCTCGCGCAGCTGCTCGCGCAGCCGGGCACCGTCGCGCGGGGCGGCGATCCGCAGGCCCGGGACCACCTGGAGCACCGACATGTCCCACATCCCGTTGTGGGAGGCTCCGTCGTCGCCGGTCACGCCCGCGCGGTCGAGCACGAACGTCACCCCGCAACGGTGCAGGGCGCAGTCCATCAGCACCTGGTCGAACGCCCGGTTGAGGAAGGTGGCGTACACGGCGACCACGGGGTGCAGGCCGCCCATCGCCAGCCCCGCGGCCGAGGTGGCCGCGTGCTGCTCGGCGATCCCGACGTCGAACCAGCGGTCCGGGTACGCGGCGGCGAAGCCGTCGAGGCCGGTCGGGTAGAGCATCGCAGCCGTGACGGCGACCACGTCGGGACGCCCGGCGCCGATCGCGACCATCTCGTCGCGGAACACGTGGGTCCAGCTGTCGACCGCGCCGGCGACCGGGATCCCGGTCGCCGGGTCGAACGGGTGCGACTGGTGCATCTGGTCGTTCTCGTTGCCCTCGGCGACCGCGTAGCCGAAGCCCTTGCGCGTGACGCAGTGCACGATCACCGGCCCGCGGAAGCGCTTGGCCTTCTCGAGCGCGTGCTCGACGGCCGCCCGGTCGTGACCGTCGATCGGACCGACGTACTTCAGGCCGAGGTCCTCGAACAGACCCTGGGGCGCGAGGACGTCCTTGAGGCCCTTCTTGATCCCGTGCAGCGCGTCGTACAGCGCCTGCCCCACGAGGGGGGTCCGCCCGAGCGAGCGCTTCACGACGTCGAGGGCCTGCTCGTAGCGGGGGTCGGTGCGCAGCCCGGCCAGGTGGTCGGCGAGGCCGCCGACGGTCGGCGTGTACGAGCGCCCGTTGTCGTTGACCAGGATGACCACGGGACGGTCCTTGCCGGCCGCGATGTTGTTCAGCGCCTCCCAGGCCATCCCACCGGTGAGGGCCCCGTCGCCGATGACGGCCACCACGGTGCGGTGGCTCTCCCCGCGGACGGCGAACGCCTTGGCCAGCCCGTCGGCGTAGGACAGCGACGTCGACGCGTGGGAGTTCTCCACCCAGTCGTGCTCGCTCTCGGCCCGGCTGGGGTACCCCGAGAGCCCACCGGCCTCCCGCAGGTGCTCGAAGCCGGCCTGCCGGCCGGTCACCAGCTTGTGCACGTACGCCTGGTGCCCGGTGTCGAAGACCACCGGGTCGCGGGGCGAGTCGAAGACGCGGTGGAGGGCCAGCGTGAGCTCCACGGCGCCGAGGTTGGGCCCCAGGTGGCCGCCGTGGCGAGCGACGGACGCGACCAGGACGTCGCGGATCTCGGCCGCCAGGTCGGCGAGCTGCTCGTCGCTCAGGCCGCGCAGGTCGCGCGGCCCGTGGACGGAGTCCAGGACGCTCAAGCGTCTCGCCTCCTCCTCGTCGCCGTCAGGTCGCGTCGAGTCTACGGACGAGAACCGGGGACCGCGCCCTCGGCGCGGTGTCGAGAGTCACCCCGGCCGTCTGGGAGGCTCGAGCCCGTGCTCATCACCAACCACGTCCTGTCCGGCGCACTGCTGGGGCTGACGGCGCCGACCCCGGCCTCGGCCGCCGCGCGCGGCTTCGTGTCGCACTTCGTGCTGGACGCGCTCCCGCACTTCGGGGTGGACGAGGAGCACCTCATGAAGATCGCAGTGCCCGACGGCCTCCTCGGGCTCGCGGCGATCGGGCTGGTCCTGCGCTCCGCGCCGCCCGCCGACCGGCTGCGCGTGGCGGCCGGCGTGTTCGGAGCCTGCCTGCCGGACCTGGACAAGCCCGGCCAGCAGTTCTTCGGCCGGTCCCCCTTTCCTCGGTGGTTCGACCGAGCGCACGGGCGGATCCAGCGCGAGGCGACGCACCGGTGGCTCGTCGAGATCGGTGCCGCTACCGCGTTCGGCACCGCCTTCGCGCGCTACGTCGCCGGCTCGGGCCGCGGTCGCTTGATCACGAGAGGCTGAGGGACGGGGTCGGCGAGCAGGTCGGTGAAGGCCAGCTCGGCCGCCCCCAGCAGGACGCTGTCGGCACCCAGCGCCGGGAGGGTGAGTCGGACCTGCTCGGCCGCCGCGTCGATCGCGGACTCCGCCAGTGCCTTCCGTACGGTCATCTCGGCCGCGCCGAAGACCTCCGCGAGCACGCCGCCCAGGACCACCATCGCGGGGTTGAGCACGTTGACCAGGGCTCCGAGCCCGGTCCCCAGCCACGAGGCCACCTCCGTGAGGGCGTCGGAGGCCGCCGGCTCACCGAGGCGGGCCGCGCCGATCACCTCGCGCACGGCGGCGAGCCCACCTCCGGGCAGCCGGCCCGCGGGCACGAGCAGCGCGTTCTCGCCGATCTCGGTCTCCCAGCAGCCGCGGGCGCCACACCGGCAGCGCCGCCCACGCTCGCTGAGCCGCAGGTGGCCGACCTCCCCGGCGTAGCCGCCGGCGCCGACCAGCAGCCGGCCACCGACGATCATGCCGCCACCCACGCCCACCTCCCCGGCGAGGTAGAGCACGTCGTCGTACCCCACCGCGGCGCCGCGGGAGTGCTCGGCGAGGACGCCGAGGTCGGCGTCGTTGCCGGCCCTGACCGGCAGGCCCGTCGCGACCGAAAGCCGGGCCCCGAAGGGCTCGTCGCGCCAGCCCAGGTTGGGCGCGAAGCGGACCAGCCCGTCGGAGCTGCGCACGACGCCGGGCACGCCGACGCCGATCGCTGCGACGGCGACGTCGGACGGCACGGACGGACCGTCCGGCCCGAGCTCCGCGCAGAGCCGCGCCACGACGTCGACCACCGCGTCGAGCGTGTGCCCCCCGCGCTCGTGCGCGAGGTCCCGCCGGTCCAGGACCAGCCCGCCGAGCCCGACCCGCGCCACGGTGAGGTGGTCGACCCCCACCTCGACCGCGAGCACGGTGACCCGTCGGGACTCCGGGACGACGAGGTGCGAGGGGCGGCCGGCGGCCGACCGTCCGGCCACCGGCAGCTCCTCGCGGACCAACCCGGCGGCGGCCAGCTCGGCCACCAGCGCCCGGATCGTGCTCCGGTTGACCCCGAGCTCCCCCGTGAGCTCGGCCCTGGACAGCGCCCCGCGCGTGTGGACCAGAGAGAGGACGGCGGCGAGGTTGTGCCGCCGCACCTCCTCCTGGGTGGCCCCCGCGAGGCCGACCACGGTGACTACGCGCGTCCGGTCGCGGCCGCTCGACGACGTGAGAGGGCGTCGACGATGGCAGCGAGCAGCAGCACGAGAGCGGTGACGATGAACTGCACTGCCGACCGCGACGTGATGAGCGGCAGCCCGTTGGCGATCACGGCGACCACGAGACCGCCGATGATGGCGTCCCGCACCTTGCCCTTGCCGCCGAACAGCGACGTGCCGCCGATCACCGCGGCGCCGACCGCGAGCAGCAGCGTCGTGGACCCACCGGTCGTGGGCGACACCGAGTTGTCCCGGGAGGCGAAGAGGATGCCCGCGACCGCCGCCATGGTCGAGCAGATGATGAAGCACGTGATCTTGATCCGGGACACGCTGATCCCGGCCCGGCGGGCGGCCTCGGTGTTGCCGCCCACCGCGTAGACGTGGCGACCGAAGGCGGTGCGACCGAGCAGGAAGGTCAGGGCCACGTAGAACACCAGGGCGATGGGCACGATGATCGGGATGCCCTTGAGAGACGTCAGCGCCGGGTTGACGCTGCGCTCCTGGTTGAGCAGGTACGTGGCCGCCCCGAGGATCACCGCCAGGGCCACGATCTTGGCCAGCAGCACCGACGCGGCCTGGACCGGGAGCCCGGCGGCGGCCCGGCGCCGGGCGCCCAGCAGGGTCATCAGCGCGTAGCCGCCGACCACGACGGCGAACAGCACCCATCCCCAGAGCGGCGGGACGTTCTTGTTCATGATCGCGAGGATCGTGGAGTTGCGGACCGGGATCGTCCCGCCCTCGCCGATGATGTAGAGCATGACGCCCTGGAGGCCGAGGAACCCGGCCAGCGTGACCACGAACGACGGCACGCCCAGTCGCGCCACGAGCAGCCCGATGCTCAGGCCGATGACCACGCCGGTCAGCAGGCAGGCCGCCACGGCCACCGGCCACGGGTAGTCCCACCGGGTGAGCGCCACGGCCATGATCGCCGCCGACGTCCCCGCCGCGTAACCGGCGGACAGGTCGATCTCACCGAGGAGCAGGACGAAGACCAGCCCCATCGCGATGAAGATCACCGCGGCGCTCTGGTTGATCAGGTTGGCGGCGTTCAGCAGGCTGGCGAAGGTGTCCGGCCGCATGGCCGAGAAGAAGACGACCAGGACGAGGAAGCCCAGCACCGCCGGCAGGCTGCCGACGTCGCCACCGCGCACCTTGGAGACGTAGCCACGGACCGCGTCGCCGATCGAGTGCTGCTCGACGGCGACCTCGTCAGCCGTGACGACGGGAGCGGTCGTGCTCATGCCACGGCCTCCCGCTCCGGGGTCAGCCCCAGGTCGCCGCTGCGGCCCGCCGTGATCAGCTCGACGACCTGCGCGTGCGTGACGTCGGACTTGCGGACCTGGGCCGCCATCTGGCCCAGGTACAACGTCGCGATCCGGTCCGCCACCTGCAGGACGTCGTTCATGTTGTGCGAGATGAGGATGACCGCGAGGCCCTTGTCGGCCAGCCGCCGGACCAGGTTGAGCACCTGCTCGGTCTGCGCCACGCCGAGGGCCGCCGTCGGCTCGTCGAGGATGACCAGCTTGCTGTTCCACAGGACCGCCCGGGCGATCGCCACGGTCTGCCGCTGGCCGCCCGACAGGCTGGCGACCTGCATGCGGACGGACTTGAGGGTCCGGACGGAGAGGCCCCGCAGGGTCTCCGCCGCGCGCTTCTCCATCGTGGTCTCGTCCAGGGTGGCCCGGCCGTGCAGCTCGCGGCCGAGGAACATGTTGTGGACGACGTCGAGGTTGTCGCACAGGGCGAGGTCCTGGTAGACGACCTCGATGCCCAGGTCGTTGGCCTCCTTCGGGTTGTGCACGTGGACGGTCCGGCCGTCGAACACGTACTCACCGGAGTCGAAGGCGTAGATGCCGGCGATCCCCTTGATCAGGGTGGACTTGCCCGCGCCGTTGTCACCG
>DATHTV010000136.1:0-14246 GCA_035462845.1 Jiangellales bacterium
CCCGTCCCGCTCGCCGCCAGATCCTCCTCGGCGCCGGATCCTCGCCGAGGATCCTCGTCGCCGGCCGACTCGCCGACCGGCGGACCCGCCTCGCCGGGCGACCGGCTCGTGACCGTACGGTGTGGGCACCACCGCCGGGCCGACCCTGCCGCCGCGCGGCCGCGCGAGGAGAGGACGCATGGAGATCGTCTACAACCTGCTGGTCGTCCTGCACTTCCTGGGCCTGGCGTCGTTGATCGGCGGCTGGCTCGTGCAGATGCGCGCGCGCGGCGAGCGGCTGGTCAACCCCGCCATGGTGCACGGCGCGATCACGCAGGTGGCCACCGGCGTGCTGCTCGTCGGGCTCGCCGAGAGCGTCGACTCCCTCGGCAAGGACGTCGACAACGCGAAGATCGGCGTGAAGCTGGTCGTGGCCCTGGTCGTCCTGGGACTGGCGTGGGTCAACCGGCGCAAGCCGGTCGTGCCCGACGGCCTGTACTTCATCATCGGCGGCCTGGCGGTCCTGAACGTCGTGGTCGCCGTCTTCTGGTAGCCGCGGGCAGGCTCACGCGGTCGCGTGGACCCGGAAGGCCTCGGCCAGGCGCCCCTGGGGCAGCCCACCGCGCTCGGCGTTGCCCGTCAGCCACTCCCGGACCATGGGCTCGAACCGGGCCCGGTCCGGTGTCTGGCTCTCGTGCCGCAGGATCCCGCGCACCTTGCGCTGGAACGTGTCGGTGACGTCCACCCAGTGGTTCGGGCCCGGCGCCCCGATGAGCCAGAGCTCCTGCACCACCCAGTCCTCGAGACCCTCGTGCTCGAGCAGCTCCGGAAAGGCGAACGGGTTGCGGGCGAAGGGGTACAGAGCCCGGACGGCCGCCTCCCCGGCGGCCATGTGGTCGGGGTGGCTGGCCGGGAGCCGGTCCCACCAGCGCTCGGGCGAGTGCGTGAGCAGCCGCTCGGGACGCACCTGGCGGATCAGCCGCACCAGGTCCCGGACGAGCGCTCTGCTCGGTTCCAGCTCGCCGTCCTCGTACCCGAGGAAGCGCACGTCGTCGACCCCGACCTCCGCGGCTGCGGCGCGCTGCTCGGCCCGGCGGATCTCCGGGATGTGCTCGCGTGGGACGTCCGGGTCGAAGCCGCCGGCCTGCCCGTCCGTGCAGATGCAGTACGTGACCGCGAGGCCGGCGTCGGTCCACCGAGCCACCGTCCCCGCGGCCCCGAAGTCGACGTCGTCCGGATGAGCAGTGACGACGAGCACGCGTGAGACGTCGGTGTCGTCCAGGGGCACGCGGCACACCGTAGCGGCGGGTCGTGTCCGCCCGCCCGCCTAGACTCCTGGGCACGATGAGCGCCCTTGTCGACGACCTGCCCGAGCCCCGTCCCGACCGTCCCGGCCATTCCGACCGTCCCGACCGGGGGGCCGACCACGGCCTGCTCGACGACCTCAACCCGCAGCAGCGCGAGGCGGTCACACACGAGGGCGGCCCGCTCCTCGTCGTGGCCGGGGCCGGTTCCGGCAAGACCAGGGTCCTGACCCGGCGCATCGCCTACCTGCTCGGTGCCCGCGACGTGCACCCGGGCTCGGTGCTGGCCATCACGTTCACCAACAAGGCCGCCGGGGAGATGAAGGAGCGGGTCGCCCAGCTCGTCGGCGGCCGGGCGCGGGTGATGTGGGTGTCCACGTTCCACTCCGCCTGCGTCCGCATCCTGCGCCGGGAGGGTGGCCGGTTCGGCTTCTCGTCCTCGTTCTCGATCTACGACCAGGCCGACTCGCAGCGCCTCATGACACTGGTGTGCCGGGACCTCGACCTCGACCCGCGCCGGTACCCCCCGCGCCAGCTCTCGCATCAGGTGAGCGCGCTCAAGAACGACTTGGTCGACCACGAGGAGGCGGCGCGGCGCGCCGCGAACCACCACGAGCGGGTGGTGGCCGAGGCCTACGGCCTCTACCAGCAGCGGCTGGGCCAGGCCAACGCGTTCGACTTCGACGACCTGATCATGACGACGGTCCACCTGCTCCAGGCCTTCCCCGACGTGGCCGAGCACTACCGGCGGCGGTTCCGGCACGTGCTCGTCGACGAGTACCAGGACACCAACCACGCCCAGTACGTCCTCGTCCGCGAGCTCGTGGGCGCGGGGGCGGACGCCGGCGAGCTCGTCGTCGTCGGCGACGCCGACCAGTCGATCTACGCCTTCCGGGGCGCCACGATCCGCAACATCATGCAGTTCGAGGAGGACTACCCGCAGGCGCGGGTCGTGCTGCTCGAGCAGAACTACCGCTCGACGCAGACCATCCTCTCGGCCGCCAACGCGGTCATCGCCCGCAACCCGGACCGCACACCGAAGCGGCTGTGGACCGACGCCGGTGACGGTGAGCCGATCGTCGGCTACGTGGCCGACGACGAGCACGGCGAGGCGCAGTTCGTGGCCGACGAGATCGACCGGCTTGCCGACGAAGGGCTGGCGACGCCGGGTGAGGTCGCCGTCTTCTACCGCACCAACGCGCAGTCCCGGGTGCTGGAGGAGATCTTCATCCGGGTGGGCATGCCCTACCGGGTCGTCGGTGGCGTCCGCTTCTACGAGCGTCGCGAGGTCCGGGACGCGCTCGCCTACCTGCGGGTCGTGGCCAACCCGGAGGACTCGGTCTCCCTGCGGCGGGTCCTCAACGTGCCACGTCGGGGGATCGGTGACCGGTCGGAGGCCATGGTCGAGGCGCACGCCCAGCGCACCCGCACCACCTTCTGGCAGGCGCTGCGCTCGGCGGCCGACGCGCCGGGGCTCGCGGCGCGCGCCCTGACCTCGATCGAGGAGTTCGTGGGCCTGCTCGACGAGGTGCGGGCCGCGGCCGACGCGGGAGCCCCGCCTGCGGAGGTCCTGGAGCAGGTGCTCGACCGGACCGGCTACCTCGCCTCCCTGGAGGAGTCCGACGACCCGCAGGACGGCACCAGGCTGGACAACATCCGCGAGCTGGTGGCGGTCGCCCGCGAGTACTCCGAGGCGGCCCCGGACGGCACCCTCGTCGGCTTCCTGGAGCGGGTCAGCCTCGTCGCCGACGCCGACGACATCCCCGAGGGCGAGGACCACGGCGGCCTGGTCACGCTGATGACGCTGCACACCGCCAAGGGCCTGGAGTTCCCGGTCGTCTTCCTCACCGGGATGGAGGACGGCGTCTTCCCCCACCAGCGCTCGCTGTCCGACCCGCAGGAGCTGTCGGAGGAGCGGCGCCTCGCGTACGTCGGCGTGACCCGGGCCCGCGAGCGGCTCTACCTCTCCCGTGCCGGGGTGCGCAGTGCCTGGGGAGCGCCTGCGCACAACCCGCCGTCGCGGTTCCTCGAGGAGATCCCCGCCTCGCTCGTCGACTGGCGGCGCACCGAGGCCGACCAGGTCCGGTGGAGCGACTCACGGCCGCCGCGACGTGGCCCGGTCCGTGGTGCCGGCGGCACTGCGACGACCGGGGCGCGGGCCGTGCCCTCCCTGACCGCGGGCGACCGGGTCACCCACGACGCCTTCGGGCTGGGCACCGTGGTCGCCACAGCCGGACAGGGCGACCAGGCGCAGGCGACGGTGGACTTCGGTGACGCCACCGGGCTCAAGACGCTGCTGCTGCGTTACGCGCCGGTGGAGAAGCTGTAGGCGCCGGTCATGCCGTCGCGGCAGGCGGGCGGCGCAGTGATCAGACGTTGACGCCGCGCTCGGCGAGCCAGCTCCGCGGGTTGACCGGGTCGCCGCCACCGGGGCGGACCTCGAGGTGCAGGTGCGGACCGGTCGAGTTGCCGGTGCTGCCGACGCTGCCGATCTGCTGCCCGGGCAGGACCTCACCCGAGCGGACGTCCATCCGGGACAGGTGGCAGTACCACGTGTGCGTCCCGTCGGCGTGCCGGATCACGATCTTGTTCCCGTACGCGCCGTCCCAGCCGGCGGACACCACCGTCCCGCCTGCGGCGGCGTGGACCGGCGTCCCCTGCGGGGCGGCGAAGTCGAGGCCGGTGTGCCGCGAGGACCAGAGCCGCCCGCCGGAGCCGAAGCCCGCGGTGATCCGGTAGCCGCTGAGCGGCACCACCCAGCGGTTGGCGTCGCGGGCCGCCCGGGCCGCGCGCTCGGCGGCCTCCTGGCGCTCGCGCTCGACCCGCTCGGCCTCCTTGGCCACCTCGACGGCGACCGCGGCCTTCGCGTTCTCGGAGCTCTCCGCGTCCAGCGACTGCTGCGCCGCGACCACGGCGTCCAGGGCCCCGCGGCTCGGCCCGCCCGAGGACTGCGGGCGCTCCGGGGTAGCGGCCGGCGACTCGGCGGCCTGGTAGTCGCTCGCCCCGGCCTGCGGCATGGTGAGCGCACCGGACGCCGCCGCTGCGACCGCGACCGACCCCACGAGGGAAGGGAGCGGGACGGGACGCCGGCGGCGACGGTGCTTGCCGTTGCCGTTGCCTCTCGCCACGATGCAGGGACCTTCCGTCGGGGTGCTGGGACCGGGAGGACCATAACGGAGGTGGTTTGGTCCGCCAAAACCCCGGGTACGCGATTTCGGTCGTGTCGCCGGGCGCAGACCCGCCGACTGCCGGTCAGGCTGTCCCGTGACCTGCCTGTGACCTGGCGGTTCGCGTCAGGGCAGCCGGCCGGCTCGCCGCGGGGCGCTCGACCTCCGAGGTGATCGAGGTCACCCCGAGGGCGACCGTCTCGCCGTGGTGGTGGAGGTGAGCCAGCGTCACCGAGATCTCGTGAACCACCCGGCGGTGGATGGGCAGCGACAGGTGCCCCACGCCGCGCACCAGGACCGACCGCACGCGCAGGTCCGGG
This sequence comes from Jiangellales bacterium, assembly GCA_035462845.1. GTDB lineage: Bacteria > Actinomycetota > Actinomycetes > Jiangellales > Jiangellaceae > DASTQL01. The sequence goes on from DATHTV010000136.1 coordinate 4,771, forward strand.
TGCAGCAGCCGAGCGTTGCGCTGGGGTGCGCCCCGACCCAGGCCGCCTCGACCAGCACCGCGCGTACGCCTGCGGGTTGGGACCGCCACCGCCTCCGCCGGGACCGGCGCAGCAGGTGGGTTAGTCTGCGAGGTCAGGTCCAACGGCGGACGGAGGCGGTCATGACCAGCACCAGCCCGCTGCGCGTCGTGGTCGGCAAGCCGGGACTCGACGGCCACGACCGCGGCGCCAAGGTGGTGGCGCGCGCGCTGCGCGACGCCGGCGTGGAGGTCGTCTACACCGGCCTCCACCAGACCCCGGAGCAGGTGGTGGAGACCGCGATCCAGGAGGACGCCGACGCGATCGGCCTGTCCATCCTCTCCGGCGCTCACATGACGCTCTTCCGCCGCGTGCTGGAGCTGCTGCGCGAGCGCGACGCGGTCGACATCGTCGTCTTCGGCGGCGGCATCATCCCCGAGGCCGACATCGAGCCGCTGCGCGAGATGGGCGTCGCCAAGGTCTTCACCCCCGGCGCGACGACGCACGAGATCGTCGACTGGGTCCGGGCCAACGTCGGCGAGTCGGCGACTGCGCAGGCCTGACGGCCGCCCGACCCCCGGACGACCGCCCGGCACGACCGCTCGGGGCGACCGCTCGGCACGACCGCTCGGCACGACCGCTCGGGGCGACCGCTCGGCGCAGCGGCGACCCCGTTCGCCTCCTCGCTGCGCGCCCCCCTCGACCCCGTCTGCGCGCGCCGCACTAGGCTCGCGCCGGGCAGCGGGGCCCCTCACGGCGGTCCGCGAACGCTGCCTCGCGCAGGTGTCCGACGCAGCTGCCGCGACGCAGCGAGAACCCCGATCCGGTGAGGACGGTCGCCAGTGGACCTCATGGAGTACCAGGCGAAGGAGCTCTTCGCGAAGCACGGCGTCCCGGTGCTGCCGGGCAGCACCGTCGACACGCCGGAGGCGGCCCGCGCGGCAGCCGAGCAGCTGGGCACCGCGGTGGTGGTCAAGGCGCAGGTCAAGACGGGCGGCCGGGGCAAGGCCGGCGGCGTCAAGCTCGCCGAGACGCCCGACGAGGCGGCCGACAAGGCGGCGGCGATCCTCGGCCTCGACATCAAGGGCCACGTCGTGCGCAAGGTCCTCGTCACCGAGGCCAGCGACATCGCCACCGAGTACTACGTGTCGTACCTGCTCGACCGCGCAAACCGGACGTACCTGGCGATGGCTAGCGTCGAGGGCGGGATGGAGATCGAGCAGCTCGCCGTCGAGCGTCCGGAGGCGCTGGCCAAGGTCCCGATCGACGCCGTGACTGGGGTCGACGAGGCCAAGGCGGCCGAGATCGCCGACGCCGCCGGCTTCCAGGCGGAGGTGCGCGGCCAGGTCGTCGACGTCCTGCAGAAGCTCTGGACGGTCTTCATCGCCGAGGACGCCACGCTGGTCGAGGTCAACCCGCTCGTCCGGACCCCGGACGACCGGGTGGTCGCGCTCGACGGCAAGGTCTCGCTCGACGAGAACGCCGCCTTCCGGCACGAGGAGCACGGCGCCTTCGCCGACACCGAGGCGAGCGACCCGCTCGAGCTCCGGGCGAAGGAGAAGGACCTCAACTACGTCAAGCTCGACGGGTCCGTCGGCATCATCGGCAACGGCGCGGGCCTGGTGATGAGCACGCTCGACGTGGTCGCATACGCCGGCGAGGAGTTCGGCGGGGTCAAGCCGGCGAACTTCCTCGACATCGGCGGCGGGGCCTCCGCGGAGGTGATGGCCAACGGCCTGGAGATCATCCTCTCCGACCCCGACGTGCGCAGCGTCTTCGTCAACGTCTTCGGCGGCATCACCGCGTGCGACGCGGTCGCCAACGGCATCGTCGGAGCCATCGAGACGGTCAAGTCCCACGGCAAGGTGTTCGACAAGCCCCTGGTCGTACGACTCGACGGCAACAACGCCGAGGAGGGGCGCCGGATCCTCGACGAGGCGGAGCACGACATCGTCGAGCTGGTCGACACGATGGACGACGCCGCGCGCCGCGCGGCCGAGCTGGCAGCGCAGGGGGCCTGAACCATGGCGATCTTCCTCACCGAGAACAGCAAGATCATCGTCCAGGGCATGACCGGGTCCGAGGGGCGCAAGCACACCCGGCGGATGCTGCGCTCCGGGTCCCGGGTCGTGGGCGGGGTCAACCCGCGCAAGGCCGGCGAGCAGGTCGAGTTCGAGGGCGGCGCCACCGTGCCGGTGTTCGGCTCGGTCGCCGAGGCGATGAAGGAGACGGGCGCCGACGTCTCCGTCGTCTTCGTCCCGCCGGCCTTCACCAAGGCCGCGGTCTACGAGGCCGTGGACGCCGGGATGCCCCTCGTGGTCGTCATCACCGAGGGCGTGCCGGTCCACGACACGGCCGACTTCTTCCAGCACGCGGTGAACAGCGGCACGACACGGATCATCGGTCCCAACTGCCCCGGCCTGATCAGCCCCGGCAAGTCCAACGCCGGCATCATCCCGGCCGACATCACCCGGGCCGGCCGGATCGGCCTGGTGTCCAAGTCGGGCACGCTGACCTACCAGATGATGTACGAGCTGCGGGACATCGGCTTCTCCACCTGTGTCGGCATCGGCGGCGACCCGGTCATCGGGACGACCCACATCGACTGCCTGGCGGCCTTCGAGGCCGACCCGGAGACCGACGCGATCGTCATGATCGGCGAGATCGGCGGTGACGCGGAGGAGCGCGCGGCGGCCTACATCAAGGACCACGTCACCAAGCCCGTGGTCGGCTACGTCGCCGGGTTCACCGCGCCGGAGGGCAAGACGATGGGCCACGCGGGCGCCATCGTCTCCGGGTCGTCGGGCACCGCCGCCGCCAAGCAGGAGGCGCTCGAGGCGGTGGGGGTCCGGGTGGGCAAGACGCCGAGCGAGACCGCCCGGCTGATGCGGGAGATCGTCCAGGGCTGAGAATCCCTGGCACCCCGACGCCGTGAGACCGGGGCCCGGACGACGGCGTCGTCCGGGCCCCGGTCCGTGTCGGTCCGGCCCCTGCGTCACACCCTGACGACGTAGGTGCTCACGATCTTGTCGGCGAAGGTCTGCCGCTTCGGGTCCCAGAGCGGCCACAGGTACCCGAGGTAGCAGGGCAGGGCGTCGACGATGTGCAGGATGTAGCGCACGATCCCCATGCCGCCGCCGAGCAGCTGACCGTCGCCGGCGCGCACGAGGCGGGTCCCGGCCATCTTCTTGCCGTAGGACTGGCCCGTGCTCCCGCCCAGGTAGGCGTTGTACAGCGCCCAGCCCAGGGCGGCCAGGCCCAGCAGCGACACCAGGGTGTTGCCGCGGCTGAAGACCGACACGAAGGCGACCGCGATGCTCGGCCCCAGCCAGTCGACCAGGGCCGACTGCACCCGCAGCGGCCAGTCCGCGAAGGCCGGGCCGCCGGGCTGGAGCTCGCTGCCGGGCGTGCCGTACCCGCCGTACGCGGGCGGCGGCACCTGGCCGTACCCCTGCTGCCCGTACCCCTGCTGCCCGTACCCCTGCTGCCCGTGGCCCTGCTGCCCGTACCCCTCGCCGCCGTACTGCGGGGGCGGGGGAGGGACGGAGCCGTAGCCCTGCGACGGCGGCGGAGGCGGCGGCGCCTGGCCGTAGTCCGGGCCCGACGCCGGGGGTGGGGGAGGCGGCGCCTGGCCGTGGTCCGGCGCGGGGGGCTGCTGCCCGTGCGCCGGGTCGGAAGGGTCCGGCGGCCGTGGCGCGTCCGGGTCCTGGGGTGTGGTCATCTGCACTCCTCGTGGTGGTGGTCCCCCTGCCACCCCCGATCGTCGGGGTGGCGCGGGGGCGGGGCAACCACCGCCACGCGGCGGGTCACGTGACGGCGGCGCGGACCCGGTGCTCCGGCCGGCGCTGCTCCTCGCTCTCGAGCACCTCCAGGGCCTGCTCCACCGCGTCCCAGACGTCGACGAAGCGCAGGTAGAGCGGGGTGAAGCCGAAACGGGCCAGGTCCGGCTCGCGGTAGTCGCCGACCACTCCACGGGCGATCAGGGCCTGCACCATCCCGTACGCCTCGGGGTGCCGCAGGCACGCCTGCGACCCCCGTCGGGCGTGGTCCGCGGGCACCTCGACCTGCACCCCGTACGGCGCGAGGCGGGTGGCCGCCAGGCTGGCGAAGAGGTCGGTGAGGGCGAGCGACTTCGCCCGTACGTCGGACATGTCGACGCCGTCGAAGGCGTCCAGCGCGGCGTCCAGGGCGCTCATGGACAGGACCGGGGCCGTGCCGACCAGCATCCGGGCGATGCCGGGAGCGGGCCGGTAGTGGCGCTCGAGCGAGAACGGGTCCGCGTGCCCCCACCAGCCGGCGAGCGGCTGGTCGACGAGGTCCTGCCAGCGCCGGTTCACGTAGGCGAAGGCGGGCGCCCCCGGTCCGCCGTTGAGGTACTTGTAGCCGCAGCCGACCGCCAGGTCGGCGTCCCAGCCGTCGAGCTCGACCGGCACCGCGCCCGCGGAATGGGCGAGATCCCAGCTGATGACGGCCCCTGCGTCGTGCACGGCGGCGGTCACCGCCGCAGCGTCGTGCATCCGGCCCGTGCGGTAGTCGACGTGGCTCACCGCGACGACGGCGACGTCCCCGTCGAGGGCGCCGGCGAGGTCCTCGGGCTCGGCCCACCGCAGCTCGAGGTCGAGCAGCCGCGCCACCGACGCCGCGACGTAGGAGTCGGTCGGGAAGTTGCCCGGCTCGGTGAGCAGGACCCGGCGGTCCGGGCGCAACCGGGCGGCCGCGACGAGGACCTTGAAGAGCTGGACGCTGGTGGAGTCCCCGGCGACCACGGTGCCCGGGCCCGCGCCCACCAGCCGGCCGATCCGGTCACCGAGGCGGCGCGGCATCTCGTACCAGCCCGCCGTGTTCCACGACCGGATCAGGTCGCGGCCCCACTCCTCCGCCACGACGTGCGCGACTCGCTCGCGGACGCCGCGGACCAGCGGGCCGAGCGAGTTGCCGTCGAGGTAGACGAGGCCGTCCGGCAGGTCGAAGCGCTCCCGCAGTGGCCCCAGCGGGTCGGCGACGTCGAGGGCAGCCACCTCGGCGCGGCTCGCGGGCAGGACAGCAGTCATGGTCAGCACCGTACGGTCCGGGCGTGGGTCCGGGCAGCGCAGGCCTCACGGTGTGCCGGGGGACCCACCGCCCAGCGCGGTCGCCACCTGCTCGGCCAGCAGCGCGGCGGTCTGGGCGACACCGTCGTCGAGCACATCGAGGTCGGCAGGGGCGATGTTGCCGACGACGTCGACGACGACGACCACGTTGGAGCCCAGCCACACCGCGGACGAGAGCGCCCCGTCGTACTCCTGGTCCACCGCCTCCGCGGTGGCTGCGACCACCGGGCCGCCGGTGACGGGGGTCGTGGTCACCGCAGAGGCGGCGGCGCAGGCCTGCTGCCAGGACTCGTACGCGGCCCGGGCGGACTGCGCGTCGTCGAAGCCGAGGACCTGCTGCCGGAGGACCGCGTCCAGGCTCGTGGCGGCCGTCGCCGTGCTGGCGCGGACCCCGGCGACGGCAGTCACCTCGCCGCAGGCGGCCCGGTCCTGCCACTGCTCGAGCGCGCCCGAGCCGTCGCCCCACGGCTCCGAGTCCCCGTAGGAGCCGACCGGGGGCAGCCGGTCGAGCGGCAGCGTCCCCTCGAGCGGCTGGTCCAGGCTCCAGGACGCGGCGGGCGCAGGCGTGACGGGGTCGGCGGTCGTCGACGGGACCGGTCCGACGGGCACCGGCTCGGCGGCCCGGTCGGACGGACCGGTCACGGTGGCCACGCCGATGCCGACGACCGCGAGCGCGGCCGCGACGGCACCGGCCGTCTGCCGGTGCGCCCGCTGGCGGCCACGCCGCCGGACCGCGTCGGCGTCGCGCAGCGGGATCCGCGAGGTGGTCCGGTCCAGGTCGGAGAGGCGGCGGGCGAGGTCGGTGTCGAAGTCAGCGGACACGGTGGCCCTCCTCACGGGGTTCGTCGCGGAGCAGCTCGGCCAGGGCGGCACGACCACGGGACAGCCGGGCCTTGACCGTGCCCGAGGGGGCGCCGGTCTCCCGGGCCACCTCCTCGACCGACAGGCCCGCGAGGTGGTGGAGCACGACGGCGCGGCGCTGCGCCTCGGGGATGCGTCGCAGGGCGCTGACGAGCGCGACGTTGTCGGGCGACGGCTCGGCATGGTGATCCGGGGTGCCGTGCCGGGCCAGCGCCCTGAGGCCGCCCTTGGCCTTGCGCCAGCGGCTGGCCGCGATGCGCCAGGCGACGGTCCGCACCCAGGCCGCCGGGTCGTCGGCGTCGCGCACCGTGCGCCAGTGCTGCCACGCCCTGGCGTACGCCTCCTGCACGCAGTCCTGCGCGTCGGAGAGGTTGCCGGTCATGGCGTACATCTGCTGGAGCAGCCGGCGGTTCGTCGCGTGGTAGAACGCGTCGAAGTCGTCGGAGTCGCTCATCGCTCCCTCGGCTCCCCTCACCGGATTCGTCGACCGGACCCGTCGACCGGATTCGTCGACCGGATCCGTCGACCGGCCCCTCACCGGACCTGTCATCACCCGGGCGGTCCCGGCAGTCTCGTCCTGGAAGACCCGCGAGGCGCGGATCCGGTTGCACGCGTGTTCCTGCCGGGCGAGCGCCGGGCCCGCTGCGAGCATGGAGCCGATGGTCGACCTGCTGACCCGCCCGCTGCTCCGGCGTCCCGCCCCGACCGCCGGGGCGCGGCTGCCGTGGCTGGCAGCGGCTGGTGCCGCCTCGTGGAGCGTCCTCGCGGGCCTCGGGCTGCTCGGCCTGCCCGTGCTGCTCGTCTGGCTGGCGTCCGGGGCCGAGGCGCCGCTCGGCGGACCACTCAGGCTGGCCGGGCAGGTGTGGCTGGCCGCCCACCGGGTGGGGGTCGAGGTCGGCGGCGCCTGGTGGCAGCTGGCGCCGTGGGGGCTGGCCCTGGTCCCCCTGCTCCTGCTCTACCGCGCGGGCCGCTGGGCGGCGCACTCCTCCGCGGTCTCCGGACCCTGGGCGGCTGCCGAGCTCACGGCTGCGGTGTCGGTCGGGTACGCGACCCTGGCCGCGGCCGTCGCCGGGCTGGTCGACCGTGGCGCGGCCGTCACCGTCCCCGCCGAGGCGGCGGTGCTCGCCGGGCTCGTCGCCGCCGCAGGCGCCGGAACCGGGATCGCCGCCGAGGCCGGGCTGCTCGGTCGCCTGTTCGTTCGGGTGCCGCCGGTGCTCCGTCCCGCGCTGCGCGGGGGCGCCGTGGCCGTGGCCGCGCTGGTCGCGGCCGGCGGTCTCCTCGTGGCCGTGGCCGCACTCGCCAACGCCGGCCGGGTCGCCGAGGTCGCGACCGCCCTCGACCCCGGCCTGCTCGGCGGCGCGCTGCTCGGGGTGCTGGGGGCCTCGCTGGTGCCCAACGCGGCCGTCTGGGCCGCGTCGTACGCCGTGGGGCCGGGGTTCGCCGTCGGGGCGGGCACCGCCATCGCCCCGGGCGGCGTCCAGGTCGGGATGGTGCCGGCCCTGCCCGCGCTGGGAGCCCTGCCGACCTCCTCGGGCGGCGCGGTGGCCTGGGCCGTCCTGGCGGTGCCCGTCGCGGCCGGGGTTCTCTCGGGCGTGGCCGTCCGACGGGCGGCGCCCGACGGGCCGTGGTGGCGCCTCGCCCTGCACGCCCTCGGCAGCGGGGCCGTCGCCGGGGTGGTCATGGCGGTGCTCGCCGGCCTCTCCGGGGGCTCGCTGGGCACGGGACGGCTGGCGGAGGTGGGTCCGGACCAGGGCTGGGTGGCCCTGACGTCGTTCGCCGAGGTGGGTGCCGTGGCAGTCCTCACCGCGCTGGTGCTCCGGTGGCGCCGCTCGAACGCGACCTGACCCGTCACGGAGGCCGGCGGCCCGGTCGAGTGACGCGCGCCCGGCTCAGCCGCCGCCCCCCGGCAGCTTCTCCTCGACCACCCGGCGGAGCTCGTCCTGGCAGTTCGCCTCGGCGATCCGGGTGTTGGCCCCGGCCATGCAGTCCCGCCACTCGGTCAGCTCGCTGCCGAGGTAGACGGCCAGCGCGGTGAGCCCGGCGCCCACCAGGACGGCGAAGGTCCCGGCGACGATGGGCACCACCGTGACCGTGGCGCCCAGGTGCCGGGCCGCCTCGTCGCGTCGTATCCGCACGCCGCTGACGAGGACGGCGATCCCCAGGGCGAACCCGACGGGCGGGAGCACGACCGCCGAGACGGCCGCCACCGCCGCCAGCAGGGCCGTGCCGCGGACGCGCCGGCGCACGGCCTTGTCCTGCTCGGCGTGGCTGCGGACCGGTCGGCGGGGGCCGGAGCCGGTAGGCCGCGGGGGCGGCTGACGCTCCGTGCTGCCCGGGGGCGGCTCGCTGCCCAGCTCGTACGGGTTGGGGCCCGGCGTGCCCGGCGGGCGGGGGCCGTCGGGGGGCCGCGGACCGCCGTCCTCCGGGGGTGCGTCGCCGCGGGAGTCGGGCACCGGTCTCCTCCTGGCTGGGCGCGGACGCACCCGGCCGCGCCGGTCCGGGGTGCCGCTATCCTCGCCGACGGCCCCGCTCGCGGTCACACCGACCCGACCCGCGCACGCCCGTCCCCAGCCCCGAGGAGCCCGCCGTGCGGCAGCCCCCGGCCCCGCCGGCCCGGCTCGTCGTCCTGGTGTCCGGGACCGGCAGCAACCTCGCCGCCCTGCTCGAGGCCTGCGCCGACCCCGCGTACGGGGCACAGGTCGTCGCGGCCGGCAGCGACCGGGACGGCACCGGGGGACTGGAGCGCGCGGCGGCGGCGGGCGTGCCCACCTTCGTCGAGCGGCCCGCCGACCACCCCGACCGCCCCTCCTGGGACGCTGCCCTCGGGGCGGCGATCGCGGCCCACCGCCCCGACCTGGTGGTCTCGGCCGGCTTCATGCGGCTCCTGGGCCCCGCCGTGCTGGGGCGCTTCCCCGACCGCGTCGTCAACACGCACCCCGCGCTGCTGCCGGCCTTCCCGGGCGCGCACGCCGTGCGCGACGCGCTTGCGTACGGGGTCAAGGTCACCGGCTGCACGCTGCACGTCGTCGACTCCGGCGTCGACACCGGGCCGGTCGTCGCCCAGGCGGCGGTGGCCGTCGAGGAGGGCGACGACGAGGCAGCCCTGCACGAGCGGATCAAGTCGGTCGAACGTCGCCTGCTCGTCGAGTGGGTGGGCCGCATGGCCCGCGCGGGCTGGACCGTCCGAGCCAGGAAGGTGACCGTCCCATGACCGAGCAGCCACCGGCCGGCCAACCACCGGCCGACCACCCACCGGCCGACCACCCACCGGCCGACCAGCCACCGGCCGACCGGCGACCTGTGCGGCGAGCGCTCGTCTCCGTCTACGACAAGACCGGTTTGGACGAGCTGGCCAGGGGTCTGCACGCGGCCGGGGTCGCCCTGGTGTCGACCGGGTCCACGGCGGCCCGGATCGAGGCGGCCGGCGTGCCGGTGACGCCCGTCGAGGAGCTCACCGGCTTCCCCGAGTGCCTGGACGGGCGGGTCAAGACCCTGCACCCGCGGGTG
>DATHTV010000137.1:0-4663 GCA_035462845.1 Jiangellales bacterium
GCACGATGGGCTCGAGGGCGTCGTCGTCGATCGACCCGTCGCCGCCCAGGCCGCGCGGGTCGACGAGCGCGCGCCGGACCACCGCCGCCACGTCGTCGTCGTGCAGCGGCTCGAGGGTGAGCAGGAGCGACCGGGACAGCAGCGGCGACACGATCGAGAAGAACGGGTTCTCGGTCGTCGCCGCCACCAGCGTCACCCAGCGGTTCTCGACCCCGGGGAGCAGCGCGTCCTGCTGGGTCTTGGAGAACCGGTGGACCTCGTCCACGAAGAGCACGGTGCCGCGCCCACCGGCCACCAGGTCGCGGCGCGCGCGGTCGATGACCGCCCGTACCTCCTTGACCCCGGCAGTGACCGCCGACAGCTCGACGAACGTACGGTCGGTGGCGCGGCTGACCACGGAGGCGATCGTGGTCTTGCCCGTGCCCGGTGGGCCCCAGAGCACCAGCGACATCGGCTGGTCCTCCTCGACCAGGCGCCGCAGCGGCGAGCCGGGGCCCAGCAGCTGCTCCTGCCCCACGACCTCGTCGAGGGTGCGCGGTCGCATCCGGACGGCGAGCGGTGCGCCCGGGTCGTCGACGGCGCCGCTCAACGAGCCGGCGAGCGAGCCGGCCGGCAGGCTGCGCTCGGGCTCGAAGAGGGTTCCGTCGGACACCCGAGCGAGCGTACGTCCCCTGCGACGGTCCACGGGCTCGGGCACACTGCCCCTGGCCGTCGTGGCGCGGCCGGTACCCGACCCGTCGCAGGGAGGCCCGCGTGCTGCCCGCCCTCGGCCGCGCCCTCGCGCGGCACGCCCTCGCGGTCGTCCTGCTGTGGGCGGTCCTCGCCGTCGTCGGGTACGCCGCGGCGGTCGGCGGCGTGCTGACCGGTGAGTCCCTCTTCTCGCGCCTCACCAGCGGCGAGCCCACGTTGCCGAGCGAGTCGCTCGAGGGCCGTGAGCTGCTCAGCGACCGGGCGGAGACCGGTCCCGGCATCCAGCTGCTGCTGGAGACGCCCGACCCGGCCGACCCGGCGGTGGCGGCCGCGCTGACCGCCGTGCGGGAGGACCTGACCGGCGTGCCCGGCGTCGCCACGGTGCTCGAGCCGACGACGGCCGGACCGGACCTGGTGGCGGCGGACGGGAGCTCGGTGCTCGTCTCGGTGGCGCTCGAGCGCGGGCTGACCGCCGACGAGGAGGACGCCGCCGTCGAGACGGTCGTGAGCCGGCTCGGGGCGGTGGCGGCGTCGGTGCCGGGCTCGACGGGACGGGTGGGTGGCCTCCCCCTCCTCGTCGAGGACATCACCAGCCAGGTCGAGGAGGACCTGCGCACCGGCGAGGGCGTGGCGCTCCCGCTGAGCCTGCTCGTCATGGTCGTGATCTTCGGCGGCCTGGCCGCGGCCGGCGTGCCCATCCTCGGGGCCCTCGCCTCCATCGCGGGCGGCCTCGCCAGCCTGCTGGCGTTCTCGTACGTGATCGACCTGGACGCCAGCGTCGTCAACGTCGTGACGGTGCTGGGCCTCGGGCTGTGCATCGACTACTCGCTGCTGATGGTGAGCCGGTTCCGGGAGGAGGTCCGGCGGGCCGGCGTGGCGCAGGGGCTCGTTCCGGACGCGGCGGCCCGGGAGGCGGCCGCGGCGCGCACGATGGCGACCGCCGGCCGGACGGTGGTGTTCAGCGCGATCACGGTCGCGATCAGCGTGACGGCGCTGCTCTTCTTCGACATCGACATCATCCGCGCGGTGGGTGCGGCCGCGGTGAGCGTCGTCGTCGTCGCCCTGGTGGTCGCCCTGACGCTCGTGCCGGCGCTGGCGGTGCTGACCAGCCGGTGGCTGGCCCGGCCGGGCGTCCTGGCGCGGGTCCCGCTGATCCGTGGCGTGGTGGCCCGGCTGGGCGACATCCCGCCCGACGAGGGCTTCTTCAGCCGGCTGGCCGACCGGGTGCAGCGCCGGCCGGTGCTGGTCGTCTGCGCCACGACCGCTCTCCTCCTGCTGGTCGCCTCGCCGGTCCTCCACCTGGAGCTGCGCAACAGCGGCGCCGAGCTGCTGCCCCCGGGGGCACCGCAGCGCGAGGTGTTCCTGGACGTCCAGGAGCGGTTCCCGGCCCTCGCCTTCCCCCCGGTGCAGGTCGTCGCCGACGCCCCCGTCGAGGAGGTGGCCGCCTGGTCGGAGCAGGTGACCGAGGTCCCCGGGGTGACCGCTGTCGGGCCGCCGCGCACGGTGGGCGACCTCGTGGTCCTCGACGTACGCACGGAGGGCCCGGCCCAGGGCCGGGTCGCGCAGCAGGTCGTCGAGGACCTGCGCGCCGACCGGCCCGACTTCGACACCTGGGTCACGGGGCAGGCGGCGGGCCTCGTCGACTTCGAGGACGGCATCGCTCGCACGGCACCGGTCGCGCTGCTGTGGATCGTCGTGGCCACGTTCGTGCTGCTCTTCCTCATGACCGGGTCGCTGCTCATCCCGGTCAAGGCGCTGGTGATGAACGTCCTGTCGCTCGGCGCGACCTTCGGCGCCCTCGTGTGGGTCTTCCAGGACGGCCGCTTCGAGAGCGTGCTGGACTTCAGCTCAGCCGGCGGCATCGAGTCGACGATCCCGATCCTGGTGTTCGCCTTCGCCTTCGGGCTGTCGATGGACTACGAGGTCTTCCTGCTCGCCCGCGTCAAGGAGCTCCGCGACGGCGGCCTCGACAACGACGCCGCCGTGCGCGCCGGCCTGCAGAAGACCGGCCGCATCATCACGTCGGCGGCGCTGATCATCTGCCTGGTCTTCGCCGGCTTCGTGCTCGGCGACCTGCTGGTGATCAAGGAGACCGGCGTCGCCCTGGCCCTCGCGGTCGCCATCGACGCCACCGTCGTGCGCATCCTGCTCGTCCCGGCCACGATGACCCTGCTCGGCGAGTGGAACTGGTGGGCGCCGGGCCCGCTGCGCCGCCTGCACGACCGCATCGGCCTGCGCGAGGGCGACGCCGTCCCCAGCGGTGTCGGCGCCGCCGCCGGTCGCCACGCGCGACGCTAGTTGCGCCGCTCGTCGGGGATGACGCCGTGCCTCGGGCCCAGCGGCTCGACCGCCCGGTCGGCGTCGACCGGCACCACGTCGATGTTGGCCTCCTTGCGCTGGGCCGGCGTGATCGGCGTCGGTGCGCCGGTGAGCGGGTCGAGGCCGCCGCCGGTCTTGGGGAAGGCGATCACGTCGCGCAGCGAGTCGGCCCCCGCCAGCAGCATGCAGATGCGGTCCCAGCCGAACGCGATGCCGCCGTGCGGTGGCGGGCCGTAGGCGAAGGCGTCGAGCAGGAAGCCGAACTTGTCCCGCGCCTCCTCGTCCGAGATCCCCAGCACCTGGAAGACCCGGCGCTGCATCTCCGCCCGGTGGACACGGATCGAGCCGCCGCCGATCTCGTTGCCGTTGCAGACGATGTCGTACGCCCACGCCAGCGCCTCGCCGGGCGAGTCCTGGAACCGGTCGGCCCAGGCGGTGCTGGGGGCGGTGAACGGGTGGTGGACGGCGTTCCACCGCTTCCCCTCCACGTCCCACTCGAACATCGGGGCGTCGACCACCCAGACGAAGGCCCACTCCCCGTCGGCCAGGAGGCCACATCGCCGGCCGATCTCCAGCCGGGCCGCGCCGAGCAGGCTACGGGCGCTCCCCGGCTCGCCGGCGGCGAAGAAGACGCAGTCCCCCGGCCGCGCCCCCGCGGCCGCGGCCAGACCGGCGCGCTCCTCCTCGCCGAGGTTCTTGGCGACCGGCCCGCCGAGCGAGCCGTCCTCCTGGACCAGCACGTACGCGAGGCCGCGCGCCCCGCGCGCCTTGGCCCAGTCCTGCCACCCGTCGAGCTCCTTGCGGGTCTGTCCCGCGCCGCCGGGCATCACGACCGCCCCCACGTACGGCGCCTGGAACACCCGGAACGGCGTCGCGGCGAAGTGCTCCGTCAGCTCGACCAGCTCGACCCCGAACCGCATGTCCGGCTTGTCGGACCCGAACCGCGCCATCGCCTCGGCGTAGGTCATCCGCGGCAGCGGGCGCGGCAGCTCGTAGCCGATCGTCTCCCGCCACAGCGCCGCGACCAGCTCCTCGCCGACCTCGATGACGTCGTCCTGCTCCACGAAGGACATCTCGACGTCGAGCTGGGTGAACTCCGGCTGGCGGTCGGCGCGGAAGTCCTCGTCGCGGTAGCACCTGGCGATCTGGTAGTAGCGCTCGACCCCGCCGACCATGAGCAGCTGCTTGAACAGCTGCGGCGACTGCGGGAGCGCGTACCAGTGGCCCGGCTGCAGCCGGGCCGGCACGAGGAAGTCGCGCGCCCCCTCGGGGGTGGACCGGGTCAGCGTCGGGGTCTCGACCTCGACGAAGCCGCGGCCGTGGAGCAGCTCGCGGGCGACCCGGTTGACCTCGCTGCGCATGCGTAGCGCCCGCGCAGGCCCGGGGCGCCGCAGGTCGAGGTACCGGTGCCGCAGCCGGACGTCCTCGCCGACGCCCGACTCCCCCGGGTGCTCGTCGACCTGGAAGGGCAGCGGCGCCGACTCGCTGAGCACATCGAGGCGGTGCGCGACGACCTCGATGTCGCCCGTGGGCAGGTCGGGATTCTCGTTGCCGGCGGGGCGGCGGGTCACCTCGCCCGAGACCTTGACGCAGTACTCGTTGCGCAGGCCGTGGGCCAGCGCCTCGTCCCGGACGACGACCTGCGCCGTCCCGG